>CBIHNH010000011.1:0-21391 GCA_966211425.1 uncultured bacterium
GCCGCCTTAGCTCAGTGGTAGAGCACTTCCATGGTAAGGAAGGGGTCGTGAGTTCAAGTCTCACAGGTGGCTCCATTTACACATAAGGGTTAAACTGATATAATTATGACCAAGAAACTGTATCGAAGCACCGATCAACGCGTAATAGCTGGTGTTTGTGGCGGTATCGCCGAATATTTTGATATAGATGTGACGATCGTACGTCTCATAGCGGTACTGTTACTGCTTCCAGGTGGCTTCCCGGGTCTCCTGCCGTACATCATCATGTGGATAGTAGTACCAAGTAAAGAAAAGGCATAGTAAAGTGGCAAAGAACAGCAAATCAAAGCGCAAGCTCGTCGGACTCGTTAGCGAGGCCTCTGGTCATCGTAGTTATTACACGGTCAAAAACACGATGAACACGACCGAGAAACTCAGCTTGAAAAAATACGACCCGGTCACGCGCAAACACGAACTCTACGTTGAAACCAAGAAGAACCTTGGTCGCAACGAAGTCAAAGCCCGCAAAAGCTAGTTTTTTGCCTCTCCTACGATACCCGCTCCATGCTGAGCGGGTATTTTTTGTTGGCTAGATTCGTCGAGTACTCGTGCCATCCATAGGCCAGCACGAAGCATGTGCTCCAGTAGATGTTTGGTTGGCATATGACCAGTGCTATAGACGATCAGACGGTCCTGGAACCATTCAAAATCAAGATGTGCAAAATGATGTGCCATCGTCGTCCCGACTTCACCGGCGAGCAGCACGGGCAGGTCATCAAGTGAATCCGGCGGGGTGTATGCAGTAAAACGGGTCGTAAATGCTGACATATCTTCACCGAAAAGCGATCGATCAACTTTCATGAGCCGAGCGAACTTGATAAATAATGTCTGGTAAAACGCCTCGTTATGATGACCCCCGTCCAAAAACACATGTGGAAGGTCGTAGTTTGCATGGAGATCGAACTGCATGATCACCCATGTGTATTTCTCGACTTTCGAGGAGTTCATCATCGATAGACTATCAGTTCGTTTGAGGAGAACGACATCATACCCGTGAACCGTGCCGACGCAGTAGTGTTCATCACTGTGCTGAGCAGAGACGGTTATGCCTCGAACGATCCGCTGATCGTCGTCCTGCTGGTGAAGGCGGCCAAAGTACACCAGGTCATATTTGTTGGCAAAGTATTTGTATATCGCCGCTTGACTGCCAAAAACTTTGGAAAAACCACTCAGTAAAGTCATCTCTCGCTCTCTTTGTCGGTTATCATATCCAGCAGAACATTCAGGTACTCGGCGTGAGACCAGGTGAGCGGAGCAACTGAAAGCGGATCGTTATTTTTGCCGTATTGTTCGGCTATGACGCCGGTCGAGAACATACATGAGTTAACCCAGTCAAGGATCTCTTTGGTTTGTTCCTCGTTACCAAGCTCGAGTTCAAACTGAGCAAGCCATAGCGACGTGACCGGCCATGGATTGCTCGGTTCACCATCACGACGACAGTAGTTGTCGTCTTCGTAGCGAATAACGCGTGCCCCGTCGCTAAGGAGCGTACTTTTTAGTGTTTCGTGAGCTTCGTTCATCCGGCTATCATCGCCACGCATAAAGCCAAACATGAACGCTCCGAACAAGCTCGAACTATCGATCGTCGAGTCATAGGTACGAACACCATCGACAGATACAAAGCCTTTATAGAAATACTTACGCTCGCTGTTATAGAACGTATCTACATGCGACACCATTTGCTCCGCAGCAGTTCGCCATCGGATAGCGCTTGCGTCGTCATCCGCGAGTTCGGCGAGCCCGGCAGCTTCGAGCAGGGCGCCGTATGTAAGTGCCGTCGTGTAGGTGGTTGTTAAGTATTTTTCTTCCCACAAGTCATAGGACGGAAGAGGCAAGCCATCTTCGTCGACATAGCTACTTAGAAAGTTAGCCATCGGCTCTACGAGCGTCGCGTAGAAACTCGTCAACAGCTCTGGCTCAGGGTGCTTGCGGTAGTACTGACCGAACAGGAACAATACGCCCGCAGTCTCATCGGTCTGGATCGGTGGCGCTTCGTCACCGTTCGGCTGGATGTAGGGATGCCATGAGGGCCCAAGAGAGCCATCCGCTTGGTATTTGTGGCCGAGATAGCCACCATCATCCAGTCCGCGCCGGGCAAAAGCAAAAAATCGCAGTAGTTCTTCGGTGTAACCGATCCGAAGCAGCGGCCAGAGCACATAGGCGGCGTCACGCGGCCAACAATACGCATAGGCATCACGCGAGTAGTTAAGCATGGTCGTATCGGTGCTAGCTATAACCGCTCCGTGTGAGTCGATCTGTGATTTGACGATAAGTAATGATCGGATAAAGCTATCGCGGTACTCTTCGGGCAATTTTTCTGCTAACTGTTTAGCTGGTTTTATCCAGTTTGACCACCAGTTGGCTGTCGCGAGCACATGATGGAGCAAGCCATTTTGTTTAATGGTATCGTTGATCCGCTTTGCTTCGCGCTCTGATCTCCCGGCGCTTATCCAGTAGTGTACTCGTCGTGAGCTATTTGCTTTAACGGTCAGCGTAAAGCCCATAACCGAGTCCACCATTCCGTGCTCGACGTTATTTTTCATTAACTCGCCGTCTTCTGCGTCTCGGAAAGTGCCTTCTTTTCCTTCGCGGCCAAATATACCGACGCTATAGTCATCAAACGCAGACCCGTCATCGTAAGCACCGTTAACCAAGAACACTCGGTGACCCTTGTAGTGCATGATATATGACTCATCACCAGGCACATACTGTACTGTATCGCTCGCGTTTGAGTCGCTGATGACAAAAACCTGATGCATAAAGAGCTTAATATCTCTGACTTCGTTTGCCATGTTGATGACATGGATATTGCGCATAAACGCATTCAGATCACTATCAACGGCGTCATCGAACTCAAGTCTTACCTGCAAGTTTTGGTTTGTCGTGATGATCCGCGAAACAAGAACGTCGCCGTAGTAGTCCAGTTTGAACTGCCACGAACCGTCGTCAAGCCAGCTAAATTGTCCGTCTACATAAATACCGATGCGGTGACGAAGATGCTTTGCTGCAGCATGATTTTCTTGACCAACGTACGGAAAATAAAAGTCATGGACGAGACCGAAGGTATTGAGGCCGACGTGCATATGACCATTACTAAGTACGATCGGTCGAGACATGTTAGTTATCCTCCTGCGAATTAGCGATCATCAAACGGAAACGTAGGTCACGCACGGCGTTCATAAAGTAGATAAAGGCATCATACGGCGAGCTATACGGGCTGAAATAAGCATGAACGTCACCATCGGTAAACCATTTGGTACACATGTAGTAAACATGGTCGGATGTCTGCAGTTTGCGCCAATCATCAATCAGCTGGAGGTCGTGAGTGCGCAAAACATCTTCCTCTAGGCTGTAGAGGTGACGCAGGGCTTCTTGCTGCATGCTATTGCCCAGCCAGGCGCTGAGGTCACGTTCTGTATCAGCCCACGTGACAGTTCGCTCAACCGATACCTCATCAACAGGCTCATTACCGAGAGCCGCCTCAGTTGCGGTCACGAACTGGTGATCATCATTCTCAAGCCACGTAGGGATCCACGAGCGCATAAAGTCAAAGATTCCATGTTCTTTCCATTGGTGTTCTCCGAATGTTTCATAGTCCATACATAGGTTGATCAGCGGCTCACGCTCATCAATAGCATCGAGCCAGCCGATATATTTTTCAGAAGTCAGCGGCCACTGAGCCCAGTGTTGGTTCGAGAAACGAAACGCAATATCGTCACTCAGGCGGTAATTTTTCAGTAGCAGTCTCGTTCGTGAGCTGCGAACCGGACGGTAAACATAGTTTGGGCTGCGCCAACCGAGCACCTCATCCCAACCTTCGGCGATCACAGCTGCGTAACCAGCCTCGTCGGCCCATTGCGCCAGGTCGTTGTTGTACGCCAGCTCGGTGTTGCGGAACACCCGGGGTTTTACGCCAAACAGGGCTTGAACCTTCTCGCGGTGCATCAAAACCTGCTTTTCGAACTCAAACCGACTATAGAAAAATGCCAAGCTATGATGATACGTTTCGGCCACGATCTCGACACGACCAGTCGCAACGAGCTGCTGAAAACTTCGAAGCACGTCCGCGCCCCAACGTTCGCATTGCTCGAGGAATGTTCCAGTAAGACTGAGTGATAGTGAGAACTTTGGCTGGGTGTTGAGTAGCTCAAGGAGCATGCGGTTGGTTGGTAGGTAGGACTTCTCGGCTACTTTACGAAATATCGCCTCGTTACTGACGGCGTCATTATCGCGGAAATAGTCGTGGCGCGTACCGATATCGAAAGCGCTATAGGGGCTCACGCGATCGGGCTGATGAACGTGCAGATAGAGCATGATTGACCGCCCACTCATGCGCTAACCTTTTTGAGGGTGCTGTAACGATTCATGAACTGCTCCGCAACACGCTTCCAAGAGAGCAGGCTAACTTCACGGCGGACGTTTTCCGAGAGATCCTGGCGCAGCGAAGGGGATAGTGCCAGGTTAACCAACTGATCCGCGAGTCGATCGACGTCCCAGTAATCATAGTTCAATGTGTGGCGAATCACTTCACTTGCTCCCGACTGACGAGTCAGCGTTATCGCAGTATCGTGCTGAGCCGCTTCGAGTGCGGTTAGCCCAAACGGCTCACTGACAGAACTCATGACGAAAACATCTGCGAGATTGTACATATCCCGCCAGGCTTTTCCGCGAACAAAACCAGTAAAAAGCACCGAGTCAGCTATACCGAGGTCCGCACTAAGCTGTATAAGTTCGCCTCGTTGCTCGCCGTCTCCGCAAATCACAAACACGAAACGTTCATATTTCTTATGGGCTGCCGCGGCCGCATGCAAGAAATATGTGAGGCCTTTTTGCACTGTCAGACGACCGATAGTCGTCACGATGATGTAACCTTCACTCTTGAGACTCTCGATATAACGGTACTGGATCATTTCCGTCGTATGCGGCACCATAGCCTCTGAGCTGTTGTGGATCACCTCGATCTTGTCCGCCGGTATACCGTAGCGCTTGATGATCGTCTGTTTAGTCGCGTTACTGACGGCAACGATATGATCAGCCATTAACAATCCCTGTTCTTCGATCTCATGAATCATCGGATTGCCATGACTACCGCCAGAACGATCGAACTCGGTGGCGTGAACGTGCGCAATCAGGGGAACGCCAGTGCGTTCTTTGGCTCGTAAGCCAGCACCCAGAGTCAACCAATCATTCGCGTGAATGACAGCCGGTTTGTTGACCGTGACGTATTCCTCAACGAACCGTTCGTATTCGACCTGGAGCTCACGTACCGTGACGAGATCATCGGTGTATGGGTTGTGTCCGGGTGTGAAAGAATACGTCTTGGCGGTAGACGTTGGTCTTAGAACGTTCATGAAACCGGGCTCATCATACTGAGCACTCGGTGGAAGGATGAAGTCGATATCAGCGCCCTCGGCAGCAAGAGCTTTCGCGAGATGATAACAAGCGACGCCTAATCCGCCGCTGTTATAGGGAGGAAGCTCCCAGCCGAGCATCAATATTTTCATTTTGTACCACACGAATACTCTTCGCGCCCACCCCCACTCATGTTTATGCTTACGCTTTAGTATATCGAGGCGCCGATTCAAAAACAAGCTTCAGGGGTCAGAAGCGGTATTTACAGACGAAACATGCCTCGTCATGCTCATCACTGGATAACCAGATCCTCGCTGCGGTCGTGGCTGGGAAAAAATCGAGGTAACCCATAAGATGAGCTGCCCGTAGCACGAGCGAACCCAACCAGCCTGAAAAACGCAGAGGACCATATTCAAACAATGCCCAGTTTTCTCCAACTGGCACGACAACTGGCTGTTTACGTGGCCTATACTCTGGTAGTGGTTGGTTACGTACATCTGCACGGATAGCCTTGGCGACAAAATGAGCATCATGTATCGCCGTCTGCGCCAGCCCAGTGTAGGGCGTGTTCGCGTTGTCTCCGATAACGTAAATGTGTTTATCAACCCTGAGGTGCGAATCAACCTCTACGCGCCCGTTTGGTGCGAGCTTAAAGATATCGCTATGCTCTGCAAAAAACGGATGGTTCGCTACGCCCGAGGTCCAGACCACAGTCTTGCTCGGAATATCCGTACCACTGATGATGATGCTGTCATCATCTTCTGACTCGACTTTTTTGCCGGTCATTACGGTAACACCGACCTTTTTAAGTTGCTTTGTGATCAGGGCGCTCGAGCGCTCACTCATACGTGGCAACACCCGGGGCGCGGCCTCAACGAGAGATAGTCGTATGCGGGAGTTCTTCACCATGTGACGTTTACCGATCCGTCTCAGGTAACCGGTCAATGAAGCGGCTAGCTCGACACCGGTTGGTCCCGCGCCGACGATGATGTAGTTCTTGTCCAGACGTTGCTCGCTCGTGAGTTCGTCATGGAGGTGCTTTTTGAACCTTTCGATCTCGGTAGCGGACTTGATACTAAAGCTGTAGGTATCGAGCCCAGCAATCCCAAAGTACGAGGTAACGACTCCGAGCGCAAAAATAACCCGATCATAGTGCACCTGACCTTGTGTTGTAACGACAAATCTCCGGACAGTATCAAGGCCAACGACTGAATCTCGAACTACTTTGATTCGATCGTTCTTAAAAATCTCACTGAGAGGCAGTACGGACTGCTGCCAGCTACGACCCGTGGCGGTCGAATACAGGGCAGGGTAGAACAAAAAATGATCCTTGTCGGTAACGAGTGTGACTGAAACTTTTTTATCTTTTACTAGCTCCAGTGCGGCCTTGACCCCACCAAAACCACCACCAACGATCACGACACGCATACTATAGTTTCTGTTTCTTTCTGCTTATGAGCTTATGCTAGTTATGCTATCAGATAGAGCGCCTCGCTGCAAAACATCCGTATTACGCAAATGCTTTACGGCTGGTATAGTAAACCATAGAACTATGCGAAAAAAGGTCTTGGGGGTTTTGGGGATTGTGGTTCCTGCGGTCGTGCTGATCGGAGTGGTTGCTCTGATGGTTATCGCCTCACAAGGAGCTTCTATGCCTATGATCGATACCCGTGGCGTCATCGCGGATGCTCAGCGCGACACCCTCTATCTTGTCGTCGGTATTATGCTGATCGTCGTAATCCCCGTGTTTATAATCCTGTTTTTTGTCGCCCTGCGCTATCGCGAGTCGAACACAAAGGCTAAATACACACCAAACTGGGCGAGTAGCCATCGGCTGGAAACTATCTGGTGGGGTATCCCGATCGCAATCGTTGCCGTTTTATCGTTTGTCGCATGGCAAACCTCTCATAGTCTCGATCCATACCGTCCTATTGAGTCCGACAAGCCAACGCTTCAGGTAAGTGTTATTGCTCTGCAGTGGCGTTGGCTATTTATCTACCCTGAACAAGGTGTCGCAAGCCTCGGTGAACTCGCTATGCCAGTTGACCGTCCGGTCGCTTTTACGATCACCAGTGATGCACCGATGAACTCATTTTGGATCCCACAACTGGGCGGACAGATCTACGCAATGTCTGGCATGAGCACAAAACTGCATCTCGAAGCTAACGAACCAGGCGATTATCGAGGCGTTTCTGCCAATCTTAGCGGCGAGGGCCATAAGTCGATGACGTTTACTGCCCGGGCAATGGATGAAACCGAACTGAAGGCATGGTTCGACAAGGCAGCTAGGAGCGAGAGTCTTCTCGATAAGAACGTGTACGAAGAACTCCGAAAACCCACTACAGACAACCCTGTGACGTATTTTCAGCTGCGTGACCATGCTCTGTACGACAGTGTCCTTTCCCGCTATAGTCATGCTCATATGACCGGGGGAGATGAGTAATATGCTCGGAAGACTGGGCTTTGATGATTTGCCGCATGATCCAATCATGATGGGCGGAGCATTGTCTATCGTCGGCGGCGCACTAGCCGTTATCATCCTACTCACGGTCCTGAGGCGATGGAAGTGGCTCTATAACGGCTGGTTGTCGTCGCTCGATGCTAAAAAGATCGGTGTTATGTACATCGTGGTTGCGGTTATCATGTTGGTACGCGGTCTCGGTGACGCCATCATGATGCGTATTCAACAAGCCACCGCTGTCGGTGATGCGACAGGTATCCTCAGCTCCGATCACTTCCAGCAAGTCTTTACGGCGCATGGAACTATCATGATCTTTTTCGTTGCCATGGGTCTGATGTTTGGCCTGATAAACCTTGTCTTACCTCTGATGCTCGGCGCCAGGGATGTCGCATTTCCGTTTCTGAACTCTGTTAGTTTCTGGTTCTTCTTTATGGGTATGGCCCTGACAAATCTATCGTTGGTTGTTGGTGAATTTGCCGCTACTGGTTGGTTAGCCTATCCACCGCTCTCTGGTCTCGAATACAGCCCGGGGGTTGGCGTTGACTACTGGCTCTGGTCACTCCAGCTGGCCGGTATCGGTAGTTTACTGTCTGGCGTTAACTTTATCGTAACAATACTCAAGATGCGCGCACCAGGTATGACACTCATGAAAATGCCAATCTTTGCCTGGAGCGTTCTCGCTGCAATGCTGCTGGTGATCTTTTCGTTCCCAATCCTTACCGCAACGCTCGGCATGCTCTCGCTCGATCGTTTGCTGGGCATGCACTTCTTCACCTCTGACATGGGCGGCAACCCGATGATGTACATTAACCTGATCTGGGCTTGGGGACACCCTGAAGTGTATATCCTGATCCTGCCGGCGTTCGGTATATTCTCGGAGGTGGTATCGACGTTCTCACGCAAACGACTTTTTGGCTACACTTCAATGGTTGTCGCGCTGATGGCGATTGCGTTCTTTAGCTACGTCGTCTGGCTCCATCACTTCTTTACGATGGGTGCGGGCGCAGACGTAAACACCTTCTTTGGCATCACCACGATGATTATCGCGATCCCGACGGGCGTCAAGATCTTTAACTGGCTCTTTACCATGTACCGGGGCCGTGTACGGTTTACCAGTCCGATGTACTGGTTCATGGGTTTTGTCGTGACGTTTACTATCGGTGGTAGTACCGGCGTCATCCACGCTATCCCAGCGATAGATTTTCAGATGCATAACAGCTTGTTCCTAGTAGCACATTTTCACAATATGATTGTCGGCGGGGTCGTCTTCGGCTTCTTTGCTGGGCTGGTTTACTGGTTCCCTAAGATATTTGGTTTTACCCTCAACGAGTTCTTTGGTAAGGCGGCAGTATGGGGATGGATAATCGGTTTTATCGGCGCGTTCGGACCACTTTATATTCTTGGTATCATGGGGGCAACTCGCCGCTTGGACGGCTACGATGCATCACTCGGGTGGCAAGGCTTATTCATAGTTGCGGGTATCGGACTGGCAATTATCATGCTTGGCTCAGCATTTCTGGTGTTACAGCTACTCGTCGGCATTATTCAGCGCAAAAAGAACCTCGATACGACAGGGGACCCATGGAATGGGAGAACCCTCGAGTGGTCGACGCCTTCGCCTGCGCCGTACTATAACTTTGCCATCACACCAACGGTTACTGAACGCGATGCTTTCTGGGAAGCAAAACAAGCAAGCCGCTCGGTTGATGACGGCGTGTTTCGTGAGTTCCATCTACCGAAAAACACACCTTACGGCATTATCATCGCTGCTCTCGCAGCTGTAGCAAGCTTTGGGCTTATCTGGCATATCTGGTGGCTTGCTGGTCTCGGCTTTATCGCTATGATGACAGCGATCCTGATACGGTTTGCCGATGAAGATACTGAATACCTCGTAACCAAAGAAATGATTCGCGAGCACGAGAGGAGTGTCGCATGAGTGATGTATCCGTAGCCACGACACACAAAGAGGAGCTCGACAAGACAGCTCTCGGCTTCTGGATCTATCTGATGACCGACTGCGTGTTGTTTGGAAGTTTGTTCGCAACATTCGCGGTACTACGCACCGGTACGGCTGGCGGTCCAACGCCGGTTGAGCTGTTTGATCTCGACTTTGTTTTTATTGAGACGATGCTGCTGCTAGTTAGCTCATTAACTTCTGGTCTTGCGCTCCTCGGCACCCGCCTCGGCAACAAACGAATGGTTGCGACCATGCTCGCGTTTACGTTCGCTCTCGGAGCTGGCTTCCTCGCGATGGAACTGTTTGAGTTTGCCAAGCTAGTCGGCGAAGGAGCTGGTTGGGATCGCAGTGGTTTCTTGTCAGCTTACTTTACGTTAGTGGGAACACACGGCCTTCACATCGCCGTCGGTCTGCTGTGGATTATCGTACTCGGTGCTATGTTGGTACGTAAGGGCATCACTCCGACGCTTCTAAAACGTATGACGCTGTTTGGCCTGTTCTGGCATTTCCTTGATATCATCTGGATATTTATCTTTACCCTGGTTTATCTGTTCGGAGTAGTCGTATGAGTCAATCCCCCTCAAAGCAGCGATCGTACGCCATGTATTTCATCGGTTTCATTCTCTCACTCATCCTAACTATAGGGGCCTTCGCGGTCACGATACTCCAGCATGAGTCTGGCGGCATCGCCTACGGCGAAAAAACGATGGTACTTATCCTCGCGGCGCTCGCCATCACTCAGATGATCGTCCAGTTGCTGTTCTTTTTTCACCTCGGTGAAGAGAAGAAGCCACGGCTCAACACGATGTCATTCCTCTTTATGCTGATGGTGGTTGGTATTATCGCGTTTGGTTCTATCTGGATCATGTATAACCTCAACTACAACATGATGCCACATGAGGTCGAGAACTATATACAACAAGAAGAAGGCATATACCGGGTCAATGAGCACGAGCAGCACCAGCATTAATCGTTTGCGGGCGTATTACTACCTCACGAAGCCAGGCATCGTTCACGGTAACACGATCGCAGCAGCTGCCGGTTATCTCTTTGGCGCAGGGAGTTCATTTTCGTTCATAACATTTTTCGCGTTAGTTATCGGTATCGGAGCGGTGATCTCATCGGCCTGTGTCTACAACAACATTCTCGACCGAGACATCGACGCGGTGATGAAACGGACACAAAAACGAGCGCTTGTTAGCGGCGTGATATCGCCCCTCCGGGCATTCATCTTCGCGACACTCCTACTCGGTCTCGGTCTCACGGTGTTACTGCTCGGAACCAACCTCACTGCGATGCTGTTCGCACTTGGCGGTCACATAGCGTATGCACTGCTCTATACCTACGCAAAGCGTGTTACAGTTCACGGCACGCTGATCGGTACAATCTCTGGTTCAACACCGCCCGTGATCGGTTATGTGGCAGCTACTGGACAAGCTGATATGACCGCTCTCGTGCTCTATCTCATCATGGTCACCTGGCAGATGCCGCATTTCTACGCCATAGCTTTATTCCGACGCGATGACTATGCGAGCGCCAAAGTACCGGTATTGTCGGTCGTCAAAGGCGAGCAGGCAACACGGCGCGAGATCGTATTTTATGTTTCGTTATTCATCGTATTCTCTGCGCTACTTGGGTTTACTGGTGCGAGCCTCTTTACGACACTTGTCCTTATACTCTCGGGCGCGTATTGGCTCTATATTTGCCTGCTTCCGCCCGAGTCCAGAGGCGGTATTATTGCGTGGTCACGACATCAGTTTGGCTGGTCACTCACGGTGCTCCTCGTATTTTGTAGTGTTATTTCACTCGATCAGTTTTTTCACTAGATAAAGCTGACTTATTCCTGTAGTATAAGACGCGGCCATGGAGCAGACATCACAAACAATACTCGAGGAAGTTCAGCATTTCATCACCCAACCGAACGCGCTTCGCTCGGTTGTTCTGCTCGTTTTCGCACTGCTTGCAGCCTATTGGTTTAGTAAGATAATCGCACTCGTTATTGTTCGCATCGCACAGTTCGTGGCGGTCAGCGCAGACTCGACCGACAACGCCGAACGACAGATCCGCTTGCGCCGTGTCGAAACGTATCTCAGTGTCGCCATCGCGCTTATCCGCGCACTAATCGTCGGCGTTGTAGCGTTTTATGTCTGGAAGTTAGTCAGCCCAACTGCATCAGCGAGCACGGCGGCAATCGGAGCGAGTGCGTTCTTTATCGTACTTGCCGGTGGAACCGTTGGTATGATCCTGCGCGATCTCACCTCAGGGTCTGCGATGATCATCGAGCAGTGGTTTCATGTCGGTGACTATATTCGGGTCGAACCCTTTCTCGATGTAACCGGCGTCGTGGAGCGCATGACGCTTCGGTCAACGAAACTCCGCAGTCTTAACGGCGAGGTCATCTGGATGCACAACCAACATATACACGGCGTCAAAGTCACGCCACGAGGCTTGAGGACGATCGCAGTCGATATTTTTGTTAACAACGAGCGTGTCGGACGAAACTTGATCGAAAAAGCCATTGACACCGTGCCGACCGGTACGATGAAGGTTGTAAAGAAACCGAAGATCGACAAGGCGGAACAGTGGGGCGAAAAGCTGTACTGGTTTACTGTCGTTGGTGAAATGCCACCGGGTCGCGAGTGGCTGATGGAGAACTATTTTATTGACTCACTACTCGAACTCGACGCACGTCGTCGTGGACCAAAGACTTTCGTCCGTCCGCCGATCGCTCGTTACGCCGACGATGCCGCAGAGCGTAGCTTTAAGCGCGCCGTAAAGATGGGCAGACAAGAGAAGTAGTTACTGCTGGGCAAGTATTTCCGATGACGCCTCAAGATACCCTTTTGCTGCCTGTAGGTCAAGCGGTCGTCTGCCGTCCGAATCAACTGGGTGCAGCTGTCCTTCGGCATCCCAAGACAGGCTAGGATAATCAGCCACGAGCTCCGGAAGAGTTTCGCGAACAACTGAGCCGTTTAATCCACCGGCGAGGGCTATGCCTATTTGAGATAAGTCAAACTGCTCATAGGCTTCGGCCACGAATGGTCTTAGCGCCGATACGTCTAATCGTTTTCCCGTTCCATGAGATGAGTCGAACAGCAGATAATCTACGAGGTGTGCGGCCTTGCCGAGCTTTCGTACTACACCCTTTGGACCAAGCTCTTCCATAGCGCTTTTATGTGCTTGCAAAAACACTGCGACATTTTTATCTTTTACTTCTTCGAGGAAGCGTAGGGTGTCGCTGTTGTTGTGCCAAGGAAGCATATCGAACTGAATCGCCTGAAGCCACGGCGCGCCTCGGTCAACGATTTTCTGGAGAAACTGTTGCCGGTACTGCACTGAGTCGACATGCTTTACATCGAGATACGCTTGAGCCACGGCAATCGTATCAGCATTCGGACGGTCGTGGCGGAGCGCATTCCGAAATGCCTCTTCGCCGACTGGGTACCATTCCGGGCCGTATTTATTTTCAGTATCTAGAAACTGTGTCTTGTGAACCGCTTTAACACCGAGCGCCAATAGACGGGAGCTGTCATGAAGGCCTACATTCGTTGCGATCGCCTCTAAAGACGACTCCATCTCAGGAGAAACAATCCCACTCACTCCAACATATGGTCGCTTTACTGCTTCGGTCATGTATCCGATTATTCATCAAGAGGTAAGATATGCAAAGCATAAGCCAAACAAAATGCCCGATGTGTTATCGGGCGTTTTGTTTGGCAGGGGAGACAGGACTTGAACCTGCAACCAACGGTTTTGGAGACCGCTACTCTACCAATTGAGCTACTCCCCTATAGAGTACTGCGCAGCCCAGTATACCTCGAGAAATATATAAAAGGCAATCAAACAGATCAGTTTGCTATACTATTCTCTATGAAGTCACTCAGTCTCGCCCGTCCGCTCGTTATCATGGTCATCGGTATCCCGGGTTCAGGAAAAAGTTTTTTTGCTAGGCAGTTCTCGACGATGTTCGCCGCACCACTGGTTAGCACCGACTATATTCGTCATGCTATGTTTCCTGACTCTACCTATGGGCCGGACGAAGATGCGCGCGTCAGCGTTCTCGTAAACAACGAGATAAGCGAACTGCTCAAGACACAAAAGACGATTATCGTTGATGGAAGCCTCAACAACCGTATTTCCCGTAGTGGCGTCGAGAGGCTTGCGAAGAACCACGGCTATGGAACGATGACTATCTGGGTGCAAACAGACGAACCAACCAGCCGAAATAGGTCAGTCAAACGTAACTCAAAACGAGAAGGTGACGCACTCAACAGCCCGATGTCAGCTGAAGTATTCTCACACCTCAGTAAACAACTGACACCGCCGCAACCCTCTGAAAACACGGTCGTAATCAGCGGTAAGCATACCTTCGGCACCCAAGCACGTGTCGTGCTAAAAAAACTCGTAGCTCCTCGTGATGAAGTCACTCCCGGACTAACACGCACAGACGATAATGATCCTCATCAACCAAGCGATACAAATGATATTCAACCGCGACGACGTAGCGTCACCATCAACTAAAAAAACAGCCTCCACCATCAACGATCCGGAGTTCGGTCCCGTCGCGTACCGACGCAGTGCGCAGGCGCATTTTGTCCGCATACGCGTTACCGAGGATGGCGCGGTTCGGGCAACTCTTCCAAAACGTGCCCCCCTATATCTCGCGAGAGAACTACTGGATTCATCTCGCCTAGAGATTCGTAAAATGGTTGCTACCCAGAAAGCAAAGCGTGTCAGCTATCATGATGGTATGATGATCGGCCGATCGCACCGACTCCAGATTTCCTACTCGGACATCACAGCTCCACGCAAAAAAATCTCTGGCCAAACCATCGACATCACACTTCCAGAAAATCACCGCGGCCATAGTGACCTGGCGCATGACTATGTATCAGTTCAGGTGAAGCAGGCGTTGCGGCGTGAGGCGGCCGCATATCTCCCGCGACGACTACGTTATCTGGCGAACACCTATGGGTTCAGTTACACCAAAGAGCGTTTCGGAAATCAAAAAGGTCGCTGGGGAAGCTGTTCTGCGAGTGGAACCATCTCACTAAATGTTGCACTCATGAACCTGCCGCTTGAGATGATTGACTACGTTCTCATCCATGAGCTCGCCCATACCAAACAGATGAACCACAGCCCAAAATTCTGGGAGGTAGTCGAAGGTTGCATGCCGGATTTTCGGGTTCATCGCAAAATGTTAAAAACCATGAGCCCAATCTGCTAGTATAAGAACAGTCTATGAAAAGAGAACTGGTGGGCAAATCTTATACCGTAAACGTACGCCTAAGACGCGTCATCGATCAGCTTGTCTTTACGATACCCTTTTTCATGATCGCGTACGGTCTTGCTATCAGTGATGGCTACGTCGCCGGCTCGCATTATTTTTCGCAAGAAGCGTTTATAGGTATTGCCGCCATAACGGGTACTGCGATAATCACACAGGCGGTGACACAAAAGCGTTCGACAAGGATACGCATACTTTATCTGATCCTTCATCACGTGCTCCTTGCTAGTGGTCTGCTGCTCATTTTTGGAATCCTAGGTCCCGCGACTCTGGCGTGGCTGTTGCTCATTGTTATTACTCTGATGTATTTCGGGCGACGCTGGGCTTTCCTCAGCTATCTGCTACTAGTTGCGACGATCACTACGTATCTAGCGATCAGCGAAGGAAATATTGTCGGTGTGAGCGTTCAGGCCGCGCTGTACGTGGTACTCATCCTGGCGCTCGCCGTCATGTTTTCGACGCTGAGGAGCAGTGAATTTAAAGAGCAGGAAAAAGTTGCCGCCGCAGAGGCAAGACAAAAAGAACAGAGAGAAGCCTTACTGACGATCATCAACGGAGCGTCGCAGGCAATCTTCACAATAAACGGCAACGGAACGATCAGGATATATAACGCCGCTCTACTTAGCCTCGTAGACACCAACGATAGTTTAAGCGGAAAGAACATCGATGATGTTCTAGCGCTGCAGCGGCTGGATGGCGAGCCAGTGCAGCTTCGCTCTCTCATAAAAGATTCGCCGAACTTTGAGCGGGACGACTTCATCCTGAAGTTTGCCGACGGCGACGAGATCCGACTCAGGATAAGCGTCAACAAAACCCAAACCGCTTTTTCCGCTTCCCATAAAAGCGGTAACGAGAACTATGTCTGCATCGCCCGCGACGTCACGAAAGAAAAGAGCCTCGAAGAAGAGCGTGATGAGTTCATCTCCGTAGTCAGCCATGAGTTACGCACTCCTGTTGCCATCACGGAAGGTACCCTGTCGAACCTGCAATACTTTTTGGAGAAGGGAGCAAACCCTGACAAGCTAAAACAGTCCATCTCAACCGCGCACGACCAGATCATCATGCTCTCTAACATGATCAACGATCTCGGTACTCTTTCGCGTGCAGAGCAAGGAGTCGGCGACAGCCCAGAAGAAATAAACCTCAAAGAGCTCGCTGAAGCGATGTACAAAAACTTTGAGCCGTCGGCATCAAAAAAAGGTTTGCGGTTTAACATCGATGCTGGCACTCGACTCGGCACGCTAACAACAAGTCGTCTCTATCTCGAAGAGGCGCTACAAAACTTTATAACGAACGCCATAAAGTACACCGCGGAAGGCTCTGTCACCTTGCGGTTGTCGCGGCGCGGCAGCGATATTGAGTTTGCGGTCGTCGATACGGGGATAGGTATCAGCAAAACCGATCTCAAACGGGTGTTTGAGAAATTTTACCGCTCAGAAGATTATCGGACACGTGAAACGTCTGGTACTGGGCTCGGTCTGTACGTCGTCACAAAACTCATGCACAAACTCGGAACTCGCGTAGAGGTTACGAGCCGCTTAAATCACGGCTCAACGTTCAGCTTTGTCTTACAGGACAAACCTTCAAAACCAAAAGCTTGACTCATCTGTAAAAACCGGGCATACTTGACAGCAGTTGGCCTACAAATCATGTAGGCTGTTTTTAATGTAAAGCTAGGAGCAACAGAGGTGGCGACGAAAACGAAGTCGAAAGCAGCAGCGCCGAAGACCACTAAAAAAGTGGTGCGAACACGCAAACCTGCCAAATGGAGCAAGCCGTTCCGCGCAGTAGGTGGTTATTTCACGGGAGCTTGGGTTGAGCTCCGACAGGTGCACTGGCCGAGCCGCAGCTCGACCTGGAGTCTGACGCTCGCCGTCATCATCTTTTCACTCTTTTTTGCCGGCCTCATCGTCGGCCTAGACTGGGTGTTTAGCTATCTATTCAAGGAGGTGATTCTATAATGGCAACCGCTAAACGATACGACAGCGCACGGGCATGGTACGCGGTACACACATACTCTGGCTACGAAGAAAAGGTCGCCGAAAGCATCAAGCAGCGTGTTGACAGCGTCGACATGGCCGATAAGATCTTTGATGTACTGGTTCCAAAAGAAAAGCAGATCGAGATCAAGAACGGCAAACGCAAGATCGTTGAAAAGAAGATCTTCCAGGGCTACGTTCTCGTTGAGATGAAACTCACCGAAGACGCCTGGTACATCATCCGAAACACACCAGGCGTGACCGGTTTCGTCGGCTCAGGTACCGATCCAACACCTATGCATGACAGTGAAATCAGCAAGATCAAAAAGCGTATGGGCGTCGAAGATCCAAAGCACTTTATCAACTTTACGGTTGGCGAAGTCGTCAATATCACCGACGGTCCGTTCAAGGGCTTCGATGGTGCGATCAGCGAGATCGACAACACCAAGGGTAAGATTCGCGTCATGGTCAGCATGTTCGGTCGGGATACACCAGTAGAACTCGACGCCCTGCAGGTAAAGAAAGTCTAAGACATGGTTGAGCGAGCTGGGTATCAACCATTGCCACCAGAGATTCGAGATGAACTGGAGGAAATGAGCCCAGAAGAGTTGCGTTCTTGGGTAGGTATACCTAAGACAGATGATCGCGCTGAGTATTCTGACTGGATGTATCGTGCTCATGAAGCTCACAGCGTAATGCATGACCAGTACGCTGCAGCGAAAGAACTCTCGGATGAGGTGGCTACAAAAGAGTTCTATAGTGTTGCCGGTAATATCGAAGAAGACATCACGTTTGCGCGCCTCGCTTTCGGTATCGTTAGATATGTTGAACGAAACGCCGCCCATGATACGGCAGGCGATAACTGCTTGTCTTGATAAAACCACTGTTATCGTCTATAATAACTACTGTTACGCACTGCAAACGCTTCAACTAATGCAGTAAATCTATAAATCAAGGAAATATATGGCTAAGAAAATAATTGGCAATTTGAAATTGCGTGTACCAGGCGGTAAAGCCAGCGCAGGTCCTCCAGTAGGCTCTACCCTCGGTCAGTGGGGGTTGAATATGATGGATTTCATCAACCCGTTCAACGAAGCGACAAAAGAATACCAAGGCAACGATGTTATCGTTCACATCCAAGTGTACGAGGATCGTTCGTTTACCTGGAACTGCCTCGGACGACCAGTCGACGACCTTATTCGTGAAAAAGTCGGTATCAAAAAAGGTTCCGGCAAACCGCACTCTGAAAAAGTCGGTAAGATCTCACGTGCTGATCTCGAAGAGATCGCAAAAGTAAAGATGGACATGCTCAACGCAAACGATCTCGACGCAGCCGTAAAGGTTGTCGCTGGGAGCGCGCGTAGCATGGGCGTCGAAGTCGAAAGCTAGTTTATAAATCAATCTGTGGGAGTCTGCCAGCCGGCGGACGTTCGCACCACAAAGGAGACCTACCATGGCAAAGAAAGCCGATCTGCTTGAAAAAGCAAAAGAACTCAAGCTCGAAGTGAGCGAAAAGAATACTATCGCAGAGATCGAAGCTGCAATCCAAGGCGTTGGCCCAACTGCTCAGGTAGTTGAAGCTGAAGCCGAAACGACTGAGGCAAAACCAGCCGCAAAAGCCGGTAAGCGCTCAGAAAAAGCCCAGGCGGAAGCAGAAGCAAAGGTTGAGAAGGAAGCCCGTAAAGAATCAGGCGACACCACTCCTCAATCAGAAGAAGCAGAATCTCACATCAAAAAAGGTCCAAAGCCTGTCGCGCGTCCAAAGCTCGAACGCCGTGGCAAAAAGTACCAGGACGTCGCTAAGAAGCTCGAAAAGGGCAAGCTTTACCCGCTCGCAGAAGCACTGAAGCTCGCAACCGAAACCAGCCCAAGCAAGTTTGACGCCAGCATTGAAGTCCACGTCGTACTCGGTGTTGATCCACGTCAGGCTGACCAGAACATTCGTTCAACCGTCAGTTTGCCTCACGGTACCGGCAAGACTGTCCGTGTTGCGGCGTTTGTGCCTGCAGATGAAGCAGAAGCAGCTACCAAGGCTGGTGCAGATGTTGCTGGTGAAGATGCAGTTCAGAAGCTTCTCGAAAAAGAACAGCTGGACTTCGACATCCTCGTAGCTACTCCGCAGATGATGCCAAAGCTCGGCAAATACGCACGCCTTCTCGGTCCACGCGGTCTTATGCCTAACCCAAAGAGCGGAACAGTCGCAACCAACGTCGCGAAAGCCGTCAAAGAAGCCAAGGGCGGCCGTGTCGAATACCGTGTCGACAAGCAGTCTATCGTTCACCTGAGCGTTGGTAAGGTAAGCTTTGGAGATACAAAGCTCGTTGATAATGCACGCGCGTTCTTCGACAGCCTCAACTCAGTCAAACCTGGAAGCATCAAGGGTAGCTACATCCGTAGCATCAACATCGCAACAACGATGGGCCCTGGCATCAAGGTCGACCAGAGCTCTCTCTAGAGATCCAATCTATACAAAAAACCGCTACCTGTAGCGGTTTTTTTGTTGCCCTGAGGTATAATCACTACTTAGGTGGCGAACATTAAGAGTTTGTCCTTTTCTCCTTGAGAGTGAGGTGTCTAGGGTGCAACAGTACCTAGATCTGATGCAGAGGATTCTCGACGAAGGTGTCGAGAAGACTGACCGGACCGGTACTGGCACACTCAGTATCTTCGGTCACCAGATGCGATTTGATCTGAACGAGGGGTTTCCACTCGTGACGACGAAGAAAGTTCACACTCGCTCGATCTTCGGCGAGTTGATCTGGTTCCTGAAAGGGGACACCAATGTCAAGTGGCTCCAGGAGCGAGGCATCACCATCTGGGACGAGTGGGCTGATGCAAACGGTGACCTTGGGCCCATCTACGGCAAGCAGTGGCGATCATGGCCGGCTCCGAACGGAGAGTCAATCGACCAGATCGCCAAGGTCATCGAGGCGATCAAGTCCAACCCCGACTCACGACGACACGTCGTGTCGGCGTGGAATCCGGCCGACGTTGATCACATGGCTCTGCCGCCGTGCCACGCGGTGTTCCAGTTCTACGTCGCGGAAGGCAAGTTGAGCTGCCAGCTCTACCAACGCTCCTGCGACGTTTTCCTGGGTGTGCCTTTCAACATCGCCTCATACGCGCTGCTGACGCACATGGTGGCGCAGGTTGCCGGTCTCGGAGTCGGAGACTTCGTTTGGACCGGTGGCGACACGCACCTGTACTCGAACCATCTGGATCAGGCGCGTCTCCAGTTGGAGCGTTCCCCGCGACCGCTACCAATACTCAAGCTCAATCCAGGCGTCACCGAGATCGATCAGTTCGAGCTCGAAGACATCGAGGTCGAGAACTATGACCCCGCTCCCGGCATCAAGGCACCGATCGCGGTCTAGAAAAAGGATGAACTAGCGTTCACATCATCCCGGTGGGTTGGCTCGGTTGATCGTCTCGATCCCGACCGACCCACCGGGTCAACTCACTGACAACTTATAGTTTGATACAATTCATAGTAACGTTACAGGGACAATCTGATCGAGAAGGAGAACCATGGGGGTATACAGCAACACCGAGATAAAGGCGGCCGTAGCGTCGGGCAATATAGTCATAGATCCGTATAACCCCAGTCACGTAAACGGCAGCAGCTACGACGTTTTGCTCGGCGAATATTTCTACAAATCAGGCAACGAATACTCAAACAGGCTCTACAACCCATACGACGCCGACGAAGTGGAGAAGCATTTTGGAGAAGTCATGCGTGCGCAGCCACTCCGAGAGCACTCTCGCGTCATGAAAGGCCTTGGGATCACCGCAATTAGCAATGTACCAGAGGATCATCCTGTAATTATTCTGCGCCCGCATGAACGTATCCTCGCCCACACGCATGAGTTTATCGGTATCAAACAAGGCACCACGAGCATGCAAGCTCGCAGCACCACAGGGCGAAACGGTATCGTCGTCTGTATGGACGCTGGCTGGGGCGACCCTGGCTACATAAATCGTTGGACAATGGAGATCAAGAACCATAACGAACAATACGTCGTACTCCCTATCGGTATCCGAATAGCGCAACTCGTCTTTCATCACACCGGCTTAGTGGAAGGTGAGTACTCCCAGCTCAGCGGCAAATACCAAACGACTAGTTCTCACGATCTCGATGCAGTGAAGGCAAACTGGAAACCATCTGACATGCTACCGAAATCGTACAAGGACGTGATCGAGGACTTGCCTCACATTGAAGGCATGAATACAGATGAATGAAGCCGGCAAGTACATCGTCATAGAAGGTCATGACGGAACAGGCAAAACGGAGCAGGCGAAAAGGCTACGTGAGCGTC
>CBIHNH010000012.1:0-19898 GCA_966211425.1 uncultured bacterium
ATTATCACACCTGCGCCATAGCCTCCGACAACCTCGCGTATTGCTGGGGAGATGACAGTAGCGGAAGGCTAGGCGACGGCCCCGCTACTGGCAGCCAAACGAGTCCTGTGGCAGTTGACACGAGCGGAAAATTATCAGGCAAAACAGTTCTCAACATATCAGCTAGTGCATTTACTGCCTGCGTCATCGCCTCCGACAACCAAGTCTATTGCTGGGGAAATGACGCATATGATCAGCTTGGTAATGGTCCTACTGCTGGCAGTCAACCTAGCCCCGTAGCGGTAAGTAGGTATATTATTGAGCGATTGAGTGTCAATACATCCCGCCTTAGCTTCATCCTTCAGTATGCTCAAAAGTCAGCAGCCACATGTGCGGCTCAGACAGGTTTTGCTACTATAACTGCCGCAACGCCTATTGCGCTACACGACAATGCTTCTGTGACGAGTAAGACAGCGGTTGCTCCAGACGCCAATGATCCTGCCGGAGGAGTGAATGTAGCGCAAACCTATCACGATATCGTCGACGTTATAACCAACACCACTGCTATCTCGGGTGACGATAGAGGCCTTTGGGACATTTCCCTCAAAGACAACGGAGCCCCAGCTAACACGACTTACTGCCTGCGTTTCGCTAACTCTGAGGGCGACGCTTTTTCAAGCTATGCCTATCTACCGGAAGTAACAACAGCCGCATCCAGCAGCAGCGGGCCGACGCTTGAGCAATCAACTCGAGGTGGCCAAGGCGTTATTGATGGTATCAAACACGCCTTCAGTTGGTAGTCGTTTTGTCTCGACAGGTATACTAGACTTATGCCTGAGCTTCCAGAAGTAGAAACCGTTCGTCGAGGACTTTCCCTGCTCGTTATCGGCAAGCAGGTCGGCTCGGTCAGTCACGACACGCCAAAGGGCTTTCCGAACGCACCAGGGGATGTCGACGCCTTTCTAGTAGGGGCGACCATCACCGATGTGCGACGTCGTGCCAAGGTGCTGCTGATCGATCTCGATACTGAGTACACGCTGGTTATTCACCTCAAGATGACTGGGCAGCTGGTCTACCGCGGTGAACAAGTTTTTGGGGCAGGGCACCCGAACGATAGTTTGATCGGCGAGCTACCGGACCGGAGCACACGGGTTATCTTCAGCTTTACCGATGGCAGCCACCTCTATTTCAATGACCAGCGAAAGTTCGGTTGGGTGCGGTTGTATCCGACGATCGAGGTGCCAAACATTGATTTTATGAAACGCGTCGGCCCGGAGCCGCTCGAGGGCGAACTAACGCATACAGATTTTATAGAGCGGATACGACATCGCAACGGCACGACGATCAAGGCGGCACTGCTCGATCAGAGCGTGATTGCTGGCATCGGAAACATCTATGCCGACGAAGCGCTGTGGGGCGCGCGCGTCCATCCGGCTAGGCGCGTTCGGGATGTGACGGATAGGGAGCTCTCGACTATCCTCGATGAAGTCCGAACCGTGCTAACACTGAGCATCGAAAAGGGCGGTAGTACCGACAAGAACTACGTAAACGCCGAAGGCAAACGAGGCAGCTATATCGACTTTGCCCGAGTTTTTCGCAGGGAAGGGCTGGCGTGTCCTCGTCACCCTGATGTGTTGATCGAAAAGTCACGCATTGCTGGTCGAGGAACGCACACATGCCCAGTCTGTCAGGTAGAATAGAAACATATGATCACTCTTTTAACGGGTCCAAACAGCTACATGACAGCCCAGCGTCTACGTGAGCGGGTAGATGCGTTTGACGGTGAGGCGGAGGCGTATGATGCAGCCGAGCTCGAGACGAGGCGGCTCCCAGACCTGTTTATGGGGGCGACGCTGTTCGCTGCGAACCGACTTGTCATTATCCGTGGTGCTACGCAGAACAAAACCCTTTGGGGCGAACTGGAGCAGTGGATAGAGCGTGTTCCGGCCGAGACCGATATCGTGCTGGTCGAACCAAGCCCCGATAAACGAACCAAGACCTACAAACTACTCCAGAAGCACGGTACGGTCCATGAGCACAGCGAACTGAGTGACGCAGAGCTACAGAACTGGTTACAGACGCACGCTCGCTCGAACGGCGCGGAGCTATCGTCGGACATAGTTCGGTACCTGATTGCCTACGTCGGTCACGACCAGTGGCGGCTGCGCAGTGAACTGGACAAACTTCTCCTTAGTGAAAAGTCGATTACCCGCGAGTTAATCCAGGATATCACCGAGCCGTATCCCGAGGCGACTGCCTTTGAGCTGCTCGATAGTGTCTTTTCTGGCAAAGAGGAGCGGATCCACCAACTCCTCGCACTGCTACGGGAGCGTGAGGATCCATACCAGTTCTTTGGGTTGTTGAGCTCACAGGTGCTTGCGCTGCTTGCGATCGCGAGCGCCGGTTCGCGCCGTCCTGATGAGGTCGCACGAGAGATGGGTCTTCATCCATTCGTCGTCCGCAAGCTCTCGACTGTCGCCCGTACGCTCGGAAAGGCTCGTATCGAAAAACTGATCGAACGACTAGCTCACGCTGATGAACGGATCAAAACGAGCGGGATTGAACCGTGGCGCCAGCTCGAGATCACTCTGCTCAGCAGCAGGTAGTGTCACATATAAAATACCGCTCCGACATGGGAGCGGTATTTTATTGAGAGATAAGAACTATTTTTTTGCAGCTGGCTTTTTGGCTGGAGCCTTTTTTGCCGCTGGTTTCTTTGCAGCAGCTGGCTTTTTAGCAGCAGCAGGCTTTGCAGCGGTTTTCTTTGCAGCTGGTTTTGCAGCGGCTTTCTTTGTGCCGGTAGCAGGCTTTACACCTGCTTCTTTAGCGACACGTGCGAGCTGGGCTTTGCGACGAGCAGCGGTGTTCTTCGGCAAGAGGTTCTTTTTAACCATAGTGTCGAGTTCGCTCTGGGCGAGGCTGAGGCCGCTAGCGTCTGGTTTCGCGAGGAAAGCCTTGACGGCTCCCTTGAGGTTACGCTTAGTAGTGACGTTGCGTGCACGACGTTTGGTTGTCTGG
This sequence comes from uncultured bacterium, assembly GCA_966211425.1. Classification (GTDB taxonomy): domain Bacteria; phylum Patescibacteriota; class Saccharimonadia; order Saccharimonadales; family Saccharimonadaceae; genus CBIHNH01. Next base: position 2,998 of record CBIHNH010000012.1, read on the forward strand.
CGCATGCGTTTGATAGCTGACTTGATGATTGGCACTGATATATTCCTTTTTTCTTCAGTTAAAGCTGTTAAAACAATCAATGGCAAATTATAGCGAAAAAAGGGCTCTCTGTAAAGGTGCACCCCTTCGGTAAAATGCTTGACGACCCCATGCTGCTTATGGTACGATTTGCCTGAAGTCTACTTACACGAAAAATATCAAAAGACAAAACAGATGCAAACAGAGCAGAACGCAAAGCAACAGATCGTTGAGAAAATCAAAAGCTCAACGAATATCCTCGTCACGGTCGGCAAAAACCCGTCGGTAGACGCGCTTTCTGCTGCACTCAGCTTGACGCTGATGCTCAATCGCCTAGATAAACACGCTACGGCGGTGTTTAGCGGACAGGTGCCACCGGCAATCGGTTTTTTGGAGCCAGACAAGACGTTTGAGAACAGCGTCGATAGTCTGCGTGATTTCATCATCGCTCTCGACAAGGAAAAGGCCGACCGACTCCGCTACAAGGTAGAAAATGATGTCGTTCGAATATTTATCACGCCGTATAAAACCGTTCTGAGCGAGAGTGATCTCAAGTTCTCGCAAGGTGATTTTAACGTTGAGCTGATCATTGCGCTCGGGGTAGAGCAGCGCGAAGACCTCGATACTGCTGTCACTGCGCATGGCCGTATCCTGCACGATGCGACCGTTATGACGATCAATACTACTGACGGCGAAACATCGCTCGGCTCGGTTGACTGGATGGACACGTCCGCCAGTAGCCTCTGTGAGATGTTGATGAGCCTGAGCGAAGCGCTCCAGTCTGGTCTCCTTGATCAGCAGATTGCCACCGCCGTTCTCACCGGTATCGTGGCCAGCACCGATCGCTTCCGAAACGAACATACGTCGCCAAAGGTTATGACCATGGCTGCCCAGCTGATGGCCGCAGGTGCAAACCAGCAGCTGATTGCTGCAAAGCTCGAGGAAGGTCACGAACTCGGTGCCGTGCCTGTACCGGCGACATCAAGCACGGACAGCACGACAAATCTCGTCGAAGGTGAATCCCAAAAGGTCGCAGCCCCTAAACCCGACGGTGAGCTAGAGATTGCACACACGCCGACACCAGACGCTGAGCCACTGCCTGACGCGGGCACAGAAGCCTTGCAGGAAGCCGAAAAAGAGCTTGCCGAGAGTCTACAGACCACTGCGCCTGCTGCGCCAACACTCTCAGTTGATGATCTGCAAAAGGATCTCGATGCTGCGGCCAAAGACCTGGAAGCGCCGGCTCTTGAGCCCGTTATACCAGCCCCACAACCTGATAGCCCACAGATCATCAAACAGGAACATCGTACATGGCAGACCGATGAGACGGCCGAACAGCCGACATTTGGCGGTACGCTAAACGCTACGGCGAGTGATGCCGAAGAAGAAAAACGCCGTGAAGAACAGATGAGTACAAACCGTCAGATCTTGAGCCATGACGGATCAGCTCCGGAAACTCCTGTTGTTCCTGATGTTCCGGCACCAGTCGTTCTCGACGCTCCGGTACCAGAGGCTCCAGCGGCCGTCGTCCCTGAGTCAGCGCCCGCCGCTGAACAGCCGATCGAGAGCACGAGCGATGAAGCATTGAGCTTTGAGCCAGCACCGGTGCCAGCACCACCTGCATCATTCCCGACATTGGCAGATATCGATGAGCAGACCAGGGGCAAAGCTGCCGAAGACGCGCGCGTAGCTATCGACGCGGCGCTTGCATCGATGCCATTCGATCCAGCAGGAAAACCTCTCGATAGTGCCGGAGCTGTTCCAGCGCTGTCTCTTGAGCATGACTCACCCCAGGTGAGCGATCAGTCGGTGCCAGCACCGGTCGGCGAACCATCGGCATTCACAGAACCGATACCGGTTGAACCTCAGCCAGCAAGTGCAGTGCCCATGCCTCCGAGCTTGCCGCCGCTACCTGATTTCTCAACCTTGCCACCGTTACCAGGCGAGGAAGTGACCCCAGCGCCTACGCAGGACAGTGCATCACCAGATTCGACGCTTCCGAACGATCCTTCGTTCCCAGTCCAGCCATCGAGTGAACCAACACAGCCGGCTCCAAATGACCCTGGTCAGTTCAAGATTCCTGGTCAGCCCTAGTAAAGGACGATAAAGTGACAGAGGCCGATATCGTCACCTCTGTTTTTGATGTGGCTTTCGCCGTCGCCACGCTGTGAGTGATGCGTACGCATGATGGCGATGATCTCATCCCGGTGCTCCCTTGCATCGGTGATTTCGCCGATTTCACTGTCCTCGCGCCCAGCGTCCATATAGAGCCAGTGCGTATTTGATCCTGGTAGATAACTTTTGGGGATGGCACTCAGTCGTAAACGGGTAACTCGTTGATCTGTCTCTCTCAGTTTATAAAACACATAGCACGCACTGCGGCCGGCAACGATATGGTCGATGTGCCCAGAGATGCCGTTGGTGTCCATCGACATCAGTTCGATCTCGATCTCTTCAGTTTCACCGCTCACTATGTCACGAATAAGCGTGAGTAGCCTGTCGTGGATCTCGAGCATAGCGAGGTTATTGAGCTGTCCGTCCTTGTAACCGAGGAAATGCATGCTCTTGGCACCCATGAGGCTGCCAGCCTCGCGCCACTCACCGTCACGGACGGCGGCAAGATCAGGGACGTTATCCGGGTTCGTACCGGCGTCGCCCAGTGTTAGGGTGATGAGATGGACGTCATTGCCGGCCTTGGTTTCCATGAGCAGCGCACCGCTCGGACCGAATGCTTCGTCGTCGGGGTGGGCAAAGATACCGAAAATAACCTTTTTCATAGCCTCAGTGTAAACTAGAGGGCGTGCAAGATGGAATACTTCTTATCGATAAACCGGCCGACATGACCAGTTTTGGTGTCGTGGCGCGGATTCGTCGTGTACTGACCCAGCAAGCGGGTAAGCGCGTCAAGGTTGGTCACACGGGGACTTTAGATCCGTTTGCGACCGGCCTGATGATTCTGGTGGTTGGTAAGGAGTGCAAAAACGCCGAGCGCTATAGCAAACTCGACAAAGTGTACGAGGCGACTGTCCGTCTAGGGCAGACGAGTACGACAGGTGACACGGAAGGGGATATCACTGAGAGTTCTAGTGCTGTGCCGTCTCATGAGGCTCTCCAGGCGGTTCTCGAAGGCTTTACGGGGGTTATCACCCAGATACCGCCGGCCTTCAGCGCCATCAAGGTAAACGGTCAGCGGGCATACAAGCTCGCGCATAGGGGCGAGACGGTCGAGATACCGCCGCGCCAAGTCACGATCCATTCACTTGAGCTAGTGGACTATAGCTATCCCGAACTTCGTATCCGCGCTCACGTCAGCAGCGGCACGTATATCCGCACGCTTGCCGAGGATATCGGTACCGCACTCGGAACAGGGGCGTATTGCGTACAGTTGCGTCGAACATCCATCTCAAAGTGGGATATTGCCGATGCGAAGACGCTCGAATCAATGAACATAACAGATTGACAATAAATAGCTTAAATGCTATAATACAATGATGAATGAACTCTCTCCACCGGAGCGTATACCTCAGCCTGAGCAGCTCGACCTACTCGCTGAGCTACTGCGACACGAATCGTTGCTTGATCGGTTTGCAGAGGCAGGTAAACCGCTAACACTCGGACGTCTCGGCGAGATTGCACCTGACAAGCTAGCTCTGGCCGAAGAGGCAGTTGTCGAAGGCGTAGGGTGGCCTGATGATGAGTCCTCTCTGGCGCTGCGACCTAAGTTTGCCGAGATGTTTGACGGGTCTCTGAGCGCTTCGCACGCAGACGAGATGTTCGGGCATGAGGTATTTATCCAACGCATGTTGATACATATGAACGATGAACAAAAGAAGAACTGGCTCGACGGCCAAATCCTAAGAGCTCACCATGATGGTATCGATCTTACGGATGACCAAAAATCCGAGCTGCTGTATCAGCGTGGGTTTAATAATTTTTCGTTGACCCTATGTTCGCCGCCTCGTGTGCCAGACGCATCGGCTGACCTTTTCGATAATGCGGTGATACACGGCAGTAAGCCGTATCTTGTCCGTGCTCACAAACTCATGCCTGAGTTCATAAATGCATTACAAACAGAGGTCGAGCACGTAGGCGGACACGCCGAGCTAAGTGATGCACTTCTCAGGGGATATGAGTTTCCCGAGGAAAATCCTCGTGACGCGTTATTACTTCGAGCGGCGCGCCTGACCTATGGGCTTCTCGTAAATGTGATGCGAAGCGACGATAACGCTCGCCAAGCGGAGTGGCTTGGGCTTGAGCATAAGGCGAGACCCAAGATCAACGACTCACATACTGAACTTTGGACCTAAACAGAGGTTGTCATAAGACACGATATCTGATAAAGTATTCCAGATGATTACGAAAGACGCGAAAACCAAGGCGATGACTGACGTCGCGACGCACAAGACTGACGTGGGCTCTCCACAGGTTCAGGCTTCTGTGCTGACGGCGCGCATCAAAGAGATCACTGAGCATCTCCAGACCAACAAGCACGACCACATGGCTCGTCGCGGTCTGATCCAGATGGTTGGCAAGCGCAAGAAACTTCTCAAATACCTCGAGAACAAAGACTTCGCTGCCTATCAGGCGATCGTCGCCAAACTCGGACTCCGCAAATAGTCCACCAAAAGAGCTCCCAGCCGGGAGTTCTTTTTTTGATGCCATGACCTTGACAAAACATAAGTTTTTTGCTATGATATGCCTAGTAACCTCTTGAAATAAAAATATGTCAGCTGAACAGCCATCTCCCCGTAAATCTCCTGAACGTCGCCGCGCGTCAGAGCTTCTCACCACCGAGGAGCTTCGCAGTCTTGGCCACCTTTGTCTCATTGCGATGCAACGTGACGACCTAGACAAAGCCGCTGATGAGCATACAGAGATGACTGGTGTCGCCAACCCCAACAAACACGGTAAAGGGTTATTTATCGGGGAAGGTGATGTACCGATGAGCAGCGACAATGTTTACCGCCAAGTACATAGGCAGGCTATCGAGGATATGGCTGAAGCCGGCGTCGTCCGTGGGCTCTATACGGCGACCAACGGCGAGCGGGCTCAGACCGAAACGCATGCAACCTATTGGAATGATGGCGTTGACGATCGAAAGATGTCACTCGGCGGCCGTTACGTCATCGAAGCCTCCAAAGCCGCGGCCGAGCAGGGCTGGGTCAAGGCGAGCGATGTCAAAGGCGTGTATGCTCGAGACGCTGACGGTGAGCTCCATGACATTACCAAGCTATAAGGGTGGTATACTAAGAGGGTAAATACGCGGATAGTGATAGATGTAAGGGCTCCCTGAGCGTTCACACCTGTTACTCTCCGCACTAAACATGAGGAGGTACTTTTATGAGTACTATTAACCCGACCGGCAAAGAGATCATCTCTGTATCCGGCGATTTTTGTGGCAAACCACTAACCCTAGAAGTCAACCGCGTTGGCTTCCGTACCACCGCCAGTGTCATGGTCCGCTACGGCGACACCGTCGTGCTCGGCACCAGTATGGTGGGCGGTCGACCAGCCTATGCGATGGATTATTTTCCACTTTCAGTCGATTATGAAGAAAAAATGTATGCAGCTGGCAAGATTTCTGGCAGCCGTTTCATCAAGCGTGAAGGCCGTCCATCAGACGAAGCGATCCTGATCGGCCGCCTCATCGACCGTCCGATCCGACCACTATTCCCGAAAGGCTACCGCCAAGAAGTCCAAGTTGTCGCCAGCGTTCTCTCTATGGACCCGAGCTTTCGTCCTGACATGATCGGTATGATTGCGGCGAGCGCAGCGCTCAGTCTGACCGGTGCACCGTTTGACGGTCCCGTCGCTGGACTTCGAGTTGGCCGCGTTGACGGTGAGTTCAAAGCTTTCCTCAGCCCTGAGGAGCGTGAAGCATCCGATCTCGACCTGGTTGTCGCTGGTATCGAAAACGGCGTCATGATGGTTGAGGCCGGCGCCGAAGAAGTCTCTGAAGACGTCGTCGTCGATGCAATCGCCTGGGCGGCTGAACAGTATCAGGTCGCGATCAAGCTCCAAAAGGAACTGGTTGAAAAAGTTGGTGTCGCCGCGCTCGAATACGAGCTCGTCTTGCCAAACGAGGACATCCAAAAGGAAGTCGACGCCTGGGTTGATGGCAAACTGGGCGAACCGCTTCGGGTTGCCTATCCTGAGCGAAACGCGATGATTGCCACCCTAAAGACTGAGTTTCACCAAGCCCTAGAGGCAGAGAAGGGTGAAGACTACGCCGCAGTTCGCGGCGAGTACGATGACGCGTTTACGAGCGCGCTCCACAAAGACGTTCGAAAGGGCATCGTTGAGAGCAGTACCCGTCCTGATGGTCGTGAACTGACCGAGATCCGACCGCTGAGCTCTGAGGTCGGTGTATTACCGCGCACGCACGGTTCAAGCATCTTTACCCGAGGTGTTACCCAGGCGATGAACATCGTTACGCTGGCGCCACTGAGCTACGCCCAGATCGTTGACACCATGGAAGTTTCTGACGGCGAACGCCGCTACATGCACCACTACAACGCCCCGGGATATACGGTCGGTGAGATCCGCCGCCTCGGCTCTCCAGGCCGACGCGAGATCGGTCACGGCTACCTAGCTGAGCGCGCTCTGATGGCTGTTATGCCGAGTGAAGAAGATTTCCCGTATGCGGTTCGTTCGGTGACTGAGATCATGAGCCAGAACGGTTCAACCAGCATGGCTGCGACTTGTGCTTCATGCCTCGCCCTGATGGACGCTGGTGTCCCGCTCAAACGGCCAGTCTCTGGTATCGCCATGGGTCTGATGCTCGACGGTGACACACCGTACGTCATGAGTGACATCGCTGATGCTGAGGACTTTGCCGGGGACATGGACTTCAAAGTTACCGGTACGACCGAAGGCATCACGGCACTGCAGATGGATATGAAAGTCCATGGTCTGCCAGTTGAGATACTCCGAAAAGCCCTCGAGCAGGGACGCGATGGCCGTGCTCGTATCCTCGAGCACATGCTGACTACGATGGCGCAGCCACGACTCAGTATCAGCCCATTTGCACCACAGATCGAAAAGATCATCGTTAACCCAGAAAAGATCGGTGCCATCATCGGTAAGGGCGGCGAGACAATCAACAAGATTACTAGCGAAACCGGCGCCGAAATCGACATCAAAGACACCGGCCTCGTTACGGTCGCCGCTGTTGACCTCGACAGCATCAAAAAAGCCGTTGACTGGATCAAATCGCTGGTCGAAGAGCCAGAAGTCGGTAGGGTCTATGAAGGCAAGGTGGTCAAGATCATGGAGTTTGGCGCCTTCGTCAACATCATGCCGGGCACCGATGGGATGGTTCACATCTCTCAGATGGCTGATCACCGGGTCGAGAAGGTAACTGACGTCGTCAAAGAAGGCGACACGGTGGCCGTCAAACTGACTGCGATCGACGAACGTGGCCGTCTGAACCTGAGTATGAAGGACGCAAACTAGCCGAGAGCCGAAAACCCCGCCTGACCTATCGGCGGGGTTTTTCGTTCCAGGCCTCGACGCCGCTGATGCAGAAGCTATAATAGATATAACCGAAGATACCGCAAACGGAGGAGTAGAGCCTTGGATCCGAACAATACATTTACCACTGAGCCACCAGCAAAGAGCAAGAAACCGCTGATAATCGCTATCGTTGCCGTAGCTGTTCTAATTGCTGGAACCTTGGGTTGGAAGACCGTCTCATCCGCAGTCGCTCAACCTGGGCCAAACGATTTCACACACCTGGATAACCAGCGCAAGGCCCTCGATACTTCCGTGGAGGCATACGGCCATATGCTGAGCGAGTATTCGCGTACGTATACAAATGCCTACCTCGAAGACCGCAGCACTGAGGAGAAGGACGCTATCAAAGAGCGTGCCATGGAGCGGTTTGAACAAGAGTCAAAGATTGGTCAGGATCGGCTAAAACGCATGGCGTCCTCGGTAGCGATGAAAGACGACTCGGTCAAAACCAAGTTCGACGAGTTTAAGAAACAGTACGAATCAGTTTTTGCGTACTACGAGGCAAGACTCTCGGGCGTGACTAACATCACCGGCTCGGTTGCCGGTCCATGCGCCCAGCTGACGAAGCTGAACGTCGCGAAAGAAAACCTAGCTGACAACTATATCAAAGCCGCCGATACCTGCCTGACGGCGCTGGAGAACGCAAAGCAGGGCAGCGACAAACAGGTTACAACGCTGCTTGGTGAGGTTGAGAAGATGGTCCGCGAGCAACGAGAGCATTTCGAAGCCGTTACAAAGGCAGAAGAGGGGCTAGAAAAGAACGCGACTAAGTTGCAGGCCTTGGCGCTCATGCTTCAGATCAACAGTCGTGTCGCGGCGTTCCAGTCGGCGTACGAGCAGAGCGTAAAGCAGCAGTACAACCAACTGGCGAGTAGTGTAAACGCCGCCAACGCCGCACTTGAGCAGGCTATCGGCAAACGACTCGCTACGCTACAAACTACTGAAACGGTTGTGAGGAGATAGTCATGAACCCAAATGAATCCAGCGCACCAGGTCGCAAGAAACTATTACTGATTATCAGTGCCGTTCTCCTGTTGGCCCTTATCGTCGCGGCAGCGGTATGGCTCCTCCGACAGCCGTCGCGTGAAGACTTTGCCGCCATAAACGACACTACTCTCAAACAAGTTAGCGATACGCAGGAAAAGCTAGCTCCTGCCGTGAACACGTACCTAGCTACGTTCAAAAAACACCAGAACGAAACCGGCTCGGTTGACCAAGCAGAGGCAAAATCAAAGGATGATCTCGATGCGTTCAAGCGGACCGAGACGGATGCACGGGCAGCGCTCAAAACTCTTTCAGATGCCAAGGCGGCAAATGACGGAGAGGTAGCCGAGACGCTCGAGCAAGTAGTTGATACCTTCACGGCTCGGACTGACTATCTTGCCTCGCTCGTCGGTTCGTATGCCGATCTACAGACGTTGTTCGGTGGCAAAGATAACGATATCTGCTCCGATATATTTATAGGCGAAACGACGGACCTGACCGATCGCAAGCAGCGTCTGTCAGATGCGACCCCGAACTGTTACGAGGCGCTCAAAACTCTCGAAGCATCCGGCAATACGGCCTACAGCGACTACGCTAAAAAGCTTGAAAAACGAGTAAGGCTCCTCGAGACTGACGCGTCAGTCATCGCTGATACCGAAAAGCAGTTCAAGGAATTTACCGAGAAAAAGACTACTTTTGAGCAAAAGCTATCCGAGCTGGAGCAGCGACAGGCGTCTGATGCCGAATACGACAAGCTCCGCAACGAGATCGAAGCAGTCAATTCCGATATTGCCGAGAGCCAGGCTGATTTCGATTATTCGAGCAAACGCTACACCAGGACAGTCAAAGAACTCCCGTCGCTATATGACACAGTCTTTTCCTCAGAGGTTCCCGCAAAACTGGACTACTTCAAATCATTGGCCGATGTTCGGTTAAAGACTTTGCGGCTGATTATCGAGGACAAACTACTCGAAACTTCTTGATCCGCTCTAGGGACAACACGGTATGACGACACACAACACACAACAGGCGCTCGACGGATTAGCCCAGGAGATAACCTCGGCCAATCCATGCCCAGAGTTGTCAGCTGCCGCCACGCAGCTTGTTATGGGTGACGGAAATCCTGACGCCAACATTGTTTTTATCGGCGAGGCGCCAGGCAAGGCTGAGGATGAGCAAGGGCTGCCGTTCGTTGGCGCTAGCGGCCGGTTTCTGAACGAAATGCTCGAGGCAGCCGGCCTGGTTCGCGCAGACGTTTACATCACGAACATCGTCAAATACCGTCCGCCGAACAACCGCGACCCGCTCCCCGAGGAAAAAGCGGCTTTCTGGCCGTACCTGATGCGCCAACTCGAGATTATCCAGCCCAAAGTCATCATCACGCTCGGCCGGCATAGCATGGAATGCTTCATCCCTGAGGCCAAGATCTCCCAGCAGCACGGCAAAGCAAAAAAGGTGACCTATCACGACAGTGAGTTCCTCGTCATCCCGCTCTACCATCCAGCGGCAGCGCTTTATAACGGCTCGATGCGGCAAACCCTGATCGATGATTTTCTCTCAGCAAAGAAGCTTGCTGATGACGCTCTTGCCTAAACAGGGGTGGTGTGCTATACTCAAGGTACTTGATAGGAGAGTAGCAACCATTCTAACTCCACCCGCTCAAACTGAAATTAGATAATTTTTGATCAAATCAAAGAAAGGAATTAAAAATATTTATGGGTCAACGAAGACTCTCAAATGCCGCGCCGGACGACACGTCCAAGCGGCCTAACCAACAACAACGCAAAAAATCAGACAACACCGTACTCAACAGTACGAACACCCGTCGCGGGGAAGTGTTCCGGGCTCAGCGCCGCACGAGCGAGAACGTCAATGTTCGCGCCAGCCAGCATGTCATCGACATTCCGGTCAACAAATCTACCTACAACGGCTACGCTGGTCGTCAGTTCAGCATGGCTGACATGAAAAAGCAGCGACCTAACCCAAACCGACCAAGCCTCCGCGTCATCCCACTCGGCGGTCTCGGCGAAATGGGTATCGGCAAGAACATGATGGCCATCGAGTATGATCAGGACATTATCATTATCGATATGGGCTTCTTGTTCCCGGGTGCAGACTACCCAGGTATCAACTACATCACGCCTGATATTACCTATCTCGAAGAGAACAAGCACAAGGTACGCGGTATCGTCTTTACTCACGGTCACCTTGACCACATCGGTGCTTTCCGCCACATCGTACACAAGATTCCGGCACCGGTTTACGGTAGCAAGTTTACGCTCGGCATGGTCGAAAAGACTATGGAAGAAGCCACCAGTGGCTACACACCCGAGTACAACGTTATGGATCCAGCTACGCACGAACGCGTGCAGCTCGGCGACAGCTTTAGTATCGAACTCGTACAAGTAAACCACTCGATCCCAGATGCCTGTGCGGTCGTCGTTCGGACACCGGTCGGCGTCATCATCGACACTGGTGACTGGCGTTTCGAAGAGAAGCCTGTCGACGGCAAGGTTTTTGACCTGGCGCGACTGACCGAGATCGCCACTAAAGAAGGTGTTCTCTTGCTCCTCAACGAATCAACCAACTGTGAATCAGAAGGCACCCACACGCATGGTGAGTTCGAAATCCAGGAGAGCTTCGGCCAGATCATGCAGGCTTATCCAAACAATCGCCTGATCCTCTCAACATTTTCGAGCCAGATCCACCGTATTCAGTTGATCCTCGACGAAGCCAAAAAGAACGGCCGCAAGGTCGCTTTCGCTGGCTACAGCATGATCCAGAACGTCGAACTAGCACTTCGCACCGGAACTATCCGCGTGCCAAAAGACACCGTGGTCAAGATGGAAGACCTCGTCAAACTACCTGACGGCAAAGTACTGCTCGTCTGTACCGGTTCACAGGGTGAGTTCAACGCAGTACTAAACCGCATGGCCTCTGGTGCTCACAAACACATCAAAGTCAAAAGCTCTGATGTCGTCGTGTTCTCGTCAAACCCAATCCCGGGTAACGAAAAGTACGTCGTCCGAACTGTCGATGGTCTGATGCGCGAGGGAAGTGGCGTTATTCAAAACGGCAAATCCCACCTCACCGGTGTTGGACCTATCCACGTTTCTGGTCACGGCTACTACGATGACCACATCAAACTCATCAACGCCATCAACCCGACCTACTACGTACCGATCCACGGTGAGTTCCACATGCTGGTACACAATGCCGAGCTGGCTCACAAAGAGTGCGCAATCCCGAAGGATAACATCTTTGTCTGTGACTCGGGTGATATCCTCGAGTTCTACCACGACGGTAGCGCCAAAAAGACCGGTCGTGTCCCCGTTGGCGGTGTCATGTACGATGACAGCGGTGCAGAAGTCTCCGAAGTTGTTCTCAAAGACCGTATCCACATGAGTCACGAGGGCATGTTCGTCGTCGTCCTGACTGTAGCCCGTGGCAATGGCCGTTTACTGACCAGCCCGGACATCATCTCGCGCGGCTTTATCTATCTCCGCGACAGTGAAGAACTGATGAACTTGATTCGCCAGTACCTCAAGCAAAAGGTTGCCCGTAGTTTCGGTGGTCGCAAGGCCGACATGGATCAGCTCAAAAAAGAGCTCAAGGATGAAATCACCCACATCCTCTACGACCAGACGCGTCGTACGCCAATCGTTATCCCAGTTATTAACGAGATCGGTGTCGGTGGTGGCGGCAACCAAGGTGGCCAGGCCAGGCAGCAGGGTCACGCAAACCGTCGCCCGCAGCAGCAACGCCAACAGGCACGTCCTGACGTCGCCAAGGGTCCGCAGATCGTCCAGGCTCCAGCTATTCCTGAGGTCAAGAACCAACCGTTCGCCCAGGAGTCAGCTAACAAACACATCCGCGAAGTCTGAAGAGCCTAGCTCATGTAACGAGACAGCCCTACGGGGCTGTTTTTCGTATCTATTGACAATATAAAATAAAAGTGTTAATATGGTATAAATAACTCAAGGTATAAAACAAAAAAATGACAACTATCGCTATTCTCTACATCATCGCAGTGTTTATTTCGATTGCAGCAAGCGGCCCGCAGATTCTCAAGCTATACCGGCTAAAGGCTTCGGATGAGTTCCAGCTCTCGACGTGGGTGGCTTGGCTTGTCGCCCAGTGTGTATCGCTGGCGTATATGATCTCTATCAGTAACGTTCTGCTGATCGTAGCGAACGTCCTCTGGGTCTCGTTCTACCTGCTGATGGTGATACTTATCGTTACGTATAGACCTAAACTGTCGATACGCCTGCGAATACGTGGCGTCAGCGCTACGGTCGCCTACGACACGAAAACGTAAGCGTCTTGCATTTTGTAGCAAATTATGCTACAGTTTATACATAACCAGATATCGACAGGTTAGGCTGTGGTATCTATAATGAATTTACGATATGGCAAAAAGAAAAAAACGCACCAGCAAGAGCAAGAAGGCCGTCAAGGCATCAACCCATACGCTACCTGAAGGCTTTTGGCCCCAAGTAGGCGCAGTTGTCCTCGTCGTATTGGCGTTGCTGCTCGCGCTCGGCATCTTTGGTAGTGGCGGGGCATTTCCGCTGGCGACATACGATGCCGGCAAAGCATTGTTCGGCTGGGCAGTGTTCATCTTGCCGTTCTTGTTTGTCTACCGGGCGATTCAGATCTTTCAGGCTGAGCATAACAAAGTCCCTGGTGTCGTCACCGGTGCGACCATCTTGTTTATCGTCGTTTCCAGTGGCTTCGTGCAGCTGATGCAGGTAAACCCAACCGCTTTTAGCACTACCCATGAGGATGGCGGTATTGTCGGCTGGATGTACGCCCAAGCTGCGCTGACTGTCGTTGACGCTAACGTCGGGGCACTTATCAGCGTTATCATCCTGCTTGTTACCAGTTTGTTCGTTCTCAGCGTCTCTCCGCGCAGCGTTATCGACTGGTTCATAAACTTGTTCAAGCGCGAAGACAGCCCGCTCACGAAAGCTAACGCGAGCATCGCCGAGAGAGCCAGCAGTGCCCAGCTCCCAACAAAGAGTATCGGTGAACTCAAGCTGAACCAAGGCGTACCAACGGTTGATGCAGAGCTAGATGATAAAAAAGACAAAGGCCGCCTCAGCAGCCTCCGTAACAGTATCCAGTCCGACAAGACTGCCGAGGATCAGGCCGCTCTGACCAGTACAACCGATCCTGACTGGGAAGCACCTGGTCTCGATATCCTCGAGAAAAAGCAAAAGCCAGCTGATGCCGGTGACGTCAAACATAACGCCCAGATCATCCAAGACACCCTCGGTGAGTTTGGCATCGACGTCGAGATGGAAGGCGCCAACATTGGCCCGAAAGTTACTCAGTACACCCTGAAGCCGCCGAGTGGCGTCAAGCTAACGCGTATCACACAGTTAGAAACTAACATTGCGCTCAACCTCGCCGCCCAAGCGCTTCGTATCGAAGCACCGATCCCCGGTCAACGGGCCGTCGGTATCGAAGTTCCAAACCGAAAAGCAGCCGATGTGCGTCTCTATGGCATCCTCAGCTCACGCCAATGGTCAGGAACATCTGAGCCGCTCGGGTTTGCTATCGGTAAAGACATCGCCGGTGACGCCGTCGTCGGCGAGCTCAATAAGATGCCGCACCTTTTGATTGCTGGTCAGACCGGCTCCGGTAAGTCAGTCATGATCAATACGCTGCTCACGAGCTTGCTTTACCGTAACAGTCCAGCCGACATGCGCCTTATCCTCGTCGACCCGAAACAGGTTGAGATGGCGCCGTACGAAGACATCCCACATCTGCTCACGCCGATTATCACCGAACCAGAAAAGACCATCAGCGCCCTCAAATGGGCAGTGAACGAGATGGAGCGCCGCTATAGTCTGCTCGCGGAGCAAAAGTTGCGCGACATCCATACGTTCAACCAAAAGAACTCAGAGGAAGCCATGCCGTATATCGTCATCGTTATCGATGAGCTGGCTGATCTGATGATGGTCGCAGCCCGCGACGTTGAGGCGCTCATCGTCCGCCTGGCGCAAAAAGCCCGTGCAGTCGGTATCCACCTGGTGCTGGCGACACAGCGTCCATCGGTTGACGTTATTACTGGTCTGATCAAAGCCAACGTTCCGGCGCGTATCGCCTTTACCGTTGCCTCACAGGTAGACTCACGAACCATTCTCGATCAAGTGGGGGCAGAGAAGCTCCTCGGCCAAGGTGACATGCTGCTGCTGACACCGGCCATGAACAAGCCAAAACGTATCCAGGGCGCCTGGGTGACTGATGACGAAGTCGTTAAGATCACCGATCATCTCCGTATGCAACGACCACCGCAGTACGATGACGAGATTGTCGCTCAACCGGTTCAGCTCAACGGCAAGGGTGGTATCGTCATGGATCACGACGCCGGCAGTGGTGACGACGATATGTACAAGGACGCCGTCCGGGTCGTCGTCGAAGCCGGCAAAGCATCGACATCGCTCCTCCAGCGCCGCCTCCGTATCGGCTATGGCCGCGCAGCCCGCATCATCGAAGAGATGGAAGAGCAGGGCATCGTCGGCGCCGCTAGCGGCTCCAAGCCCCGTGACGTGCTGATCACCAGCGTTGATGACCTCTACGGCACGAACGAAGACGGCATCTAGACAATAACGCTTGCGCTTTTCTCAGTAGTGGCGTATACCAGAGGTATAACAGTTGTATCTAAAACAAAAAGGGTATAGCGAAATGTCGATAGAATCACTTCCATCTACTAACTCACACGAGAGAAACCTCGTTCTTGATCAGAGCGGGATCCACGGGGCGCTCGAAGGCGTCGTGACGGTAGCGACCCCTGAAGAAGCCCTCGAACAGAAGCGCGAGTTTGAGCGGATGGCACTTGCCTTTATGGACTCACCTGAGGCGCGGGCAATGATCCTCGATGCGTACTTGGATCACCCGGTAGAAGCATTCCGCGGGCAATTTCTTGCACTCGAACAATTATATAAAGGGCGAACGCTTGGGCGTGGCTACTATGACGGCACCCAAGTCTCTGAGTTTTGCACCCAGGATCATGAACGTGCACGCGCCGACCATCTGTTCCGTCATACTGAGCTACCTAGTGGCAGCGAGTACTATCAGGTTAGCAAAGCGTTTACATCCTTCGGTTATCCGGAAGTAGTGACGATAACGCTCCAGAACGATCAACTCAGTGTTCAGGCCGATACATACTCTCGAGGCCAAAGGGGCCGTGTCGAGCTCGAGGGTGATCGACGTGAGCAAATCCTTGCCGAGTTGTTCGACGGTACGCTGACGGCCAGCGCAACGCACATCATGCGTGATGAGGCTACGCGTTTCGAGAATGACCGACAGGCGCGGGACTGCCTCAAAAAAGTCCGCGATAGCGAATATCAGGGCTTTTAGGCTTTCCATATCACTACTTTTCTGGTACAATAACCTCTGTTAATAACTAACCTGCAATCTATCGTCATGATAGGTTGCCAAGGCAAGCAGTGCTTGCCGAGTCCACAGGAGGTCTCAAATTATGCGAGAGTACGAACTAACCGTACTGATCCACCCTGATCTCGAGGCAGATCTCGAGACGCCGCTCGGTGTTGTCCGTGATATCATCACCAGCAACGGCGGAACTATTACCAGCGAAGATAACTGGGGCAAGAAGCGCCTCGCGTATCGTATCGCAAAGGAAGATTTTGCTGTATATGTACAGCTTGTCGTTATGCTTCCTGCTGCGGCAGTTGCCAAAGTTGACAGCGTCCTCAACATCACCGACAGCGTGCTTCGACACCTGCTCGTCAGTGTTGATCCGAAAGCCAAGGCAGCAGCGCTTGAGGCGGCAAAGAAGTCTGAAGACGAAAAAGAAGAGGAGTAGATCATGGCTAAGGGGTTCAATAAGGTAATACTCATGGGAAACCTGACACGGGATCCCGAAACACGGACAACGCCTAACGGCCAGACCGTGACTAACTTTAGCCTGGCAGTCAACCGCACCTGGAAGGGTGCCGACGGCCAGCAAAACGAAGATGTGAACTATATCGACTGTGTTGCTTGGGGTAAGCCGGGTGAGATCATCGCCCAGTACCTCGGCAAGGGCCGTGCAGTACTCGTCAGCGGTCGTCTCGACCAGCGCAGCTGGGAAGACAAAGAGACCGGCGGCAAGCGCTCAAAGATCGAAGTTGTCGTGGAAGACTTCAACTTTGTCGGTGACGGCGCAGGTGGCGGCGGAAACGCTCCGAGCGGTGGCAGCAATTCATCTTCGTCTAACAAATCAGCAACTAACGATGCTCCTGAGATCGACGACAAGCCGATCGACCTCAGCGAGATTCCATTCTAAGGAGAACTATGGCTCGACGATTTAAGAAAGATATCCCTGCATACTTTGACTACAAAGACGTCAAAACTCTGCAGCGTTTCGTAAACCT
>CBIHNH010000013.1:0-17351 GCA_966211425.1 uncultured bacterium
CGGCTGCTTTGACGATAGCGGCGAAAACTTTTGGTTCTCGGGCTGCGATGTCAGCAAGTGTCTTGCGGTCAAGCTCAATCTTGGCCAGCTTAAGACCGTGCATCAGTTGGCCGTACGTAGTACCGTTCTCACGAGCGGCAGCGTTGATACGGGTAATCCATAGACTACGTAGATCGCGCTTTTTGTTGCGGCGATCGCGGTAGGCGTACTGGAGAGCACGGATAACTGCTTGTTTCGCGAGACGGTAGCTGCGGGTACGCGCGTGCTGCATACCTTTGGCTTGCTTGAGCACCTTTTTGTGCTTGGCTCGGGCGGCGACTCCTCGTTTTACTCGCATAGTTAGACTCCTAGTGCTCGTTTAATATTTTTTGCAATCTTGCCAGTAACTTCAGCTGATGAGCCGATGGTTCGTTTGCGGCTTGCGCTCTTCTTTGAGAGCAGGTGACCGCCAAAGGCGCGTCGTCGGGTTACTTTGCCGGTTCCAGTCAGTTTGACTCGTTTGGCAGTACCCTTGTGGGTCTTCATTTTAGGCATTATTTACTCCTTACCGTGATGCTCAGATTGCGACCAGCCATCTGAGGCTTTTGTTCGACAACTGCGTCGTCCTCGAGGAGTTCGATAATACGGTTGATTAGCTCATAGCCGAGTTCTTGGTGGGCCATCTCACGTCCGCGGAAGAATATCTGAATCCTTACCTTGTCGCCATCGCTGAGAAAAGAACGGATCTTTTTCAGTTTGATGTCGAGGTCGTGTTGGCCGATCTTGAGACCAAGTCGCATTTGCTTTAGCTCACTCTGTTTCGCATTCTTTTTGTTCCGCTGCAGCTCTTTCATCTTTTGATACTGGTACTTACCCCAGTCAATGATTTTCGCTACAGGAGGAGATGCGGCAGGCGATATCTCAACCAAATCGAGTCCAGCTGTTTCAGCGGCGGCTAGTGCATCTGTTCGTGACATGATACCTAGTTGCTCGCCGCTCTCGCCGATGACTCGAAGTTCCGAAGCTCTGATGGCTTCGTTTATTCGAACTGATTTGTTAATACTAAGAACTCCTCTTAGGTCTTACAGTTAGCATTTATACCACCGGTAATTTTAACAGATAACAGGGGAGATGACAAGCAGATGAAGTAAAAATGGTCATAGCCGTCGCGCTGTCGGCTATTCATCACGTTTACGGTATTGAAGCGCCTCTGCCATATGAGCCGAATCGATCGTCTTGCTTTCTTCGAGATCAGCGATTGTTCGGGCTACCTTGATGAGCTTGAAGTAGCTACGGGCCGATAGCTTGAGGCGCTCGGTTGCTCGGTTCAGGAGCTCTGCCGCCTCTGGTGAGAGCTGGGTTATGTCGGCGATATTCTTGCTCGGTAACTCGGTGTTTGTCAGCTGGCCGCCGTGCCGAGCGTACTGGACGGTGCGGGCTTTCTCGACTTGAGTTCGGAGTCCAGGGCTTTCCTTGGGTCCATTATGAACTACCAGCAAGTCACGCTCGGGCACCCGTGCCACGCTCAGTACCATATCGATACGATCCATGAGTGGTCCTGATACACGCTTTTGATAGTTTATGACCTGGGAGACAGCACAGCTGCATTCATGGTCAGGATCACCGTAGTGACCGCAGGGGCAAGGGTTCTTTGTTGCTATCAGCATAAAACTGGCGGGGTAGGTGACCCGAGAGCTTGCGCGCGAGACATGAACCTGACGGTCTTCGAGTGGTTGACGGAGTGACTCGAGAGTAGCCCGTGGGTATTCGGGAAGTTCATCGAGGAACAGTACGCCGTGATGGGCAAGACTGACTTCTCCCGGTAGCGGCCGGGTTCCGCCACCGATAAGCGCCACGGTACTGGACGTATGGTGAGGTGAGCGGAATGGGCGCTCACGGACTATCTCTTCGTTTTCCTCGCCCACGAGGCTGTGGAGTTTCGTGATTGCGATTTGCTCCTGATAACTAGGGCGTGGCAATATCGACATCAATGCTCGTGCGAGCATAGTTTTTCCTGCACCCGGTGGGCCATCGAGCAGGAGGTTGTGACCGCCAGCCGCAGCGATAAGAAGGGCACGTTTTGCTTGATCTTGCCCCTTGATGTCACTGATATCAACAGGGTGGTGCGGTCGTTTCGTTGCTTTTTTGTCATCAGTTTGCAACAGCTTTTTCTCGCCGATAAGATGGAGAAAAAGGCTGGTCAGATCGGGGGCGCCGACAACGGCGATGCCTTCGACAAGTCGTGCTTGCGCTTCGTTTGCTTTCGGGACAACAACAGTAGCGAAGCCGGCGGCTCGTGCTGTTTCGACGATATTGATGATGCCGCGTACTGGCCGGAGCTCACCACCAAGGCCGAGTTCTCCAGCGCATAGGACACCGGCCAGGTGAGCCTGGGGCAGTTGGCCGCTCACGATAAGAATCGCCAGCGCTATAGGTAGATCAAAATGTGATCCATCTTTCGGTAGGTCCGCTGGAGCAAGGTTGATGGTAACTCGCTGGTTCGGGAAGTCGAGATGGGAGTTTTTGATTGCACTACGAACCCGCTCCTTGGCTTCATCAATAGCTTTGTTACCGAGACCGACGATGGAGAGGGTCGGTAGGCCTTTGGAAGTATCGCACTCAATATCGATCAGGCGTCCTTCGAAGCCGTAGGCAGTGGCGGATATAACTCTCGCAGTAGCCATAACTAAAATAAAGTATACATAAGTATTTATTTCCAACAACATTTTTGGTATACTTACTCTGTTGAGCTGCAAACACCTGCGAGACAGCTCAACAAAGTAGTTCTTGTAGCTACTGCGACTGTCCGATGAAAAAGCGCGAAGCACTATTTCATCGAGAGGAGGAATAACGAAGGTGTTGTTGAGGATTTTGCTACTTGATTGCAAAATACCAGCGACGCCGAGAGTGAATCCCGACGAGGGGCTGACATAGCTTTCGACGATTGGACCTTAACAGATCATTTTGCAAGCCGACTAACTGACGCAAACAGTTTTTAACTGCAAAACCATTTGCATCAGCATGGGCTTCAGTGAAGAGCGCTTTCAGCGTTCCTAGCTTTGCCTTTGCGCCAGCTCGAGTTTAATTACGAGAGCCGCTCCAGCCTTGACGCCATATAAGGGTTCTGGAGTGTCATACTCATATGGCTTGACGTCTCCGTAGCTGTGAAGCGGATCCGTGACATCCATTCATAGACCATTCTCGCTTTTTTGTTAGTTCTTTATGCCGAGAATGTAACCTGGAACTAACTATGCTTGTAGACGAATGATCAGTTACCAACCGGACCGGGGGGCAGTACCCCGCAGCTCCACCAGTAAAAGTGCCCAACTATGCGTTGGGCTTTTTTACTGGTAAACGCTATTTGGGGTGCTCGTAAACGCTTTTTTGTATGGGCGATATAATAGAGAGATGACAAAAGCACTGCGCGGTATAAATCTCGGCGGCTGGTTAGTGACGGAACGCTGGATGACGCCCGAGCTCTACGAAGGGGTTCAGGGAGAGGGAGAGATCGCTTTAGTGCGCGAACTTGGCTCTGAGGCTGCCCGTGAACGTCTAGAGGCGCATCGACAGACATTTATAACCGAGGCAGATTTTGCATGGATCGCTCGACAGGGGTTTGACTTCGTTCGGCTACCGGTCGGGTATTGGCTGTTTGAGGAGACTACAGACTTCGTCGACGGTGAAGGCTACCTTCGGCAGGCGTTCGAATGGGCGAGTCGTCACCGCCTCGGTATCGTCTTGGACTTTCACGGTTTACAGGGCTCACAGAACGGCCAAGACCACAGCGGCCAAGTCGGACAAGTACGGCTGTATCGTCACGGTAATGAAAAGCAGGCTCTAAGAACACTCGAGTATATGTGCAGGACATACGGGACTCAGGAGTCCTTGCTTGCTATCGAGCTGATCAATGAGCCGAAAGTGCGATGGTTTCTCTATAGATTGCTTCGCTATTATGATCGAGCCTATAGGGTCGCCACTCTATACCTTCGACCGGAGACGAAGATTATAGTCAGCGATGCGTTCAGGCCGCTCAGGATGGCTCGGGCGCTCGCGAGACGTCGCTATGGTGACCGACTGGTGCTCGATGTTCACCTGTACCAGCTGTTCTCGCGCCGCGAGCAGGCTCGAAGCTTTGTTGAGCATATCCGTGTGGTTGAAAAGGACTGGAGTGTCCTGCTCGATGAATTGATGCGGTATGTACCCGTACTCGTTGGCGAGTGGAGCGCGGCGCTTCCGGAGAAAGCGCTCGCAGAGGCTTCATCAAATCGCGCCGAGAAAACAGAACGTTATTACTATGCCCAGGCTGAGCTGTTCAAGCGAGCAACATGGGCGCATAGCTACTGGTCGTATAAAGCACCGGGCAGAGGGCCGTGGAATTATCGGGAGCAAAGATCGTTGCAGGGTAGGTAGCGTATAAAAGGAAATAAAAAACAGCCGTCTGCGAGGAACGGCTGTTTTAAAATTTGGTTTTCTTTTGTCTTTTGGTTTTTGGTTCCTGAGCAAGTTTTGTATTCAGGAACTACCCCTATATTAAGTCTCTAAAACGCTCGTGTCAACAGTAATTTTTACCTTTTATAAACTGTGGAAAAGTTATTAGCTTTATGGCATATGTAGTGTTCAGACATAAAAACCAACACCACAGCGCTATAATTGCTCGTAATGAACGAGAAGATAGATGAGGCCGTTACAGAAATCTGGCAGTACATGCAGGTAGGTGATGAGGTTGGTTCGGCTGACTGCCTTATTGTGCTCGGAAGCCGGGACGAGCGGGTGGCGGTACACGCGGCCGAGCTTGCCGTCAGGCATAGTTACGCTCACGTCGTTATCACGGGAGGTAGTGCGCACAGCAATGATCTACTGGCTACTACGTGGAATGCTGCGAACGAGGCCGAGTATTTCGGGTCAGTTATGCGTTCATGCGGCTACACTCAGCCGTTACTGCTTGAGACCGAGGCGCTCAACACTGGTCAGAATGCCACGAACACCTATGCGTTGCTCAAAAAACAGGGGATTACTATCAAAACGGCAGTGCTGGTGACAAAACCCTATATGGAACGTAGAGCAAAAGCGACGTTTGAAGTGCAGTGGCCGGACAATGCGGCACGTTTTTACGTTACGTCGCAGCAGCTATCCTTTGCGGATTATATAAATGTTGGCCAGCCCGTCGATACAGTCATCAACATTATGGTGGGTGATCTGCAGCGTATTCGTGAGTATCCAAAGCTGGGATTTTCTAGCCAGCAGGAAATGCCTCGGAGCGTTCAGGATGCTTTTGATGTGCTCGTGGCGGCTGGCTATACCAAGCATTTGTTGCCGTAAGTGTTTAAAGTACTACGTTGATAAAAAATCAACATAGTATAGATAACAGATAAGCTAGACAAATTTTGGATTTAAATTGTAAATATAACACTGTTTATTTTAACCACAAGCATTGACATAAAGCCATGAGCGTGATAGATTGTGAGTAAGCTTTTAGCAAAAACAAAAAACCGTTTAAAACAAAAAGCTTTGCACCTTACATCACATCTCTGCCTACGTTTGGTAATTACCTGGTAACACCTGATCGTGCCACAAACATGAAACAAGCGTTACCACCAAATTACCAAACTAAATGTGTCGAGCATCTATGGCTACTTGGGTTTCTTAAGTAGACAGCTCCACAGGTAAGAGATAAGCTCCAAGACCTCCTCACGGAAGTCAAAGAGCGGTCAGTCGCCTCGAGCGATAGACCGTCCCCGAAGCACGCGCCCTAATTAAACCAGAGGCGGATGTCGCATTCTCGGACACATAGGTTTGTCGCTCAGGCATTTTTTCTTCTTAGCACGTAGTACAGTGGGGTAGGATAAGAGTATGCATAAGTCGCTAAAGGTATTGATCTATACGATGCCGTTTTGGCTATTTTTAATACTCTTATGGTTCATGGAGAGTAAGGGGCCGGTAGCTGCTGGCCCAGGGGGGATATTGTTTAGCTTTCTCTTGATCTACATAATCATCGCTAGCTTATTCTTCACAGCGCTGCACTGGGGTGTTCGTGTCGCGAGCATGCTTATTATCAAGTACAACAAGCGCGTTACGGCACGTTCTTACAGGATAGGCGTCAGGAAAGCCTACTACATCGCAAGTGTTATGGCGTTTGGGCCGGTACTGCTACTGGCGTTAAACTCCGTTCGTCAGCTAAAACTGACCGATACTCTCCTGGTCGGCCTGTTTTTGACGTTGGCGATTTTCTATATCACAAAGCGCGAAGCATAATCACTTTCCGCACTCGCATCACGCGTTAGCGCTGTGCTATACTTACCTCATATGGAGCCTCAGTTACCGTCACCATCTCGTGCACCAGAGAACGGTCCGGCTCACTTCCAAGGGGGTGAGGTTTTTCCTGCTGCTAATCAGCCAGAAAAAGCGCCTGAACAGGCTGAAAAACAAGAGACTAGAGAGCAGCACCTCGGCGGCCCGGCGGCTGATCCTGTTTCTGTGGCACCAGTAGCACCGGCACTGCCTGCGCTGCCGACGATTGCTGACGACACCGCATCACAAGGCGCTCCTGTCGACACCACTAATCCTGGGGTAGCTGCGGACGAGGACTTGATAGAGAAAGAGTGGGTAGAGAAAGCAAAGAAGGTTGTTGCCGAGACGAGGCACGATCCGTATCTCCAGGGGCAGGAGGTCAGTAAGCTCCAGGCGGATTATCTGCAAAAACGTTACGGCAAAACGGTCGGTCTACCCTCAGACGGGGCGTAGGAGCGGGCCGTTATGCTTGATATCATCATCGTTGTCGTCATAGTCCTGGCTATCGCTGGCGCTATTGTGGGATTTTTCTACTGGCAATACCAGAAAGTACTTCGTGAAGCCAAGAACTATGAGCGTGGACTCAAGATGGTACCGCTGCTTATTCATATTCCGCCAGCAAGTGATGACATCCAGTCAGGCGGACGCGATGAGCGAGATATAACAGAGGAGACGATCTCTCAGGCTCAAGTGATGTATAACATCATCGCCAGTACGGTCACTAAGGGCTTCAAAAGCAAGCTATACGGTCAGCGTCACCTATCATTTGAGATAATCGGCAGCAAAGGCTTGATCCACTACTACGTCGTCGTCCCGATGGCGTTACTTGATGTTGTCCGACAGGCCGTAGCGGCAGCGTATCCGGCCGCTCGTCTCGAGGAGGTGGAAGAACACAATATATTTAGCAAGGTCGGCAAGATGAGCGCGACGATCGGCGGTGAGCTAACACTGAAGACGCAGTATGCGTATCCGATAGCTACCTTCCAAGAGTCGAAACGCGATGCAATGCGTGCCATTTTGAACGCACTTGCGGTTGCTGGTCGCGAAGATGGCATCGGCATCCAGATACTGATGCGCCCAGCACCAGAGGGGTGGACAAAAAACGTTGTAACCGTTGCATCAAAGATTCGAAAAGATAAAGGAGTGAAACAGACTGGCGTCAGCAGCGCACTGGCGCCGAAAGATCTTCTCGAGGCGCTCTGGAAAGCTCCAGAGCAAAAAGAGGTTAAACCAGAGGATAAGCAGCTCAGTAACTTAGAGCAGGCGACGATAGATGCGCTCGAGGATAAGACGAGACATCCTGGATACGAGGTGCTGGTCCGTGTCGTTGCCTCATCTAATACCGCGACTCGCTCACAGGTGTTACTCAAGAACGTCGTTGCAGCCTTTGCCTTGTTTGACAGCCCGGGCAAGAACGGCTTTAAGTTTTCTCTTGCAAAAAACATGGAGTCATTTGTGACTGCATTTATTTTCCGCTTCTTCCCGCAAGAGGTTAAGCAGAATATTCTAAACAGCGTAGAACTTGCAACAATGTTCCATCTACCTGATCAGCGCAATATTCCGACGTCACAATTACAACGGCAAGCCTCAAAACAGGTAGATGGACCGAACCAACTCCTCAATGAAGGCTTCCTAATGGGTTACAACATCTATCGCGGTGTCAAAAAAGAGATACGACTCGCCACCAACGACCGTCGACGTCATACCTACATCATCGGTCAGACCGGTACCGGTAAATCGAAATTGCTTGAGAACCTGGCCTTACAGGATATGCTCGACGGCAAAGGCTTCGCCTTTATCGATCCGCATGGCGACTCTGCAGAGGCGCTCCTGGGCATGGTGCCAAAAGAGCGTGTCGAAGATGTCATATATTTCAACCCGGCAGACATGGAGAGCCCACTCGGCCTAAACCTGTTCGAGTTTGATACGCCTGACCAGCGTGACTTTTTGGTTCAGGAGGCGATCGCGATGCTCTACCGTCTCTATGACCCGGGCCACACCGGTATCATCGGCCCGCGATACGAGCACTGGTTCCGTAACGCAGCTCTTACCATCATGAGTGACCCAAAAGGCACGAGCTTTATCGATATCCCTCAGGTATTTAACGATGATGCGTTTGCCAAAGAAAAGCTCAAGCATGTGACCGATCAGACGGTTCTGGACTTTTGGAACAAGGAGATGGCGCAGACGAGCGACTACCACAAGTCTGAGGTCCTTGGCTGGTTCGTCAGCAAGTTCGGTGCATTCCTCAGCAACGAGATGATGCGTAATATCATCGGGCAGACAAAGTCCGGTTTTGACCTACGTGACATCATGGATAACAAGAAAATCCTCCTTGTTAACCTAAGTAAAGGAAAGACTGGTGAACTCAACTCGCAGTTGCTGGGTATGATTTTTGTCATGAAGTTCCAGGCGGCTGCGATGGGAAGGGCAGATCTCCCCGAAGACCAGCGTGTTGACTTTGCGCTCTACGTCGATGAGTTTCAGAACTTTGCTACCGACAGTTTTGAGTCTATCCTTTCCGAAGCCCGAAAATACCGTCTCAATCTAATCCTCGCGAACCAGTTTGTGTCACAGCTTACTGATAAGATTCGCGAGGCGATCATCGGTAACGTCGGTACGGTAATCTCTGGTCGTATCGGTACGACGGACGCTGAACTTATGGAGAAGAAGTTCATGCCGGTGTTTGATGCTGAGGATCTGACGAAGCTACCAAATTACGAAGGTGTCTCGGTGGTGCAGATAAACGGTGTGCCATCGGCGCCGTTTAGCATGTCCTTTCCGCCGATTCTTGGCCGTTCGAACCCACAACTCGCAGACGCTCTCAAGAAGCTCTCTGCAGCAAAATACGGCAAACCCCGTGCACAGGTCGAAAAGGAGATATTTACGCGTCTACGGGCCGGAGACGCAGCCAGAGAGGCTAAAAAGCAAGCATTCGAACAACGAATGGCATCGACAAAGCCGGGCGGCGGTACGGACTCCGGGTCGTCTTTCCTGGACGAATGGCTTGCCAAGCGAAAACAACTACAGCAGGGCGGAGCTGCGCAACCGAAGCCAGCGCCGCAGCCGAAACCGCTTCCAGTACCTCCGGTTGCAAAACCTCAGCCTGCTGATGAACGGCTTTCCAAGCTGCGTTCTGTCCTGAGTAAAGAAGAGCTTGCCAAACAGCGTGACCTAGCCGCCAAACAGCTCTCCGAGCAGCAGAGCATGGAACAGGCGCTTGCCGAGGCGCGCCAAAAGAGTAACGCGCAACAACAAAAGGCCGCCACGCCGCCTGCGCAACCTCCGCAGGAGCTTTCGGTTCAACAGGACGATGATACCGATGAGATATTCATAGACCTTCACGGTAATCTCCGCTATAAGTCAGACGACCAAGACGAAAAGCCCGCATAACTAAAAACACCCGGTTGACCGGGTATTTTTAGTTAGGGACTAGTATTTGGGTTAGCCGCGGCGACCACTCATCATGATCCGAGTGTAGTCGTAGACGAGGCCGAGAAGCCAGCCGACAAGGAACATGCCGATAGTCTCAAAGCCGGAGAGTCGGTAACCATAATGTTTAGCAACCAGGTAGATTGCAAGCGTGAGAAAGGTAGCGGAGACACTTCCTGCAAGGACGGCGTTTGGCCGTGCCGCGGTGTTGCCGAATACTTCACTTACTTTCTCGACGGCAGGGTTATGGATAACCTTACTGAACGTTCGTGACGGTGCGCCCATTTCGGATCTAATCTGTCGCATCGTCGCCTCGTAACTATCCTTACGCTGCCGTTTGGTGGCGTGCGAGGTGCGTGGGGCAGACGGCTCACCGCCTTGCTTGGTCTCTCTGCCGGCTTCCCTTGAAAACGCTGCTTGCGTTTCTTTGCGAGCGCTCTCGAGCTTTTCTCCGGTGTTCTCGTTCTTCTCGGAGCGTTTTTCGACTTGCTCCTGGAGCTTTTTCAGCTGTTCACCAGCTGCGTCACTCGCCTCAACACCTCGTTCGCTGCCTGGTTGTAGTATTTCTGGATTTCCCATACGTACTCCTTAGATTGTTCCCATATTGAAGTCTTTGCGGACTAGTTTCACTTCGTAGCTTAGCTGACGGGATCGTGCCCAAAAGAAGGTGACGATCGCACCAACGGCACCGGCAAACAGCAGGTTCTCGCCCGGTCCGGTCTTTGGTAGTTCTTGAACGGTCGTTTCAACTATTTTTGGTATCTCACAGGCAACGTTGATATCGACGGTGTTGCCAAAGGCGTTCGTCATGATGCAGTCATAGGAGCTAGGCTCACTTGTGCCTCTCGCGGTCGTAGGGATAGTCCCTAGCATCTGAACGACGAACGAGCGAGAAGCCTTTTCACCTGGTTGGAGAGTCACCTCACTCCATGAGAGAACTTTACTCGTTTCATCGAAAGCACCACCGCCAGTCTGGGTCAGTTGTGAGTATTCGAGTACGTCACTTAGCTCCTCAGAGATGGTCTTTGCTGCGGGAGCATTGCCTATATTCTCGAGGTAGACGGTGTACTCGATCCGGTCACTTGCCTGGGCACGTACGGTTGTTGCATCAACGCCTTGCGTCAGGTTATGGCCTGTTTTTGCCTCGGTTACCTGGATGCACCCTGCATCATCCTCGGCGCATGGTTCTTGGCAATCCTGAGGGTTCTTAGAGTGCTTCGTTGCATCAAACTGACTGGCCTCGATAGTAATGGTATTTTTTGTGCTCAGTTCACAGACCTCGATATTCTGAACCGGCGGCGGTGGTGGTGGCAGGGTAGGGTCGCAATCCTGAAGGTTCATCGAGTGCTTGGTGGCATCGAACGCGGTTTCTTTTATCGTGATGATTTGTTTGGTAGCGAGGTCACACACCTGTATATCTTTTGGTTCGTCCTTTATGCAGCCGCCAGGTATAGTGACGGGCTCGTTGAACTGAACCGTAGACTCATCCCAGCCAGCCAGTGGAACCATCACGCCCCAAACTTTGGTCGACTCTGCCATCTTTTTGTACTTCGTTGGTACATCGACAGAGAATTTGTTGTCGTCGTTTACCTTTGTCTGTATGGCGGAAGATTTTGTGCCCTTACCTGGAGGGCCACCGTAATAGAGGTAGACGGTTATGCTGGCGTTTTTGTCGCGGCCGTCAAAGGCTTTTCCGCGGATGGTTTCGCAGCTAGCGGCGATAAAATGTGCTTTGACAGAGGGCTTTGGGGTCGATGTTGTGATTAGATTGCCGCAATCTTTCATGATAGCGAAGGCGCCGCGCTTTGCTGAGTGACCAACGAACGCATCATACGTCGAACCGTTCGGGATCGTGTAAGACGTGCTGTCATAGAGCCAGAGCGGTTTTGAGTAGACGGTGCTTGAGCCGCCGGTATCGAGGGGCACAACGTGTTTTACTTCGCCCTGAGCGGCGCTAAAGACGTGCGAACGACCCCAGGTTTGCCAGGCACTGTCACCGGTACCTTGACCTTTAGAGTTAATCGCGCCATCTTTCATGTCCTTCAGTTCGGCTCGCGTGATGCCAGCATAGTCCATAATGTCCTTGAAGTCGCTTCTCTTGTTGTCGTACTCAGCAAGTATCTGCTTTTTAGTGGTGATTCCACCCCTTATCATGTCTGATGCGTTCGCTGCGTTCGCTGATTCTGGTGGCGTGAAGACTGTGAGCGACTGAACCACGAGCGCTAGGGCGGTAAAGACTAAACCGAGCCGTCGAGTAACCTCTTCTCGCTTTAGTCGTTTCGCGTAAAAACCAAGCTGACCGACCAATGCCGGCGAAAAGGCGAGATTTGAGACAATCTTGCGAAACATAGTATTTTTGTTTTATTTCACTCCTTATGAGAAACATTAGCATAATAAATATGTTCAATGCAATAGATGATAGGGTAGTTGCCTGAGTACAATTTGCCAGGTATAATATGAGTATTGTAAATAGCTTTAAGTGAGGGAAAATGGCTAAACAAAAATCGCCCGCATCTTATGATGCGTCTCAGATCCAGGTGCTCGAAGGCCTCGAGCCAGTCCGCAAACGCCCCGGTATGTATATCGGAAGTACCGGTTTCGACGGGGTACACCATCTTATTAAAGAAATCGCCGACAACTGTATCGATGAAGCAATTGCCGGTCACGCGACTTTTGTCGACATCAAGATTCTAGCCGACGGTGGCATCACTGTCACAGATGATGGGCGTGGTATTCCGATCGATACGCACCCGAAGACCGGTAAAAGTACGCTCGAAACGGTCCTAACAATACTCCACGCCGGAGGAAAGTTCGGTGGTGGTGGCTACAAGGTCTCATCCGGACTTCACGGTGTCGGATCAAGCGTCGTGAACGCACTATCGACTCGGTTTATTGCCGAGGTCGTCAACAAGGGTCAGCTTTATCGTCTCGAGTTTGAGCGAGGTGTTCCGCAAGGTGACCTCAAGAAAGTTGGTAAAACCGATCGACCACGCGGTACCAGTATTACGTTTTATCCAGACGACACGATTTTTAAGGAAACGATCGAGTTTGATTATCAGTGGGTACTGGATTATCTTCGACACCAGGCGTATCTGACTAAAGGTGTTAAGGCTATGGTTTCAGATGAACGTACCGGCAAGCGCTACGCATTTTACTTCGAGGGTGGTATTCAAAGCTACGTAAAACACCTCAATATCGGTAAAGATGTCATTAGTGACAGTATCTTCTATGTCGAAAAGCAAGTAGAAGACTCCATGGTAGAGGTCGCCGTACAGTATAACGATACGTTTATTGAGCTCGTGAAGCCGTTTGCAAACAACGTTCACACCCCTGATGGCGGTACTCACCTCATAGGGTTCCGCTCCGCATTGACGCGCGTCATCAACGACTACGCGCGCAAGAACAGTTTGCTCAAAGAGAAAGACGATAACCTCACGGGTGACGATATCCGCGAAGGTCTCACAGCTATCATTCTCGTGAAACTCCCTGATCCTCAGTTCGAAGGCCAGACCAAGAACAAACTTGGTAACCCGGAAGTCCGTCGCTATGTCGAGCAGGTGATGAATGAGTATTTTGCCTATTACCTCGAAGAAAATCCAGAGGTGGCTAAAAAGATCGTCGGTAAAGCGCTCCTCGCTGCCCGTGCTCGAAAAGCTGCTCGTGCAGCCCGGGATAACGTCCTTCGTAAAGGCGCTCTCGACGGCATGGGTCTGCCTGGTAAGCTCTGGGACTGTTCGAGTAGGAGCCCGTCAGAGTCTGAAATCTACATCGTAGAGGGTAACTCGGCAGCCGGTTCGGCAAAAGAAGGCCGCGACAACCGAACGCAGGCGATCCTGCCACTTCGTGGAAAGGTGCTTAACACTGAGCGAGCTCGGCTCGACAAAATGTTTGCGAACAAAGAGATCGTTGCTATGATTCAGGCGTTTGGCGTTGGTATAGGCGATCAGTTCGATGTCAACGGTCTCCGATACCACAAGATCATCATCATGACCGATGCCGATGTTGACGGAAGTCACATCTCGACCCTGCTGCTGACTTTCTTTTTCCGTTACATGAGGGATATCGTCGAGGGTGGCTACGTCTACTTGGCGAAGCCGCCGCTTTATAGCGTCAACCGTGGTCAGAAAAAGCAGTACGCCTATGACGAGACTGAGCGCGATCGTATATTGGATGAGATTATCGCCGGTAAAGAAGAACGCGGTACCGCTATCAGTACAGATGAAGATAAGGCCAAGCAGGCTGGCGTGACGATCTCTCGCTTTAAGGGACTTGGTGAAATGGACGCCGACCAGCTATGGGATACGACCATGAACCCGGAAAACCGCGTGCTTATTCAAGTCCGCGTCGAAGACGCCGAGCGTGCTGACGCGATCTTTACCAAGCTGATGGGTGACGAGGTGAGCCTGAGAAAGAGCTTCATCCAGACTCGCGCAAAAGACGCTGACCTAGAAGAACTGGACATATAGGACGATAATTATGGACGAAAACATGACACAGGATGACTCTCTACTAGAAAACGGCGCACCGCTCGAGGGTGAAGTCGTAACAGATACACCGGGCCTTGAGCACCGTACGCTCGAAGGAGTTATGGAAGACAGCTTCTTCCGTTACTCGATGAGCGTTATCATCGACCGCGCATTGCCGGACGTACGCGACGGCCTCAAGCCAGTGCACCGACGCATCATGTACTCGATGAACCAGAACAATAACCGTTCAGGCAGCAGGTTCGTTAAGAGTGCACTTATCGTCGGTGACGTGATGGGTAAATATCACCCACACGGTGACAGCGCTATCTATGACTCTATGGTTCGTTTGGCGCAACCATGGTCGCTTCGTTATCCGATGATCGACGGTCAAGGTAACTTCGGTTCGATGGATGGCGACCCTGCGGCTGCCATGCGATATACCGAAGCTCGCATGCAAAAGATTGCCGACGAGATGCTCGGTGATATCGAGAAAGAAACCGTTGATTTCCGCGATAACTACGACGGCTCTCGTCAGGAGCCTGCCGTCCTGCCTGCGAAGGTACCGAACCTGCTCCTTAATGGACAGATCGGTATTGCTGTAGGAATGGCAACGAATATTCCGCCTCATAACCTAGGTGAACTTGTTGATGCTTCGATCGAGCTCATCGATAACGAGGAAGCTACCGTTGACGATTTGCTGAAGCACGTAAAGGGTCCAGACTTCCCGACGGGCGCAGTAGTGTACGGCGGCGCTTCGATGAAACAGGCCTACCAAACCGGGCGGGGCAGCGTCATTATGCGTGCGGTTGCAGATATCGTCGAGACGAAAAATGGACGACACCAGATCGTTGTCACCGAGGTTCCTTATGGTGTAAATAAAGCAACACTCATCGAAAAGATTGCTGAACTCGTAAAAGACAAGAAGATTAACGGCATCAGTGACCTACGTGACGAGAGTGCTCGCGGTAAGGTCCGTGTCGTTGTTGAGCTTAAAAAGGATGCCTATCCTAAAAAGCTGCTAAACCAACTCTATAAGTCAACGTCACTGCAGAGTAGCTTTAACTTTAATATGCTGGCTCTCATCGACGGCATTCAGCCGCGCACCCTTGGGCTCCATGAGATGCTTAGCGAGTTCATCAAGCACCGCCAAAAGGTAGTTCGACGCCGTACAGAGTACGAGCTACGCAAGGCCAAAGAGCGTGCGCATATCCTCGAAGGCTACAAGATCGCCCTCGATCACATCGATGAAGTAATCCGCGTCATTCGTGCCAGCAAGACCTCTGATATCGCCCAAAAGAACTTGATGAAATCGTTCAAGCTGAGTGAAATTCAAGCACAAGCGATTCTTGCGATGCAGCTGCGTCGACTGACCGGCCTCGAGCGCGATGCAATCGAAGCTGAGCTCAACGAGCTCCTTAAGGCAATCAAACGCTTTGAAGAAATCCTCGCTGACGAAAAAGAAATCCTCGCCATCATCAAGACGGAACTTCTTGAGATGAAAGAGAAGTACGGTGATGAACGCCGTTCGCAGATCATCAACCACGAGCTAGGCAAGTTTAGCGACGAGGAGCTTATTCCTGAAGAAGAATCTGTAGTCCTTCTAACAACGGAAAATTACGTCAAACGTACCTTAACTACCGATTATCGTCGCCAGCACAGAGGTGGCAAAGGTAAACGAGGCATGACGACGAAAGAGATGGATGTCATCGATCAGCTCGTGACCTGTTCAACTCATGACTGGCTACTCTTCTTTACCAACCGTGGTCGCGTCTTCCGCCTCAAAGCGTACGAAGTGCCGGCTGCCAGTCTCCAGGCGAAGGGCGTAGCGGTTGTTAACCTTCTGCAGCTTCAGCCAGAAGAAAAGATCACCTCAATGATCAAGATAGGCAAGGATGAGAACGACGAGGGATACCTCTTTATGAGCACTACCCATGGTACGGTCAAGAAGACGGCGCTCAAGGACTATGCGAACATTCGTCAAACCGGTCTCATCGCGATTAAGCTCGATGACGGTGATGAACTGCGCTGGATCCGACGAAGCTCAGGTGAGGATGAAATCATCATCAGTACCAACTTTGGCCAGGCAATTCGCTTCAAAGAGTCAGACGCACGCCCAATGGGTCGTTCGGCTCGCGGTGTTCGCGGTATCCGTCTCCGACCGGGCGACAGTGTGGTCGGTATGGATATAGCCTGTGAAGGACAGAAATTGCTGGTTATGAGCGAGAACGGCTATGGCAAGCTGACAAAAGTCGAACATTTCGCGACCCACAAGCGTGGTGGCGTTGGCATAAAGGCTGGTGTCGTAAATAGTAAGACGGGCAACATCGTGACTGTTATCTCCCTGGAGGAAACAGCTTCAGAGGTGCTAATGATCTCGAGCCAGGGGCAAACGATCCGTGTTTCACTGTCGGATATCCCGACGCTGGGTCGAACTACTCAAGGCGTCCGCGTCATGCGGCTCAAGGAAGGCGATACAGTAACCTCTATCGGCTTTATCCCTGAGCAGCAAAAAGAGCTCGTGGGCGTAGATGAAGATGATGAGGCTGAGGCCTAATGGCGTTGCCAGAAGCTTCTGCCTACATCCTCGCTGCAGTCCTCGCGTTCGCCTGTGCTCAGACGATTAAGTATCTTCTAAATAGACACGCCAAAGACGGTAGGGGCTGGAGGCAGCTCTATATGTCGGGCAGAATGCCGAGTGGCCACACCGCCACGATGGTCGCATTAGCGACCGTCGTCGGTGTTCACGACGGTGTCGAGTCAGGCCTCTTCGCCGTTACAGCGGTGATCGCCTTGATTACCGCATACGATGCGATGATGTCGCGTCGTTCGGCCGGAGAACAGGGGTTAGCGCTCCTAAAGTTGTTGGAAAAATCAGTCTTTTCAAAAGAGCCAATGCCATATGTTGCACTAGGCCACAAGCCACTAGAGGTGGGTGCAGGAGCCGTCCTCGGGCTTTTGATTGGTTTGGCTGTTGCTTTTTTAATAACGAAATAAGCCAATTTTACCCTTGACGCACCCCCATCTGTAGAGTAGGATGGATATCAGTCTGAGCGCTCAAGGGAGTGAGGCAGATACAATATACAGATGTATATGAACGTTCACAATTTGGCAATGCAAGTCAATTTCGTCAGTGTAGTGCGATAGCACTACAATCTTTTATGGAGAGTTTGATCCTGGCTCAGGATG
>CBIHNH010000014.1:0-15954 GCA_966211425.1 uncultured bacterium
TTTACGAAGTGAGCGAAATGGAAGAGGAGCGCCGGCTCTGTTATGTTGGCATGACTCGGGCACGGCAAGAGTTATACCTGAGTGCAGCTAGCTCTCGTCTTATCTTTGGCTCGCGTCAATATAACCCACCCTCGCGTTTTCTGAGCGATATAAGGGCGAGCGAAGTTGCGCCGATCATACCAGGTGCGACGAGCGGCTTTGGAGCAACGCCCTTCGATGAGCCAGAGATCGTCTACGATGATAACGGCGGCTTGACAGTGGGCGACCGAGTGCGGCATCAGCTCTTTGGAACCGGCACTATCGCAGTAATCGACGGTACAACCGTATCGATTGCCTTCGACGGACGCGGTATTAAAAAGCTTAACAGCGCATTTGCACCCCTGGTAAAGATAGAGTCATAAGTAGAGGGCTCGCTTGCGCGCTCCCCACGGTTTGCTATACTTATACGTATCATTTATATGGGAAAATCAAGAAGTAGTATTTGATGCATAGCGCCCGTTTAAAGCACGCCTCACTCAGGCTGCGGATTATCTTAGCCATCACTCTTGCGCTCGTTGCCGTCGGTTCGATGGGACGGGTATGGGCTGATGATGGCTCTGCTGACAATGCTCAGCATATGGTGACGATCTATGATCGCGGTACGGAGCATACCGTGATAACCAGAGCCGATACGGTCAAATCAGCTCTAGATCAGGCCGGCATATCCGTTGAGGCTGACGACTTGGTTGAGCCAGCGCTTGACGAAAAGCTCGTTGCCGAAAATTATAACGTCAACGTATATCGAGCGCGTCCAGTCGTCGTCGAAGATGGCCAGACCAGAGTAAAGACGATTACGGCAGCTCAGAGCCCAGTAAAGATCGCAAAAGCCGCCGATATAACGTTGTATCCTGAAGACGATACGGAAATCTCGCGTGTCGATGATGTCGTCGCTGAGGGTGGTGCCGGCCTCAAGCTAACGATCGATCGGGCGACACCGTTTACGTTCGTACTCTACGGTAAGCGACTCGATGCCAGGGCTCAGGCGGCGACGGTTGGTGAAATGCTGAAAGAAAAGGACGTCAAGCTCGGCAAAGATGACCAGGCATCTGTGCCGCTCTCGACACCGCTCGTGGCAGGAATGACCGTTCAGGTCTGGCGCAATGGCGTCCAAACGATGACTCAAGAAGAAGAGATTCCTATGTCGGTCGAGCAAGTTCAGGATCAGGATCGTCCTCGTGATTTCAAAGAGGTCCGTACCCCAGGTAAACCAGGCAAAAAACAGGTAACCTACGAAATCGTTATGCAAAATGGCGTAGAAGTTAGCCGAAAGGTGATCCAGAGCGTGACCACGCTTGAACCGGTAAAGCAGATCGAGGTCATCGGCGTAAAAAGCAACCACAGTGCATCGCTTAACGAATGGCTCTCGGCGCTCCGCTCCTGTGAGTCTGGTGGGGCATATGATCGAAACTCTGGTAACGGTTTCTATGGTGCCTATCAGTTTATGATCGGAACCTGGGACCGGATTGCACCAAAGGTTGGCCGTGCTGACCTTGTAGGTGTCCGACCTGACCTTGCTAGCCCAGCAGATCAGGATATGATGATCATCGCTAACACGAAACTCTCATCAGGCGGCTTGGCTTCCCAAAACCCTGGCTGTTATAACAAGCTCGGCCTCTCGCAGTTTCCACCCAACTAATGAACAACGACAAATCACTTGGACAACATTGGCTTAAGGATCGTCTCATTCTCGAGGCAATCGCTGATTGCGCTGATCTGAAGGCGGACTCGACGGTTCTCGAGATCGGTCCGGGTCTCGGCACGCTGACGAGTGTTCTACTCGATAGGGCGGGGCAGGTGGTCGCAGTCGAGTTCGATAGAGAGCTCGCTCGTAAACTTCCGGGACAATTTCCCGGTAAACATCTGACGGTGTATAGCGAAGACATATTGTCATTTGATTTTAGAAAGTTACCCGAAAACTATACGGTCGTCGCCAATGTCCCCTACTACATAACGAGCAAAATCGTACACGTGCTCGCAAATTGCATCAACCCACCTCAGCAGACGGTAATGCTGGTGCAAAAAGAAGTTGCCGAACGGTTAGCGGCGGAACCCGGTGATATGAGTATTTTGGCGGTTTCGGCTCAGATTTACTATGAAATATCGCTTGGACCAATCATCGGTGCAGAATGGTTCACGCCACCGCCGAAAGTCGATAGTCAGGTCGTCATCATGGATCGTCGACCAGAGCCGCTAGTCGCAAAATCAGCACAAAAAGCGTTCTTTCGCGTCGTAAAGGCCGGGTTCTCTGAACGGCGCAAAAAACTTCGCAGCTCGCTATCGGGAGGACTCGGTATCGACAAGACCACTATCGATACCCTGCTGGGTCGTGCCGAGCTTTCACCGGAAGCGCGCGCCCAGGAGCTATCGATAGAGGACTGGATCAGACTGAGTAGTGTTTTCGAATCGGTTGCCTAGTGGCGATAGCCTCACATCTGTTACACTAGAGACTGATTATGACCAAAAAACTCTATATCACGACCGCTATTCCCTATGTCAACGCCAAGCCGCACATCGGCAATGCGCTTGACTACTTGCTTGCAGATATCTGGACCAGGTACCAAAAGCAGCAAGGCAATAAGGTCCGTTTTCAGGTCGGTACTGATGAGCACGGAAATAAGATTGCCGCAAAGGCAAAAGAGCTTGGCGTAAATCCCCAAGAGTATGTCGATAGTATGCACGGTAACTTCAAGACCGTTATGGAAGCGGTTGGCGCTGAGTATACTGATTTTATCCGTACGACTGAGCTGCACCATAAGGCCGCCGTCCAGTTCATTTGGCAGAAACTCGAGCCATACATCTACAAGAACTCTTATGAGGGTTGGTACTGTGTCGGCCACGAAGCGTTCTTTACAGACAAAGAGGCAACCGAAACGAACGGTGTTTGCCCTGACCATCAAACGCCCTACGAGCGAGTATCAGAGGAGAATTATTATTTTAAACTCTCCGAGTTCGCGCCGCGCATACGTGAAGCGATTGACAGCGGCGAGTTCGAGATCGTTCCTGCGTCCAAGAAAAAGGAGTTCCTCGCACTGCTCGATAGCGGTCTACGTGATGTCAGTATCTCTCGTCCTCGTAAGAGTTTGAGCTGGGGCGTACCGGTTCCCGGTGATGACTCTCAGGTTATGTATGTCTGGATCGATGCGCTTAGCAACTACTTGACCGTACTCGGCTACCCAGACAAAGAAGGCTGGAAAGACTACTGGCCTGCCGATATCCAGGTTATCGGCAAAGATATCCTTCGTTTCCATGCCGCTATCTGGCCGGCAATGTTGCTTGCACTTGAACTGCCGTTGCCGAAAAAGCTCCTCGTTCACGGCTTCATAAATATCAACGGCGCCAAAATAAGCAAGACAGTCGGTAACGGCGTAGATCCGATGGATATCATCGAGAGCTACGGTGTTGACGCTTTCCGTTACTATTTTTCACGGCACATCCCGACACTCGATGACGGTGACTTTACCTGGGAAAAGTTCGAAAATGCCTATAACAACGAACTAGCAAACGAGCTCGGCAACCTGGTGTCGCGTATCGCAAGCATGATAACTCGCTACCAGTCTGGGGTCGTTGGGGATTCCCCGCAAGCTGAGCACGACAGCCAGCTCTACTATGATGCAATGGACAACCTTGAGTTTAACAAAGCGATGGATGAGGCTTGGATCACGGTTCGTTCGCTCAACCAGTACCTCGAAGACGTCAAGCCTTGGGCCGTAGCGAAAGAGCGCGAGAAGGATAATGAAGCCGAAGCTCATCTGAGTGAGATACTCTCTCATGCGGTTGGCAGCCTGAACCAGATCGCTGATCTCCTTATACCGTTCCTGCCAACGACAGCCGACTCCATAAAGTCGCTATTTAAGGGCGGAATCGTTCACAAGAACGAAGGGGTTCTCTTTCCAAAGATTTACCAGCACACGCCCGATCCTCGTGCGCCCAAAGTGGACTAGACGATGACATTTACGGATACGCATTGCCATATCCACGAGGCGAGTTATCCGGAGGCTGATGCAGTACGCCTGAGAGCTGTCCGGCAAGGAGTAACACGTCTCCTCTGTGTCGGTACCGATGAACAAACGAGCCGAGAGGCGGCTGAGTTTGCTGGGAAACACGAAAATGTTTGGGCTTCTGTCGGCCTGCACCCGCACGACGCAACCCATGGCGCTGATGCTGTTCATATCCTCAACCAATTATTACAAATAGACAAAAACACCCACATAGGGAAAATTGTAGCGATAGGTGAGTGTGGATTGGACTACTTCTACGATAACTCGCCCCGAGAGACTCAGATCAAGATGCTCGAAGCGCAGCTCCAGCTTGCCCGTGAGTCCGAGTTGCCGGTTATTTTTCATGTACGCGAGGCGTTTGATGACTTTTGGCCAATATTTGATAACTTTACAGGGATGTTGGGCGTACTCCATAGTTTTACAGACACTGTCGACAATCTAGATAAGGCTCTGAGTCGAAATCTATATATCGGCGTCAACGGCATTTCAACCTTTACCAAAAGCGATGATCAACGAGCCATGTTCGCGTCAATTCCGCTTACAAATCTGCTGCTCGAAACAGACGCGCCTTTCTTGACGCCCATCCCCTATCGTGGTAAGGTAAACGAGCCAGCATTTGTAACGCACATTGCGCACCATATAGCGAATCTCCAGGCTATCAATCTCGAGGAGCTCTCGCGCGCAACTGAGCGGAATGCGACACAACTCTTTTTTAAAACCAACAACTAACCGCTAAAAAACTATCAACATGAGGGTTGGAAGGTTATTAGCCGATGCCAGAACTACCGATTGCTCCTGGTTTCAACCAGGAATCAGCAGTGCAACTAACATCACAGGAACAATACTCGAGCAGTGAATTCGCTCGTGGTATTGATATATCCGCAAATAGGCTCAGCTCCGAGGCCGCAATCAACTTAGGTGTTGAAGATACGCCCGATCCGACGGTCTGGGAGAGTGTTGACGCAAGTTCGATCGAGAGGCCGATCGAAGCCATAGCGCCTAAATCACGCGCACAGCAAATCGCAGAATCGCCTGAGCTCAGGTCAGTACAGAGCACCGTGCAGTTGATAGCCAACCACACCAGGGCTATTCCAGCCATGAGGCGAGCAGCCTAGGACTCACTTTTTATGAGTGACTTATTGAAAAAAACTCTCACGCTCCTTATCGGAGCGCCTGCTGACTCTAAGCGTTCTCTCAAAAAGCTAACAGAGCGTGAGTTAATCGAGCTTGAGGCTGAGATTGGCGGCACGCTGTTTGGCCCGATTCCAGCTGGACATCGCCGAGAATTTTTTTGTCTCGATGAGCATACGTGGGTATGGCATGAGGAATGGGTAGACCAACAAGGTCAGCGACAGGTCAGCAGTACAAGGTACGAGGTTCATGCAAACGGCATACTCAAAGCTCAGGATGGAAAAGTTTATAAGTTTATCGAAGGCGAAGAGCTACAGAACCTCGCGGTCGCCATCAGGCTGTACTACGAGGCGGTGGCTCGTGGAATCTATCGTCGCGATCCAGTGACAGGTAGGTCACTTGAAGACGCTTCGCCTGTTACAATGTAAGGACGATGAGCACACCGATTTATCTCGATTATGCCGCTGCTACCCCGCTCGATGAGCGGGTATTTGATGCTATGCGTCCGTATTTTAGCGAGGAGTTCTATAACCCATCCGCGGCGTACATGAAGGCGCGCGAAGTTCGAGCTGCACTCGAAGACGCTCGCCATAGCTTAGCGATGACGATCGGCGGGAAACGAGATGAGGTCGTTTTGACCGCCGGTGCAACCGAGTCGATTAACATTGCTTTTCGTGGCTTGCTCGAGCCTGGTGACCATGTGGTTATCGGCGCAACTGAGCACCCTGCCGTCCGTAGTGTCGCCCACGCTTTTGATTGCAGCGAAGCGGCCGCAACCGCAAAGGGCATTATTACTCCTGAGGCAGTAAAAGCGGCTATAACAGACCAAACAAAGCTGGTGAGCGTAACCGCAGCAGATAGCGAGCTTGGGACGATTCAGTTACTGCCGAAGATCGCAGAGGTGGTAACGATGGTTCGTGCCGACCGCCGTAGTCGCGGTGTCTCGCAGCCGTTATATTTCCATTCTGATGCTTCGCAGGCAGCGGGAGCGATCGATCTACATGTCGCGCGGCTCGGTGTCGACCTGCTCACGCTCAATGCCGCCAAATGCTACGGCCCGAAACAAGTCGGTCTCCTATGGGCTGCGAGCCATGTACGTCTAAAACCATTTCTGCTTGGCGGTGGGCAAGAACGTGGCTTACGCTCGGGGACAGAAAATGTTGCTGGAGCGGTAGGTTTTGCGTTCGCGCTCGCAAGTGTGCAGAAAAAAAGACATACCGAAGGTGTACGTCTCCGTAAGATGCGGGATACGCTGCAGCGCGCTCTTGCGGCCGAGCTTCCAGCGCTGGTAATCAACGGTTCGGAGAAAAAACGCCTTCCCGGGTATTTGCACGTCAGTATGCCAGGTTTGGATGCGGAGAGAGTTATCTTTAACCTCGACGCCAAAGGTGTGATGATTGCGACTGGTGCCGCCTGTGCCGCCAACAAGGGTACTCGTTCGAGTGTTCTCGAGGCGGTTGGTATGGACGAAGCGTATGCTGACGGCAGTTTGCGTATCAGCCTAGGTCACCAGATTGCCCTCGAAGACATCGATCGGGTCATCCCTCTGATCGTAGCAGCAATCCGTACGGAGTCGGCGCTATGAGGTTCCTCTTACTATCACTTACACTCGTCGTTGTCGTAATCATTACCTCTATCTCTGTATATCTCAGCCCAGATGATCTCAAGCAGTGCCCAGAGCCAGAGCCGCTCGGAAAATGTGCCCGGGTTGATGCAGTCGTTGCGGTCAGCGGTGGAGATACTTCTGCGCGTGCCGACGAGGCGATCAGGCTTTTTAAAGACAACTGGGCACCACTCCTCATCTTCTCAGGCGCTGCCGCTGACGAGAATGGACCATCGAATGCCGAGGCCATGGCACGTCGGGCTATCAACGCAGGAGTACCTGAGGCAAACATTATCATCGAAGGCTTCTCTCGTAACACGGCCGAAAATGCTTTGAACACCAGTCGGTTTATCGCCGATCGTTCACTCAACAAGATTATCCTCGTTACTTCTGCCTATCACCAGCGACGTGCCTCACTCGAGTTCAGCGCTACCCTCGGCCCGGCAGTCACCATTGTCAATCATCCGGTCGCCACAGACAAACACTGGGTTGGTTTCTGGTGGTGGACAACGCCGCGAGGCTGGTGGTTAGCAGGGGGTGAGTTGGTGAAGATCCTTGCATTTTATAGCGCACAGGGAGCCAGTCAGCTATGAGCCGTATACATGTAGGTATGAGCGGCGGAGTTGATAGTTCCCTGACGGCGGCACTACTGAAAGAACAAGGCCACGACGTGACCGGTGTTTATATGAAAAACTGGACCGAAGACTTGCCTGGCATGCGTTGCCCATGGGCAGACGATCTGGCAGACGCCAAACGAGTTGCTGTTCAGCTAGGTATTCCATTCAAAGTCTATGATTTTGAACGAGAGTACAAGCAAAAAGTTGTCGACTATATGATCGCCGAGTACCAGGCTGGCCGAACGCCAAATCCAGATATCATGTGCAACCAAGAGGTAAAGTTCAAGCTGTTTCTCGAAGCCGCTCTGGAAGACGGCGCAGAGATGATCGCAACTGGTCACTATGCGCGCACTGAAAGCGGCAGGCTGCTGCGTGCAGCTGACAACAACAAAGACCAAACGTATTTCCTGTACCGCGTCACCAAAGAAGCGCTTGAGAAAACACTGTTCCCGCTCGGCGGATACACAAAGCCCGAAGTACGGAAAATGGCCGAGGAACGTGGTCTTGTTACGGCGGGCAAGAGGGACTCACAGGGCATCTGTTTTGTTGGCTCGATCGGGATAAAGGACTTCTTGAGTCAGTACGTGACGACGGAGCCAGGAGAAATCATTGAAAAAGGAACCGGTCAGATTGTCGGTGAACACGAAGGCGCGATCTACTATACGCTCGGGCAGCGCCATGGTCTCAATGTCGGTGGTGGATTGCCGTACTATGTCGTGGGCAAAGATATGGATAAAAATATCGTTTACGTTAGCACCAATCTCAACGACGAAACTATGTGGCGCGAAAAACTCGAGTTGAACAGCTTGCACTGGATAGGCGCTGCCCCTAGCGTGGGGGAAGCGCTGAGTGTCCGCCTACGTCATCGTGGCGAATTATTGCCTGCAGTCTATGATGCGGATGGTTTAACGTTGCGTAAACCAGAGCGCTCAGTCGCTGCCGGTCAGTCTGCGGTTTTGTACCGAGGCGATGAGTGCCTCGGCGGTGGTTTTATTTCGGCCAGCGCTTAGAGCCTATCGGTTTTACTTTTACGCTATAATGTAACAGATATGAATGCCCAAGAAATCCGAAACGCTTACCTAAGATATTTTGAAGAACGCGGTCATGCCGTGGTTCAGCGCGCGCCATTAGTGTTGGGAGACGACCCGACGACGCTCTTTACGGGCTCCGGTATGCAGCCGATGATCCCGTACCTGCTCGGTGAGCTACACCCCGAGGGTAACCGAATCGTCGACTCCCAGACGTGTCTGCGTGCACAGGATATCGAAGACATCGGAGACAACCGGCACACGACTTTCTTTGAAATGCTGGGTAACTGGAGCATGGGTGACTACTTCAAAGAGCAACAGATAGAGTGGATGTTTGATTTTCTGACTAGTGTCGTCGGACTCGATCCGAGCAAGCTCTACATCACCTGTTTTATCGGTGCGCCTGAGTACGATATTCCGAAAGATACCGAGGCGGCCGAAGTTTGGAAGAAGCTCTTTGACGCCAAGGGTTTGACTAGCGGTGAGGCTGAGATCGGCTCAGAGTCCGATGGCTATAGTCGCGGGATTCATGACGGCGAGCGAATATTTTACTATGACGGCAGCAAAAACTGGTGGAGCCGCAACGGCGCGCCGGAAACGACACCGGTTGGTGACCCATGCGGCCCTGACAGCGAGATGTTCTATGACTTCGGTACGGCGCATAACCCAGAGTATGGCGAGCACTGCCACCCGAACTGTGATTGCGGTCGTTTCATGGAGATCGGTAACAATGTCTTTATGGCTTATCGCAAGGTCGCTGATGGCCAGTTTGAGCCACTTGAGAAGCCGAACATCGACCACGGCTCAGGGCTTGAGCGCATCGCGGCTGCCAAGCTGAACGATCCTGATGTCTTCAAGATCAGTCTGATGTGGCCGATCATCGAGAAGTTAGAAGCGCTCAGCCGTAAAAAGTATGACGCCCACACCAACGCTATGCGCG
This sequence comes from uncultured bacterium, assembly GCA_966211425.1. GTDB lineage: Bacteria > Patescibacteriota > Saccharimonadia > Saccharimonadales > Saccharimonadaceae > CBIHNH01. The sequence goes on from CBIHNH010000014.1 coordinate 9,357, forward strand.
TCATCGCTGATCATCTGCGTGCCGCTACCTTCCTCGCGGTTGACGGTTGTGTACCGAGCAACAAAGAGCAGGGTTACGTCATGCGTCGTCTTGTGCGGCGTGCGGTTCGCTTTGCTTTCGAACTGGGTATCGAACAAAACTTTATGGAAGAGATTGTCCCTGTTATCGCTAACCTCTATCATGATGATTTCCCAGAAGTAGCTGAAAAACGCGACGAAGTCGTCGCGGTACTCATTAAAGAGGAAAAAGCTTTCCGTCAGACGCTTCGCAAAGGTCTCAAACAACTAGAGAAATTTGCCCAGGATGGTCTGACTGGCATTGAACTCTTTACGCTTTATGATACCTACGGTTTTCCGGTTGAACTCTCGACCGAAGAAGCATTCAGGCAGGACATACGCCTCTCTGAGAACTGGCGCGATGAGTTCGATGCCAAGATGAAAGAGCAGCGCGAGCGCTCGCAAACAGCCGCAAAGGGCGTCTTCAAAGGCGGTCTCGGGGGTCAGGAACTGATCCACTGCAAATACCACACCGCGACCCACCTCATGTACCAAGCGCTGCGTGATGTGCTGGGCGATCATGTTATCCAGCACGGTAGCAATATCACCGAAGAACGTCTCCGGTTTGATTTCTCTCATCCGGAGAAAGTCACCCGAGAACAGCTTGATGAGGTCGAACGCATTGTTAACGAACAAATCGCTCGTGACCTTAAGGTCAGTTTTGCTGAATACCCAACGGAGGTGGCTCGTGGCGAGATGGGCGCGCTCGGCGCGTTTGGTGATCGCTATGGTGATACGGTGAAGGTCTATAAGATGATTGCTGATGGCGATGAGAAGCCGTTTAGCTTCGAGATCTGTGGCGGGCCGCACGTTGACCATGCCGCGCAGCTTGCTGAGGATGGTAAGCGGTTCAAGATCACTAAAGAAGAATCCTCGAGCGCCGGTATTCGTCGTATCAAGGCTGTTTTAGCCTAAGTCGAAGATCTCCTTAAAACGTGTAACGTTTACGCTTTTATAGGCTTGCTGGTGGTATAATCAAAAGCAAGATATGATACTCGACAAAATCAAGGAAAAATTGCCGTCAAAAAACGATGCCGGGGACGAACTCATTGTCGGACTCGACATCGGGACGGAGTTTGTCAAAGCACTGATTGCGCGCGTCGAAGGTGACAACATCGAGATCATCGGTGTTGGTCGTGCTCGTCAAGATCTGAGCGACATGCATGGTGGTGCTATCGCAGACATCGGTGGCGTCGTGCGAAACTGCGAGGACGCTCTCTCGCAAGCCGAACAGCAAGCGGGCGCCCAGGGCCGCCGAACGGTTATCGGGATTGCCGGTGAGCTCGTAAAAGGCTTTACCAGCACTATTCGTTACAAGCGCCCACAACCTGATCGTGCGCTCGATATCAACGAGATGGAATTTATCATCGAAAAGGTTCAAGAACGTGCACAAACCAAAGCACAGAAACAGATCGCCCTCGAGACAGGCAACAAAGATGTCGAGGTAAAGCTCGTCAACTCAGCGATCGTTAGTATCCATATCGATGGCTACAAAGTTTCCAACCCGATCGGTTTTCAGGGCAAAGACGTTGCCATACAGATCTATACGGCATTTGCGCCGATGGTTCATATCGGTGCGCTCGAACGTGCTGCCGGTGAGCTCGATCTCGATCTGATTGCAGTTGCCGCGGAGCCATTTGCCGTATCCCGTAGCGTGCTCGGCACTGATGCGAGCAGTACATTCACAGCGATTCTAGCTGACGTTGGTGGTGGAACGACCGATATCGCCGTCGTTAACGATGGCGGCGTCGAAGGCACAAAGATGTTCGGTATCGGCGGCCGGAGCTTCACTCGTACGATTGCGAGCGACATGGAGCTGAGCTACGCGGATGCCGAGAAACTCAAGGTCAACGTCGATGATGAGAGCCTAAAGGCTTCGGTTGCAAAACAAGTCAACAGCTCAATCGATAAAACCCTCGAAGTCTGGCTTGGCGGTGTCGAGCTGGCTCTCAGCGAGTTTGACTCTGTTGACCACCTACCAAACAGGATTCTGCTTTGCGGTGGCGGCTCAAGCCTTAGTAAGCTCGTTGATGCTCTAAAAAGCCAGGACTGGTACAAGGAGCTTCCGTTTACGAAACGCCCAACCGTACAGCATGTCAGCCCGAGCGACATCGTCGGAATCACCGACAAAACAAACTCCGATCTTGATCATAGCTTTATCACTGGCATGGGTCTGTTGCGTGTCGGATATGATACGATAGTAGGTAGTTCCGACACAGATAGTGTAAAAGAAAAATTAAATCGCATCCTACGAGTATGAGTACTGACCCAAAAAAAGATGTCATCTACATCGATATCGATGACGATATCACTTCCGTTATCGAAAAAGTAAAGACGAGCAAGACGTCGATCGTTGCTCTCGTGCCGCCAAAACGTATCGGCGTGCTGCAGAGCGCGGTCAATCTCAAGCTACTCCAACGTGCCGCTACGAGCGTTAAAAAACGCGTGGTTTTGATCACGAATGATCACGCACTCTCTGGCCTAGCGGCCGGACTTTCGCTGCCGGTTGCCAAAAACCTCCAGTCAAAACCCGAGATCCCATCGATTACCGCCATGAAACTCGATGAGGAGGAAGTAATCAACGGCGAAGAGTTGCCCGTCGGAGAGCTGGCTCGCACGGCTGAGGCGCCATCTTTCGATAGCACTGATGACGCCGTTGAAACCATCGATATGCCCGATGATGCTGTGCTCAGCGCGCCGTTCGCTGCAAAAAAAGCCGCCGCCCGAGCCCCGAAACGTGGCTCAAAGATTCCTGATTTTGATTCGTTCCGCAAGAAACTGTTCATTTTTGGCGGTCTCGGCGTACTTGCACTTATTTTTCTCGTCTGGGCGATTTTCTTCGCCGGTAAAGCGACCGTTGCTATAACCGCCAAAACAAATGTCGTCAGTATCAATAAACCACTCCAGTTGCGTCCTGACGCAAAACTTGATGCTGCGCAAGGTATCGTGCCAGCTATCGTCAAGGAAACCAAAAAGGCCGCGAGCGTTGACTTTACTGCTACTGGCAAAAAAGAAGTCGGTGAAAAAGCAACTGGAACGGTGTCGTTTGAAAATTCCGAAGGCAGTGCCGCGAACATCTCAGCAGGGACGCAAGTTGTTACGAGCTCTGGGCTTGGCTTTGTAACTAACTCGGCCGTTACCGTACCGAAAGCGACACTGACTTTCGGCAATGAGTGTGGGGCCGACCATTTATGTCCAGGCACCGCAACGGTCGGTATTACGGCGATCAATGGCGGCTCGAAATATAACGGAGCGAGCGGCAGTGTCAGCGGAAGTTTTGATGGTGCGAGCGGTGAGCTAACCGGCGCAACCGGTGGTGGAACCGACAAGACTGTAACCGTAGTCTCTCAGGCCGATATTGAAAAGGCGAAAGAACAACTTCAGGCGCAAAAAGCTGATGCCGTAAAGAAAGACCTTCTGAAACAGTTTGACGATAACGTTGTCGTAATCCAAGAGAGCTTTGAAGCAGAACCCGCTGAACCTACCAGCTCACCCGCACTGGATCAAGAGGCTACGACGGCGAAATTAACCGCAGAAACAACCTATCGGCTGGTCGGCATCGCCCGTTCTGATCTCCGCGCGGTCTACGACACATTCACGAAGAGCCAGATCAGTGGCGAGAAAAACCAGAAGATTTATGAGAGTGGCGACGAGTCAACGACATTCGCTCAGTTTGAAAAGAAAGATGGCGTTTACAACGTTCGAGCACAAGCTACCGCACAGGTTGGGCCAAACATCGACGACAAGGCCCTCGCGAAACAACTGATCGGCAAGCGCGCAGGAGAAATCCAGCAGCAAATCGAGACGATCCAGGGCGTCGAGGATGTCACGGTTAAGTTCTCTCCGTTCTGGGTGACGAAGGCGCCGAACAATGCCGACAAGATCACTATCAAGTTCATCGTTCAGCATGACGAAAACTAAGCACGCGTTCCTTGCCCTCGACATTGGAGAGAAACGCATCGGGGTTGCTCAAGCGGATAGCGAAGTTCGCATCGCCTTTCCGGTCACGACTGTGCAGGTTGACGGCCTCGAGTACGACCGCATTCGCCAGCTAGTGGCCGAGGTGCAGCCGGCGGTTCTCGTGGTTGGCTACCCTCGTAATCAGCAAGGTGAAACGACCGCCCAGACCGCCTATACTGAAAAGATTGCTAAACAACTCGAAAAATTTTCGGTACCGATCGTATTTCAAGATGAATCACTGACATCGGTTCTTGCTGAGGACTACCTCAAGCAGCACCAGAAGACGTATACGAAAGCCGATATCGATGCTCACGCCGCGGCCATAATACTAGGTGACTACCTAGAGGAGACGTATGGATATTAGGCCGCCTCGAAAACCTGCTCAACGCCCCGCTGGTTCCGAGGCTGCGCCGGAAGGCATGTTGCCGCAACCTGTTGTCGATGCAGAACTAACCACGCCGTCAATAGATCCATCAAACCCCAAGCGTCCGCGCCGACGTTTACTCGTCATGCTTGCTTGCTTGATTACCGCGGTAGTTGCTGCGCTATGCGCGGCGTCGGTGGCATGGTATAGCTGGGCAATCTCGCCCGCGTCTGAGGAGCCTACATCGGTTCGTGTCGTGGTCGCCCCCGGCGACACCTCTGTGAGTATCGCTGAGGTGCTTCATGAGCACGATCTCATTCGGAGCAGGCTGGCATTTAACCTCTACACCCAGCTGAGTGGCACCCGCAGCAAACTCCAGGCGGGCGGTTATGTGCTTTCGGCAAATCAAAGTGTGGCAACTATAGTAGAACATATGACGAGTGGTAAAACTGATGAGCTCAATATCACGATACTGCCAGGCATGACACTTGCCGAGTTGCGTGAGCGCTTCAAGCAGGACGGCTTTAGCGATGATGAGATAGATATCGCGTTTAACGCCACCTATAATCATCCGCTTCTGGCCACCATGCCAGCTGGAGCCACCCTCGAGGGCTATCTCTACCCTGAGACCTATCGCATGAATGCCGATCAGACGCTGCAGGCGCTGTTTGAGAGGGTTTTTGACGAGATGTATGACACGCTTCAGGAAAAGAAATACCTCGAAGAATTCGCTAAACGCAAACTAACTATTCACCAGGCGGTGACACTGGCCTCGATTGTCCAAAAGGAAGTAACCGACCCCGTCGACCAAAAGCAGGTCGCTCAAGTGTTCCTGCGGCGTTATAGCGAAGGTATCCAGCTCGGTTCGGACGTTACCTATATGTATGCGGCAGAGCAGACGGGCGCCAAGGCCTCGCCGAGTCTGGACTCGCCATACAACACGAGGAAATACGCTGGCCTTCCACCGGGCCCGATCTCGAACATGAACCCAAGTGCACTCGAGGCGGTTGCGTTTCCTGCTCCTGGTGATTTTCTCTACTTTGTGGCCGGCGATGGCCCCGATGAAGGAAAAACATTCTTTGCTCACACCGAGGCCGAGCATAACGCAAACATTGCTGCCCACTGCCGGGTTCTGTGTCAATAAACTTTATACTAGAAAACAAATTGACACTATAATCAATAGTTGATATACTAAAGTTGCATACGGTTGTGAGCTTCACTTGACTACTGTTCTTTAGAGAACTAGCTGGGTGGGATGGGGTCACGACAGCATGCCTACCGTGGACTGTCGTACGAGTGCCAACAAACAACTTGTTTCATAGCACTAACTAAGCGAACTAAGGTCGACGCGCACTCTGTTTTTTGTTTATCAGTTATAGAAAACAAAAAAGAAAGACATAGTAACGGTAGCCGTGCACTAGTGATAGCGCACACGGAGAATCACCATACGTAACTCTACATCGGTCACTGCCGGGGCTAAGCCTAAGCAGGGAAAAGCGCTTACGAAAGTAAGTTCAGTTATGACCTATGTTGCTGTACTGACGCTCATCGCGAGCGTGGTATCAGTTGGCTATCAGTCACCCGTTGAAAAACAGGTGGCCGCTCAAACTTCGGCAGGCGCCAATGCCCTGCGCGAAGATAATCCATCGGTTGATCAACGTGTCGCCGCTGATCTCGCCGCTACGACGGCTGAGACGGCTGGACTCGCTATCGCATCCAACGTTTCGAACTTATCTATCTCACTTTCTGCCAAAGCAGAGCTTGCTCAGGCTGGCAGCAGTGTCCTCACAAAACCGCAGATCGTGGAAGTCTCTGACCTACGAGGCATCTCAAGCTACGTAACGGTAGTAGGCGATACGGCTCAGTCAGTTGCGGCCAAATACGGCGTAAGCGCGGACACGATAAAGTGGGCCAACAACCTGACCGGTGATGCGCTCACCGTCGGACTTACTCTCAAAATCCCAAATATCGATGGTGTAATCTACACCGTTAAGGGTGGGGATACTATCGATAGTATCGCTCAGCGTTACAGTACGAACCGTGAACGCCTCGTGAGCTATAACGACCTCGAGCTCAGTGGTCTTGCGGCTGGACAGCAAATCGTCCTCCCAGGCGGAATCCTGCCGACAACCGAGCGCCCAGGCTACGTGGCGCCACGAGCTGTGGTTTCGTACGCATCAAATTCATTCGGTGGTAGTGGCAGCGCTGCAAACGTCGG
>CBIHNH010000015.1:0-15148 GCA_966211425.1 uncultured bacterium
TTAACGTAGGAGAACTACATGGCAGATTTTGACCGAAGCAAGCCTCATGTCAACGTCGGTACGATGGGTCACGTCGACCACGGTAAGACCACTTTGACTGCAGCCATCACCGCTGTTCTGGCAAAGAAGCTTCCAAGCGACGTAAACAAATCAATCGCGTATGACCAGATTGACAACGCACCAGAGGAGAAGGCTCGCGGTATTACCATCGCTACTTCTCACCAGGAGTACGAGTCAGAGGTTCGTCACTACGCACACGTCGACATGCCTGGTCACGCAGACTACGTAAAGAACATGATCACCGGTGCTGCACAGGTTGATGGTGCTATCCTCGTTGTTTCTGCCGCTGATGGCCCTATGCCACAGACTCGTGAGCACGTTCTGCTTGCTCGCCAGGTCGGTGTGCCAAAGATCGTCGTCTTCCTTAACAAGATGGACATGGCTGACGAAGAGCTCGTTGAGCTCGTTGAGATGGACGTTCGTGAACTTCTCACAAAGAACGGTTACGACGGCGACAATGTTCCAGTAATCAAGGGTTCTGCCCTCAAGGCTCTCGAAGGCGACGCTGCCTACGAAGACGCTGTTATGGAACTCGTCAAAGCTATGGACACCTACATCGAAGAGCCTACCCGCGATCTCGACAAGCCATTCCTGATGCCTATCGAGGACGTATTCTCGATCAAGGGTCGTGGTACGGTTGCAACTGGTCGTATCGAGACTGGTATCGTTAAGCTCAACGATGAAGTTGAAATCCTTGGTGTTCAGACCGCAGCTCGCAAGACTGTTGTTACTGGTATCGAAGCTTTCAAAAAGAACCTTGACCAAGGTCAGGCCGGTGACAACGCTGGACTCCTCCTCCGAGGTATCGAGCGCGACGACATCGAGCGTGGACAAGTTATTGCCAAGCCAGGTAGCATCACTCCTCACACCGAGTTTGACGCTGAGGTTTACATCCTTACAAAAGAAGAAGGTGGTCGACACACTCCATTCTTCAAGGGTTACAAGCCACAGTTCTACTTCCGTACTACGGACGTAACCGGTGAAGTTGAGCTTCCAGCTGACAAAGAAATGGTCATGCCTGGTGACACACTTACCTTCAAGGTAAAACTCCTCGCGCCTATCGCTATGGAGCAGGGTCTTAACTTCGCTATCCGCGAAGGTGGCCGCACTGTTGGTGCTGGTGTCGTTACGAAGATTACTAAGTAACAGACTAAAGCCCGTACGCTTAAAAGACCTCCACTCGGAGGTCTTTTAGTTACGTCTAGGGCAAGGGCTTACCTATCGGGACCAAGCCAATAGGTGAGATATGAAAACCCGGCAGCTGGCTTGCTGCCGGGTAGGGCGGGTACTTGACCCGAGACGGCCTTACTGGCCGACTTTTGGCATGAGCACTTCTACCTAGGGCTGATCGTGGTCGGGAGAGGTTGTCGCGTAGACATTCAGAAAGGCACCCTGTTTCGTCACCTCGATCTGGACGTTCGGTGTAGTGGCGTACTCCTGCACGCGTTGCCCGAACCTCTTTATTCGGTGGGTCACTTGACCGGAGTGCCTTTCTCCCTCACTGAATAGCCCGTAGCAGAAAACCCGTCCTGTGTAGCTTGCATGGCTCAAATCAGCCTGTAGCGCGGCGTCGACTTTGCGTGCTGTCCTCTGTGCCAGTAGACGACGGAGGTCCTGCTCTAGTGACATGTCTCTCCTACCTTGATGTCAGGTGCTTCTGTTGCCAAAACGTGTTCTATTATGTCACTAAATCTGTAAAAAGTAAACACCCCGCCAGCTCCAGAGCAGGGTGTTTTGATGCTCGATGGAGGGCGGGGCTCATGACGGCCGGATAACAGATAGCGTGACGATGAAACTCAACCGCATGTCGGTTATGCAGCCGCTTTCGAGCTTCAGAAAGACGCCGGAAGCGACTTGTCGTCTCAAGGCCACACGTGCGATACGAGTGATCTCATGCTTGAGCGCCATACGATCCAACCTGTCCCAATCCTTGCTTCCGATCTTCGCGACAGTTGCCCATGGGATGAAGTTTTCTGTCGGGATGTCGACTGAGAACTTCATGGTTCGCTCGCCTCGTCGGTACTTCTTGGTGCAGATCTCGAGTATGAAATCTACTAGCTCGTCGGGAGCTCCGATCTCACCTGCGCGTCGACTGAGTTCGATTGACTCGTTCTTCTCACGGGTTTGAGCACGTTTATGTGCGCTGATATCTCCTGGGGTTGGAAACATTGTCTGAGTATCCGTTCTGTAGGAAGGTGCCGTATATACTATATTACAACAAAAATGATAAACAGTCAATTTACAAGTCGCTGCTCATCTGTTACAATACCTGACGTATATAAATCATCCCGATAACTCCGCCAGACCTGAGAAGATAGGAATCGAGCAGAGGTTACGGGATACCAACAAGGAGTTATTACTCATGGCAGAAGCAGCCGCACCACGGATCCGTATCCGTCTCAAGGCCTATGACCACAAGGTCATCGACCAGTCAGCAAAACAAATCATCGACACCGCGCTTCGTACCGGTGCTACCGTAGCCGGTCCTGTGCCGCTCCCAACGCGTCGTAGCGTGTTCACCGTCGTGAAGTCACCACACGTCTACAAAAAGGGCGGTGAAGCCTTCGAGATGCGCGTCCACAAACGCCTGATCGATATTATCGGCGCAACTCCAAAAACGATCGACTCTCTGCAGAACCTCAGCCTTCCGGCTGGTTGTGACGCAGAAATCCGTATGTAGTTTCGTTGGTCTGTAGCAAAAAGAGCTCTGAGGGGCTCTTTTTGCTGTCTTTCTCGTGAAGTATTTCACATGTCTTTTCGACAATTTTTACAAGGGAAGGGAACGGCGTTATACTAGGGGTATACATAAATTACTGGAGGATTATACCTATGGCACGAAACAAGTTATCACTGGCAGTTCTCGCAGGTCTCGTTGGCGCAGCGGCAGGTCTTCTGTTTGCACCGAAAAGTGGCAAAGATACTCGCAAGGACCTGATGAAAAAAGCAGATGAAGTTAAAAAATCCGCCGATCAGAAAGCGAAGAGAGTAAAGTCAGCCGTTCGTGAAGGCAGTAAAGAGGTTGAAGGCGCCGCAAAACGTTCAGCCAAAGAGCTTGGTGACCTCGCTGATGAAGCAAAAGTTCGTGCGGCTCGCATCGCTGAAGATGCAAAGCAAACGGGCGCCAGCGTCGCTGAAAACACAAAGAAATCCCTTGGCGACAACCGCAAAGACAAGACCGAACGATAAGCAGTTTCTGACCGTGGTCACGGCCGCCCTTCCTGGGCGGCTTTTTATCTGTTTTCATGGTACAATCAGCCTATGCCAAGCAAAAAGAAAAACACAAAAAAAGCAGCGAATCCTCCTGCAAAGAAACGGCCGCGGTTATTGTCGTCACCGCTAAACACAACCGAACCAGATAGCGTCTATTTCCTAAAGATTGTTCTCTATGTAATGCTCGGGACGCTCTGGGTCAAGTTCGGTGAGCCGCTGCGTTTCGGCGATCTCGTGCTACACGCTCTACCGCTCGGACTCATCCTGGGCGTTATCGTCGTCAACCACGATCGTTTCCAGGTCGACCGCAAGATCGGCTACGCTATTCTCGTTGTCGTGACGGTGATGTCGTACTTCCTGCCAGCAGGAATTATCGTTTAGGTAGAAAACCTTTATTCCTTAACAGCGTAACCTGGGGCGATCTGTTCGATCGCCTCTTCGAGTGTCAAATTAGTTCCCGCGAGTGCGGTTGCGAGTGGTTTTCCGACGTAACGGTAGTGCCATGGCTCAAACCCTACCCCGGTAATGACTTGTTTACCCATCGGGTAGCGCTGGATAAAACCGAAGCGGTGGGCGTTCGTGGCCAACCAGGCCGCGCCGCTTTGACTGAGTGAGCAGGTATTGCTGTCTTCGGCGCACTCATCAGATAGGCTCGAAAAATCGACTGATAGTCCGGTGTGGTGTTCACTAGCACCAACGGGCAAGACATACGTGGCGGCAGCGTCAGGGCCATTTTTTGCGACAAATACATCGTAGGTTGCTTGTTGCTCGGCAAATGAGCGGTGTGCACTCGAGATCATGAGCGGTTCGCCGTCTGCATCGGCGGCATTGACCAGCTGTTCGAGACTGTCCGCTATGACCCGAGCGACTTTCATAGGCAAGCCTTCGTCACCGTGAGCAACGGGGATCTCGACAAGCGTAAAACCCTTCTCGTCACTGAGGGGTCTATCTTTAGAGGTGATCGACCAGATACGGTCTTCTTGAAATAGCTCGTAGGTCGGAATCTTGAGTTTTGTGTCGCCGAACTCGGCGATCGCTGCGATGTTGGGCTGGGCGGCTATCATCTCGTTAGCGTTAGAGTAAACCTTTATGGTGTCGTTGAGCGCTTGAAGTGCGTAGAGTGTTACGCCGATCAGCACGAGCAGTAGAGCCCGAAGTATAAAAACTGAAACGGTGTTGGTGTGCGGTCTTGATTTCATATACTACCTATCATAATAAACTCTTACGGTTTATTGAAACGGATCATGGCGCGCGGTACAATGAGGCCAGATGAAACGCTACGGTAAACATTTCGCCTATATCGCTACGCTCGTTGTCGTTGTTATTATCCTAGGCGTACCAGCTGTGTTCTCACAAGAAGCATCCAGCGAAAAATGTACCTCGTCTGAAGCCTTCTGTTTTACGCCGCAACTAGAAACAACAACCTCTCGTCTTGATGCCGTCACGCTCCCAAAGATAGCGACGCCAGCCTGGCTCAGCGCACAGGGTGGGTCGAGTCAATCCTCTAGCGCTCGCGAAGTCGCCTATCAGGTCGCGCCAAAAGGAAATGTGACGGCAGATATCGATGAGTTTCGTTCACAGGTTAGCCAAACACTAAACAGCCCAAGTGGTTGGTCTCGCCTCGGCGTCCGGTTTGTTGAGGTTGATTCGGGCGGACAGTTTACTGTGTGGCTCTCCGAAGCTTCACAAGTACCGAGCTTTTCTCCAAGTGGTTGTGACGCGATAGTTAGCTGTCGAGTCGGAAACAACGTTATCATAAACGAAACCCGGTGGCAGAACGGCTCTGATGCCTGGAATGCAGCCGGCGGTAGCCTGAGTGGGTATCGACAGATGGTTATTAACCACGAAACAGGCCACTGGTTGGGTCACGGACACGAGCAGTGTTCTGGCGCCGGTCAGCCTGCGGCGGTCATGCAGCAGCAAACACTTGATATGCAGGGTTGTACGCCGAACTCATGGCCGCTTGGTCACGAACTATATGCGCCAACGATAGGGATTCGCTCATGACCGACAAAAACCCAGACAACGACGAGCCAACTTTCTTTGTTAGTCGCCGCGGTCGGCAGGTCGGTATTAACCAGGTAGACCTCAAAGGAATTGATGTCGATGACGACCCGTCAACTAAATCTCCGGCTCAAGCGGCGCCAAAAAAACAAGCACCTAAATCAAAACGCACAAGGGGCGGGTTGACGCGCCGGAAAAAGGGTATATTCGCGGTGATTATTCTCACAATCCTGCTGGTACCTTTTGTCATCGGAGAGCTTGTGGCTGCCCAGTATCGTGCCGGTATTCCGGCGGCGAAGTCTACACTTGAGAGCATCGTGAGCAAGAGCGTATTGCCGGCACAGAAAAAACCGTCGCTCACAGCCGATAGTCTGCGGGGCATTGCGAATGAAGTTGATGAGATCGTTGGCGGGATGTGTCGAGGCGGACTACTCGACAATATGGCTTCGCTCTATCCTCGCGCATCGAATGCGCTCAAGGACTGTAAAGACAATCAGGCGGAGTACGCGTCTCTAGTCAGCGCCTTGCGACAATTCGAGAAAGAGACACGTTACCTGGAACGGGTGGATACGGTCATGAAGCCTGCAGCGACACCGATAACGGATGAGTTTGCCGTGATAGCGGCTCAGCAGACCGCTTGGCAGGAAGCGTCCGAGGCGCTGAACAAGCTTTCACCTTCCGGCGAAATGCAAGCGGCTCACTTAGCGATTAGTGCAAACGTAAAAGCGATCGCGGAGAACTGGTCAAAGCTGAATCAAGCTAATAGCGCCCAGGATGCGGCAGCGTTTATGGAGGCGGAAAAGGTACTTGCTAGCGAGTACGAAGCGCTCCGCTCAGCCAGTGCGGGCTTTAACCAGGTTCTTCAGGCGGCCCAGACCCGAGTCACCACGAGCTACGACGCTCTGCGATAATTTCGATTTCAGAAGCATCATACTAACCGCTCTTTGCTTGACGCCTGTTCATAGGATGTCATACGTGTCATGTAACACCTTGACTAACAGCGATAAACTTGCTATATTTAGACGGTAACTTTTACGAAAAATATTAGTTTCTCGCGCGAATTGGTAAGTCCGACAGATACGGATACTGCCAGAAGCCGAGAATTTTAAGTGGGAAGAGGGATGTATGAAAACCCTACTCGGTACCAAAATTGGTATGACCCAAATCATCAGTGATGATGGCGCTGCAGTTCCTGTAACGCTCGTCAAAGCTGGCCCAGTGACAGTCACTCAGGTGAAGACTGTTGAACGTGATGGCTATAACGCTGTCCAGCTGGGATATGGTGAGGGTAAGAACCTGAGCAATGCCGTGAGTGGCCATGTTAAGGCCGCAAAGGTAACGCCGAAGGTCATCCGCGAAGTTCGCGTCAATGAGCTCGGTGAACACAAGATCGGTGACGCATTTGATGTCACTGTTTTTGCCGTTGGCGACGTTGTCGACGTCACGGGTATCAGCAAAGGTAAAGGTTTCGCTGGTACGGTTAAACGACACAACTTTAATACTTCTAAGAAGACCCACGGTGGTAACGGAAACGTTCGTAAACCAGGTTCTATCGGATCTATGTATCCGCAGAAAGTCTTCAAGGGCAAGCGCATGGCCGGCCGTATGGGTCACGACCAAGTAACCGTCAAGAATCTTGTCGTTGCTTACGTTGACGCCGAACTCGGTCTTATCGGCCTCAAGGGCGCTGTCCCAGGTCCCCGTAAGGGAACCGTCACAATCGGAGGGAAGGCATAATGGCTGAGACAACTCGTACAACCAAACCAACCCTGTCTAAAGATGTCGCTGGCGTCGAGGTCACGAACCACGAACTGCTCAAACTGGCATACGACAGCTACTTGGCAACTGCTCGTCTTTCGAGCGCAACCACAAAACAGCGCGGCGAAGTTCGCGGTGGTGGTAAAAAGCCATGGAAGCAAAAAGGCACAGGCCGCGCACGTTTCGGTAGCTCACGCAACCCGATCTGGCGTGGTGGTGGTGTAGTATTCGGCCCACGCGGTAACGAGAACTACTCACTAAAGATCAGCACAACCAGCAAGCGTGTCGCACTTCGTCAGGCTCTGACGCTCGCAACCACTGCCGGCAAGATCCACGTTCTCGATGTCAAGACTACTGGCAAAACCAAAGAGATCGCAGATTTCCTGACAAAGAACAAGCTCGAACGCCGCGTTCTAATTGCTGTAGACGTCAAAACGCCTGAGCTGATCCGCGCAACCAACAACGTCCCGAACGTCCTCCTTGTCAGTGCGAAGTACCTCAGTGTCTTCCATATCCTAAACGCTGACGCGATCGTTCTGACACCGAAAGCCGTTGAGATCGTAAACTCATGGCTCGGTAAAGCTGCCCCGCGTAGTACCGCAAAGGAGACCAAGTAATGTTGACTCTTATCCCACGCGTCTCTGAAAAGGCCTATGGCCAGAGCCAGAACGGTACCTACGTCTTTAACGTTCCTATGACCGCTAACAAGGCCGGTGTTATCACCGCCGTGAAAGCCCAATACGACGTTGAGGTGAACGATGTACGTTTTGTTATCCAACAGGGCAAGCCGGTTCGTGCAAGTCGCGGTAAGCGCGCACAACCAGGTACAGCTCTGCGATCGAAAACTAAGAAAGCATATGTATCCTTGGTCGAAGGTGCGAGCTTGAACCTATTTAACGAAGAAGAGTCTTCAGCGAATAAGGCAGGAGAAAAGTAGTATGGCACTGAAACAATACAAGCCAACAACTAACGGCCGTCGCGGCATGACGTCTCAGGATTTCTCAGACATCACCACGCGCAAGCCGCTCAAGAGCCTGATCAAGGCGAAAAAGAGTACGGCAGGACGTAACAACACCGGTCGTATCACGACTCGTCACCGCGGTGGTGGCGTCAAACAATACTACCGTCTGTTGAACCACCGTCTTGCTGCCGGTACGACTGCGTCTATTGAAGAAATCGAATACGACCCGAACCGTTCTGCGCGTATCGCACGTATTCGCGACCAACATGGTCTGTACCACTACATCCTAGCTGACAAGAACATGAAAGTCGGAAACAAGATCGTTTCCGGTCCTGAAGCTGCAGTTGAAGTATCTAACCGTCTCCCGCTTGCAAATATCCCAACCGGTACACAGATCTACAACATTGAGATCCAGGCTGGTAAGGGTGGCCAAATGGTCCGCGGTGCTGGGACAAAAGCCCAGCTCATGGCCAAAGAAGGCGACTACGCCCAGGTCAAACTGCCATCAGGTGAAGTTCGTCGTTTCCGTCTGGAATGTATGGCGAGCATCGGTGTTGTCGGTAACGAGCAGCACCAGAACGTTAAGATCGGTTCTGCCGGTCGTAAGCGCCGCATGGGTATTCGCCCAAGCGTCCGTGGTGTTGTTATGAACGCCGCAGATCACCCACACGGTGGTGGTGACGGTGGTCGTCACGGTTCTGGTAAACCACCACGTACTCCGTGGGGTCAGTTGACACTCGGTTACCGTACCCGACGCCGCAAGGATGTTAGCGGAATGATAGTAAGAAGTCGCCATGATGCGAAGAGGAAGAGGTAGACTATGAGTAGATCACTCAAAAAAGGTCCGTTCGTCGACTTCAAGCTCGCTAAGAAAGTGGCGGCGCTTGGTCCAGACGATCGTACCGTCATTAAAACGTGGGCACGCGCAAGCACGGTCACGCCAGAAATGGTTGGTCGTACGATCGCTGTTCACAACGGCCGCATGCACGTTCCTGTATACATTTCGGAAAATATGGTTGGCCACAAGCTCGGTGAGTTTAGTCCTACCCGTAAGTTCCGAAAACACGGTGGAAAGGATAAGAAGTAATGGCTGAGAAAACTACACGTGCCGTTGCAAAGGGCGTAGCCCTCGCACCACGCAAGGTCAGCCTCGTTGCCAGCCTCGTCCGCGGACGAACAGTCGCTGACGCGCTCGTTATCCTTGAGCACACCCCAAAGCGCGCTGCTAAAACGATCGCAAAGGTGATCAACAGCGCTAAGGCTAACGCGACAAACACGCATGGTATCGAAGGTAAAGATCTCATTATCGAGACTTTGACTGTTACCGCTGGTCCACGCCTCAAGCGCTACAAACCAGCTGCCATGGGTCGTGCACTGCCATTCCAGAAGAAAACAAGCCACATCACGGTTGTTGTCCGTGGTGCTGAGAAGCCTAAAAAGAAGCCGGCCGCAAAGCCAGCTGAAAGTAAGGAGACGAAATAATGGGTCAAAAAGTAAACCCTATCAGCATGCGTCTCCAGGTTCACAAGAACTGGCGTTCAAAGTGGTTTGCCACAAAACGCGAATATGTTCAGTGGCTTTCTGAGGACATCGCTGTTCGCAAGACGATCGAAAAGCGATTTGAAACGCGTGCTGTTATCAACGATACCGTTATCGAACGTTCATCCAACCTTTGCACCATATCTATCCACACGAGCAAAGCTGGTGTGGTTATCGGTCGCCAAGGTACTGGTGTTAACGAGCTCAAGAAAGACATCGAAAAGATCGTCGGCATGCCGGTACGTATCAACATCGAAGAAGTCAAACGTCCTGAGCTCGCAGCCAAGTTGGTTGCAGAGAACATTGCTCGTCAGCTCGAGCGCCGCATCAACTTCCGCCGTGCGACAAAGATGAGCGCGCAGAACACGATGAACGCTGGTGCCAAAGGTATCCGTATCGAGGTCGCCGGTCGTTTGAACGGCGCTGAGATGAGCCGTCGTGAAAAGGTGATCCTGGGCTCAGTCCCACTTCACACTCTTCGCGCTGACATAGATTACAACCTTGCAAAAGCCAAAACTCCTACCGGTATCATCGGTGTGAAAGTTTGGATCTACAAGGGTGAGAGGAGCGATCGCTAATGTTGCTTCCAAAGAAAACCAAGTTCCGTAAGGTAAGAAAAGGCAAGAACGACGGTATCGCCTCTCGTTCTAACTACATCGCATTTGGCGATTATGCCCTGCAAAGTACAACCAACGAACGTATTACCTCACGCCAGATCGAGTCAGCTCGTCAGGCGATGACCCGCTACATCAAGCGTGGCGGTAAGATCTGGATCCGAATCTTTCCACATACTCCCGTGACTCGTAAGCCACAGGACGTAAAGATGGGCTCAGGCAAAGGTAACCCAGAGTTCTTCGTCGCCAAGGTCAAAGCCGGCACGGTCATGTTCGAAATGAAGGGTGTCACTGAAGAGATTGCTCGCGAAGCTATGCGCCTCGCAGCACACAAACTTCCCGTCAAAACCCGTTTTATCCGTAGGGAGGACGCATAGTTATGAACGCTACTGAACTACGCACCAAGAGCGTCGCTGATCTCCAGAAGCTCCTCGCCGAAAAGCGTGCCGAACTTTCTGAGAACAAGCGTTCACTCGCTGCCGGTGAATTACCTAACCCACGTGTGGTTGGTAATATCCGACGCGATATCGCTCGTATCCTAACCTGCCTTAACCAGGCAATGAAAACTGAAACGTCGAAAGGAGAGGCGTAAATGGCTAAGAAAATCGTTGGCGTCGTATCATCCGACGTTCGTAACAAGACCATCACTGTCACGGCAACAAACCGTGAGACCCACCCGTTGTACGGAAAGCAGTACACGGTGACTCGCAAATACACCGCGCATGATGAAAAGAATGAAGCTAACAAAGGCGACCGCGTAGAGATTATGTCGGTTCGACCTATTAGCAAAACTAAGAGCTGGACTCTGAGCCGCATTATCGAAACCGGTCACGGTGAGATTGAGCTCAAAGAAGAACCAGCCCTAACGACCGAGAAAGCGGGAGAGGCGTAGGCATATGATCCAACAAGAATCCCGACTTAAGGTCGCCGACAACAGCGGTGCAAAGGAAATCCTTTGTATCCGCGTCCTCGGTGGTACTCGTCGTCGTTACGCTCGTGTCGGTGATATCATCGTCGCGACCGTAAAGGACGCTAACCCATCAGGTAACGTTAAGAAAAAGAGTGTGGTTAAAGCAGTTGTCGTTCGTACGACTGACCAGATCCGACGTAAAGATGGCTCAACAATTCGTTTCGACGAGAACGCAGCTGTTATCATCGGTGACGACAAGAACCCACGTGCAACACGTGTATTCGGCCCAATCCCACGTGAACTGCGTGAAGCAGGTTACGCAAAGATTATCAGCCTAGCACCGGAGGTACTCTAATATGGCGCTTCGCATTAAAAAAGGTGATCTGGTAAAGATCATCACCGGTAGCCATAAAGGCAAAACCGGCAAGGTCGTTTCAACTAACGTCCGTGAACACACGGTAAAGGTTGAAAAGATCGGCGTCCAGAAACGCCACATCAAACCTTCACAGCTGAACCCACGCGGTGGCACCAAAGAGATTCACAAGTCTCTGCCACTCGGAAATGTCGCTCTCGTCGCTGACGAGACAAAGGGCACCACCACACGTGTTGGCTATAAGGTAGACAAAGACGGTAACAAAGTACGTATCGCTAAGGTATCTGGAAAGGAGATCAAGTAATGGCTACCAAAACTGTTTCAACTCAGCCGCGACTCAAATCGCTGTACGATAGCAAGTTGGTTGCTGAACTCCAAAAAGAACTGGAACTTGGCAATGTACATCAGGTACCAAAACTGGAAAAGATCGTTATCAGCGTTGGTATCGGTAAGAACAAAGATGACAAGCGTCATCACGAGCTCGTGAGCACGACACTTCGCAAGATCACTGGCCAACAGCCGGTTGATCGCATGGCGAAAAAGTCTATCGCAAGTTTCAAGATCCGTGCCGGTATGAACCGTGTCGGTGTCAGCGTTACCCTACGCGGCAACCGCATGTACGAGTTCCTCGACCGGCTGACTAACGTAGCTCTGCCTCGTGTTCGTGACTTTCACGGCGTCGGCGCCAAAGGTTTCGACCGTGCAGGTAACTACAACCTGGGCATCGTAGAGCAATCTATCTTCCCAGAGCTTACGTTCGAAGACACACAGTTGCTCCACGGTATGCAGGTCACCTTCGTGATGAAGACCGGTGGTGCAGCACACAGCCGTGCACTGTTAGAAAAATTTGGCATTCCATTCGAGAAAGGAGATCGACGCTAATGGCCAAGAAATCAATGGTCGCTCGTGACCTTAAACGACAGAAAATGATTGCGAAATACGCAGCAAAGCGCGCAGAGCTCAAAGCAGCTGGTGACCAAGAAGGTCTCCAGGCATTACCTACGAACTCTAGCCCAACCCGCTGGAAGAACCGTAGTTCAACCACTGGTCGCCCGCGTGCATACATGCGCCGATTTGGCCTTGATCGCATCTCATTCCGTGAGCATGCATCCAAGGGAGAAATCCCCGGTATAACTAAGGCGAGCTGGTAGGAAGGATATCGATATGGCATTACAATCAACAGACCCAATCGCAGACCTGCTTACCCGCATCCGTAACGCTATCATGGCCGGCAAGACCGAAGTTCGTGTTCCTGCAAGCAAGATGAAGCTAACGGTTGCACAGCAGCTCCAAAAGGCTGGCTACCTTTCAAAGGTAACAACCGAAAAAGGTACACCGCGTGACACGATCGTCATCACGATCGTTGAGCCAGGTACCAACCCAACCATCAACGAGATTCAGCGCGTCAGCAAGCCTGGTCGCCGTGTCTACGCAGGTGTCGCAGACATCCCGAAGATCAAGAGTGGCCGTGGTATCATGCTCGTCAGCACTTCAAAGGGTGTTATGACGGACACAGAGGCCCGCAAGGCTCGTCTCGGTGGTGAGCTAATCTGTAAGGTTTACTAATCATGGACGCGGATCTCAACGCAACGGACATGGGCAAGATCGTCGGCCGCTTTCTGGTGTACGCATTGATCATAGCCGGCGTCGTATACGCGTTCGTGAAGGTAAAGAAGAATAAGAAATAAGGAGAAGTTATGAGTCGAATCGGAAAACTACCCATTCAGATTCCGTCCGGTGTGACAATCACGGTCGACTCTGGCAACGTGACCGTCAAAGGTCCAAAGGGTGAACTCTCACAGTTCATCACGCCAGATGTCACTGTGACCAACGAGGACGGTGTCGTAACTGTTGTCCGTAAGGATGACAGCAAACCTGCAAAGAGCCAACACGGCTTGATGCGTTCACTGATCAACAACATGGTTGTCGGCGTGACTGACGGTTTCGAAAAGAAACTCGAAGTCAACGGTGTCGGTTTCCGTGTATCTGGCGGTGGCCAGAACCTTGAGATGGCCCTCGGCTTTTCTCACCCGGTAAAGTACACGGCGCCAGAAGGCGTCAACATTACCGTCAACAAGATGGAAATCACCGTTGCTGGACACAGCAAACAGCAAGTCGGTCAGGTTGCCGCAGAGATCCGCGCCCTCAAGAAACCAGAGCCATACAAAGGCAAAGGTATCAAGTACGCTGATGAAGTTATTATCCGTAAAGCAGGAAAGACAGGTAAATAGTCTATGAGTATTCTCGCTAAAAAACTACTGAACCGCAGCCTGCGAAAAGGTCGCGTTCGTTCACGTGTTTCAGGCACAGCTGAGCGCCCACGACTAACGGTGACTATCAGTAACCTGCACATTTCAGCACAACTTATCGATGACGTTGCCGGCAAGACTCTTGCGAGCGCAACAACAGTTGGCACAAAGAGCCTCAAGGGCACTATGAGCGAAAAGGCCGCACACATCGGCACAGATATCGCCAAAAAAGCAAAGAAAGCCAAAGTAACGTCAGTTGTCTTTGACCGCAATGGTCGCCAGTACGCTGGTCGTCTGAGCGCACTTGCTGATGCGGCACGTAACGAAGGTTTGGAGTTTTAAAATCATGGCAGAACAACAGCAAACTCAGGCACGACCACAAGGCCAAGGCCAGGGTCAGCGCCGCGACTCACGTCCGCCACGTCGTAACGACCGCCGTGATGGACCTCGCGAGGAAAAACAGTTCGAAGAGAACGTTATCAACATCGATCGTGTCTCACGTGTCGTAAAGGGTGGACGTCGTTTCCGTTTCAAGGCGCTCGTCGTCGTTGGTGACCGCAAGAACCGTGTCGGTGTCGGTGTTAGCAAGGGTCAGGATGTCCAGACCGCTATCGCCAAAGCAACCGATGTCGCGAAAAAGAACATGATCACGATTCCAGTCGTGAACACAACGATTCCGCACGACGCAGAAGTCAAAGTGAGCGGCGCCCGCGTCCTCATCAAGCCTGCAGCACCTGGTACCGGTATTATTGCCGGCGGTGTCGTTCGCCAGATCATCGGCGTGACTGGTATCAACAACATGCTTAGTAAGAGCCTCGGTTCAACCAACAAGGTTAACATCGCTTACGCAACGATCGATGCGCTCAAGAGCCTCGTTCCTCGTGAAGAATGGCTGAACGCTCCAAAAGCAAAGAAAGCTCCTGCAAAGAAAGCAGCAGCCAAGGTAGAGGAGAAATAACCATGAAGTATCATGAACTCCAAGTCGAGTCGAACAAAGACCGCAAGCGCAAGGGTCGCGGTATCAGTGCTGGCCAGGGTAAAACCGCTGGTCGTGGTACCAAGGGTCAGGGCGCTCGTACCGGTAAGAAGCTTGCAGCAGGCTTTATGGGTGGTCAGCGTGCATTGATGCAGGCTATTCCGAAAGCTCGTGGTTTCAAGAGCAAGCGCGTACCGGCTCAAGTTGTCTACCTCGACCAGCTTAACGACGTGAAGGGTGCGACTATCGACAACTTTACGCTCGCGAACGCAGGCCTCGTAGCAACGCCTCACCACACAGTTAAAGTGATCTCTCGTGGCGAGTACACCGGCAAAGCAACCGTCAAGGTTCAGAACGCCAGTGAAAGCGTCAAAGCCGCTATCGCTAAGGCAGGCGGAACGTTCGAAGCCGTAGAAGTACCGCTTCCACAGAGTACCAGCACTAAAAAAGCTGATATCCGTGAACGAAAAGTAGCCAAAGCCGAAGCTAAAAAG
>CBIHNH010000016.1:0-14979 GCA_966211425.1 uncultured bacterium
CGATATATCGAACCATCTCCGGTCAATCGCGGACAAGGAAAAAATAACCTACGAACCAGAAGCTATCGACCTGCTCTCGACTCACGCAGGAGGAAGTTTCCGCGATAGCGTCAGTTTGCTCGACCAACTCTCAGGACTTTCCGAAAAAATCACGGTTAGTCTCGTTGAATCAGTACTCGGCATGGCAGAGCAAAGCAGGGTAGAAAAAGTCGTTAGTGCCCTCGAAGCAAACGACGTCAAAACTCTGGTTTCAGAACTGGAAGCTATCCAGTCGGCCGGTGTTTCGGCCGTTATCTTGACCGAACAACTTGCACGCTTGGTCGCAAAACGAGCCAAGGAGAACCACGAACTCTACCAGCTGCTTGATGAGCTCGTAGATATCCCAAAGGCACACGATCCGGAGCTGAAACTGATTGCCACATTGGTGCGCTACACTAACCCTGGGCAACGAAAAAACGTTGCTCTGCATAGCTCATCCTCACCCACCATTGCCGCAAAACCAGGCGTTCTCCGTTCTCAAGTTGCCGCGCGCACCGAAGCAGCAAAGGAAGCGGCCGAAATGCCAGAGCCAGCTACCACCGCAGCCGAAACGCAGCCAAACACAAAACCAGTTGTGGCCACCCATACGGGCGATTTTAACTGGGATGCTATCCTTGGTGCTATCAAAAAACACCACGCCCCGCTTTTTAGCGTACTGAGTCGTGCCGATGCTTCATATGACAGCGACTCGAATGTCCTGAAGCTAACCTTTATATACGCGATACATCGTAAAAAAATGGAAAATCCTGCGTCGCGCAAACAATTCGGTGCCGTCCTCAACAACCTCTTCAGTCTAAACCCTGAGCTAAACATCACCGATGCGAAGAGCGAAGCGGCTCTCGATGATGATGCCCAGGCGGTTGCTGCTATCATGGGTGGAGGAGAACCAATACGTGGCGCAATCTAAGAGACCAACCAACACCCTCGCAGACGCGAAAATACCGCCGCAAAATCTCGATGCTGAGATGAGCCTGCTCGGAGCGATTCTGATCGATGAAGAAGTGATGGCCGACATCAGCGACAAACTTCGATCGCAAGATTTTTACGACAAACGACATGTCTTGATTTTTAGTGCTATGCTGCGCCTCTATGAGCGACACCGACCCGTCGACCTACTGACGCTCAGTGATGAACTGACGAAAAAGGGTGAGTTAGAGATCGTCGGTGGCTCAGCATACCTAACTGAGCTGACAAACTATGTACCGACTGCAGCTCATGCCACCACGTATGCGGAAATCATCTCGCAGAAAGCTATCCGGCGTCGACTCATCAAGGCCAGCAATGATATCGCAACGCTCGGCTACAACGAAGAGCAAGATATCTCCGAGTTGCTCTCATCAGCCGAGTCTGAGCTGTTTGCCGTTAGCGACACCAACACCAAACAAGACCTCGTCAGTCTGGAGCAGATCCTGACTGAGAGCTTTGACCGTATGGAAGAGCTGCACCGTGGTGGCGGCAAACTGCGTGGCATCCCAACCGGTTGGCGTGATCTCGATAATATGACAGCAGGACTCCAGCAAAGTGACCTGATCATCCTGGCCGCTCGCCCAGCTATGGGTAAAACGACGCTGGTGACCAACCTGGCATACAACGTCGCAACGAAAGCAAAAAAATCAGTTCTATTCTTTAGCCTCGAGATGAGCAAAGAACAACTGGTCGACCGTATGTTAGCCGACGCGAGTGGGGTTGACGCATGGAATATCCGCACTGGGAACCTCAGCGATGATGACTTCGAGAAGTTATCGCACGCGATGGGTGAAATGGCCGAGGCACCGATCTTTATTGACGACACACCGGGCGTTACCGTACTCGAAATGCGCACCAAAGCCCGACGCGAGGCACACAACAACCCGTTAGGCCTCATTATCATCGACTACCTACAGCTGATGCAGGGCAGCGGTCGCAGCGATGGCAACCGCGTCCAGGAAGTGAGTGAGATCTCCCGTGGCCTCAAACTGATTGCTCGCGAACTTAACGTCCCCGTGATCGCACTTTCGCAGCTCTCGCGTTCCGTTGAGACACGCAGCCCGCAGATACCTCAGCTCAGCGACCTACGCGAATCAGGCTCGATCGAGCAAGACGCCGATATCGTGGCATTTATTTACCGCGAAGCCTACTACAACCCTGAAACCGATCGTCAAAACATCACCGATCTCATCATCGCTAAGCACCGTAACGGCCCTGTCGGGAAGGTCGAGCTCTACTTCCACCCAGAGCGTCTACGCTTTATGTCACTCGATAAACAGCGGCTTTAAGAATACGACTGCTATAATAAGCCTAACGCTATGAAGACATCTCTCGTCCGTGAACTTACGCTTTATCGCTACCGCTACTTCATCGGATACGCTTTGTTCATTGTCTTTGTCGGCGCTCTGCTACTCGTTGATATCGGCAGTATCCCAAATGGCATTAACGACAGGGAAATGCAATCTGTCGTGGCCAGCAATTCGTTAAACTTCCGGGATCTTAAGCCGGCCGATATCGTCAACCTGCCGTATCATGTGCTTCAAAAAGCCAGCATCAGTCTGTTCGGCTTGTCACAGCTCAGTATTCGTTTGCCGTCTCTTATCTTGGCCTTCCTGGCTGCCGCAGCACTCGCCATAACGCTCAATCAGTGGTTTAGACGAAATATTGCCGTTCTAGCACTTATCATTACAGCTTCATCTGTACCATTTATCTCCATGGGACGCACGGGTGTGGCGAGTGTGTTTTATATGCTCCTACTACTAATCATTCTGATGAGTGCCGTCAAGCTCACATCGAAAAGTCGGGGAACATTTTTTTGGAAACTTTTTGCTGCTATTTCGGCGCTGCTGCTGTTATATATGCCACTGGGCGCATACGCAGTCTTTGCGCTACTGGTAGCGGGAGCGTTCCATCCGCACGTACGCTATCAAATAAAACACACCAAACTCTGGCAAATCGGTATTTTCGCTACCCTGACACTCATCTCGTTACTTCCACTCATTATCGCTGGCATCCATGATATCAATATCATCGAATACCTATTCGGCGTCGATGCCCTCAAAGACAAACTCACCCTTGCTGGACTAGGCGGCTCACTGCTCGCGATTTTGCGTTCGCTATTCCTGTTCTATGACCCTGAAATAACCGATACGATTACACCGTTTTTAAATCTCACCACGACATTACTTATTGTTATCGGACTGGTGCGCACGCTACTTGACCGACACGCTGCGCGTTCGTATTTGATATTGATATGGCTAGCCGTTTCTATACCACTGCTTATCTTGAATCCTACGCATTTTGCCCTATTGTTCGTACCGTGTATCATCCTGCTCGCGATTGGGCTCGAGTTCCTACTCAGAGAGTGGTATAGCGTGTTCCCGCGAAACCCGTACGCCCGTATCGGAGCCCTCGTGCCACTGTCTCTCATCGTAGTAGGGCTACTGGCTATTTCGATAACCCGTTATTTCTATGCATATTACTACTCTGATACCAGTTCGTATTATCATGCTGGCCTCACCTCGATACGAACCGTCCTGAAACCTCATGTCCCAACTCGGCTGATCGTACCGGCCGAGCACACGGCTTTTTATGACATACTTCGCAAACAGTATCCACAGCTGACAATCGGAACATCGAGTGGCACCCCTGAGGCAACGCGTCAGCCTGAAACGATAGCACTTGCGTCGTCGAACTATCAGACCACAGCACTACCAAGAACTATCATCACTTCACACCTAGATCACGGCGAAGTACTCCTGCGCGTCTATAGTCGAACGCAATAGTTTGCTACAATTGATACGATACAGATTTATTCCGAAAGAGAAGGGGAAGTGCTCATTATGATGGATCAAGCAAAAATGGTCATGAAGCTGAAGAAGGCTCAAAAAGAACTCCAAAAAGAGTTAGTTGAAGTTTCTGCTGGCGATGGCGCGGTCATCGTACAAGTAAACGGTGAATTAAAGCTCAAAAAAGTCACTATCGACCCAGACCTCGTAGACCTCGACGACATCGCCGAACTCGAACGCTGGGTTGAGATCGCGGTCCGTGACGCTATGACCAAAGCCCAAGAACTGGCTGCTGAAAAAATGAAGCCACTCATGGGCGGCCTCGGAAACCTCGGCCTTTAGAGGCCAAAGAGCTACTGGTGTGCTACCAAAAGCCTTAGTATCGGTCATAGAAGCCCTCGGTGAACTACCGGGCGTCGGACCTCGATCGGCTGAACGATACGCGTATAGTCTACTGCGGCGTGATCGCCATGTCGCCGAAAAGATCGCTGGTTCACTCGCCGGACTGCATACTGGAGTCAAGCAATGTCCAGTCACCTATGCGTTAATCGATGCCGAAGAAACTGTCTCGTCACTCTATAGCGATCCGAAACGTGACAAACAGCTAGTCGCTATCGTCGAAGAACCGCTCGATATCATTGCTCTCGAAAAGACCAAACAGTTCAAAGGCACCTATCATGTTCTCGGTGGTGCCATGAGCCCTATTGATGGAGTTGGGCCCGAACAGCTGCATATCCCCGAGCTGATAGAGCGGCTCAAAAAAGACGGTGTTCAGGAGGTTATCCTCGCTACGAACGCATCCGTTGAAGGCGAATCTACAGCGCTTTATATCCAACGCCACATAAAAGAAAGTGAACTCGAAGCTATAACCATAAGTCGGCTTGCTCGCGGAATCCCTGTCGGCGTTGACCTTGAGTACGCCGACCAGATAACGCTGACTCACGCCCTCCAGGGCCGAAAACAGATGCTTTAGCTATCTGTTACAATACTTAAACAGATGTACGAGAACATAAAACCACTTATCGACGAAGCGAAGCGAATCGTCATCATCCAAGCCGAAAACCCCGACGGCGACAGCCTGGGCAGTAGTTTGGCTCTTGAAGAACTCCTCGCCAATGCCGGCAAAGACGTCGCCATGTACTGTCCGGTATCTCTACCAAAATACCTACGTCACATGGAGGGTTGGGATAGAGTTACTGATGAGTGGTCGAGTAGTTTCGATCTGGCAATCATCGTTGATACGAGCAGCGAAACATTGATCTCGAAAGTTCTTGAAACTCCTGGCGCACGTCACTTTCTCGAAACCCACCCCGTAATCGTGCTCGATCACCACGCCAGTGTCATAAGTAGCCTGCCGTTCGACCACGAGATGGTTATGAGTGAAACCGCAGTCGCAACAGGCGAGCTTATCTGCGAGCTTGCCGCATGGGCTGGCTGGACGCTAACCAAAACGGCTGCAGATGCACTCTACGCCTCGATCATGTCCGACAGCCTTGGGCTCACGACACAGGCTACTACAGCGAACAGCTACCGCGTAGTGGCGAGCCTTCTCGATGCAGGCGTTGTACCGGCCGACCTGGAAGCGCGCCGTCGTGAGATGATGAAGAAATCACCCGAAATCCTGGCCTACAAAGGCCGCCTTATCGACCGGATTGAATACTTCGTCGATGGGAAGCTAGCAGTTGTGCATATCCCGTGGGAAGAGATTCAGGCATACAGCGACCAATACAATCCGAGTATGCTTGTGCTCGACGAAATGCGCCTCGTCGAAGGCGTTGAGCTGGCGGTTGCCCTCAAAACCTACCCTGATGGCAAGCTTACCGGCAAACTCCGGTCAAACCTACCGCTCAGTGATGTCGTTGCTGGTTATTTTGGTGGTGGTGGTCACCCGTACGCGGCAGGTTTTCGTGCCCACGAAAGCTACCAAACCATTGTCCGAGAGCTCATCGAATCAGCCACTAAGGCGCTAGATGAGGCAGGCCAATGATCCACTTACATAACACGCTCACGCGCAGCCAGGATGAGTTCCGACCCCAAGATCCCGACCGTGTCACCATCTACACATGTGGACCAACAGTGTACGGTGAGCCTTTGATCGGTAACTGGGTCGCCTACGTCCGTTGGGATTTGCTCGTCCGCGTCCTTAGCGCCAATAGTCTCACTGTCGACCGAGTTATGAATATCACCGATGTCGGGCATCTAACAAGCGACGCTGACGACGGCGAAGACAAGATGGAAAAGGGTGCGAAACGAGAGGGGACAACTGCCTGGGATGTCGCCGAACGCTATACCAACCGATTCCTCGAAGGCATGACCGCTCTCAACCTCTTACCGCCAGAAATGCTCGTAAAAGCCACCGACCACATCAGTGACCAAATCGCACTGATTGAGCGGCTGGAACGGGGCGGTCATACCTATGCAATATCCGATGGCATTTATTTTGATACGAGCACATTTAAGCCCTATCCTGACTTTGCCGGTCTGAACCTCGATACCATGAAAGCGGGTGCGCGCGTCGAATTTAACACTGAAAAACGCAACCCCAGCGACTTCGCTCTCTGGAAGTTCAGCCCCAAAGATAAAAAAAGAGACATGGAATGGCCTAGCCCATGGGGAACCGGATTTCCGGGCTGGCATATCGAGTGTAGCGCAATGGCTATCAAATATCTCGGCGAGACCCTTGATATCCACACCGGTGGTATCGATCATATTCCTGTCCATCATACGAACGAAATTGCCCAGTCCGAAGCAGCCACCGGCAAGCGTTTTGCAAACTACTGGCTACACGCTAATTTTCTGCTGGTAAACGGCACCAAGATCAGCAAAAGTCTTGGTAATGGTTTTACATTATCCGACCTTAGTGAAAAGGGCTTTTCACCATTAGACCTTAAGATGTTTGTCCTTCAGAGTCACTATCGGACTGAGAGTAACTTTAGCTGGGACAATCTTGCGGCCGCCGCTAGTCGTATCAAGCGCTGGCGAGCCATAGCGGCCCTACGCCACCAGCTCCACGATACGCTCACAGACGATGATAGCAAGCATGATGAAGTCAACGGTCGCCTCCTCGCCGCCAAACATGCGTCGCTTGAAGCTTTGTCGCAAGACCTCAACAGCCCTCTTGCGCTCACAAAAATAGAGGACATGTTTGATGACATCGATCGTTCACCAACTGAGACCATCGCAAAGTCAGCTCTTGTGGACTTACTGTCGTACCTTGATGACGTACTCGGGCTTGACCTTATCGGCTCGACGCCTGATATCACCGACGAAGATAAGCAGCTCCTACTCGAACGGGAACGCGCCCGTGAATCAAAAGATTGGACCCTCTCAGATGACTTACGTGACCAGCTCGAGCTTAGGGGGATTGGACTCAATGATACGACACATGGCGTACGCTGGTATTACCGCTAGGATAGGCGAGACTTCTATGCTTTCGCTGTCTTTGATCGTGTCTTTTTGATCAATTTCTTAACCGGATTCTGCTCGAGCTCTTGTCGTTTCATACGGGCAAGCTCTAACTGGTCAAGGAGCAATACGCGGATACAACCTGCAATCGGTATCGCGACCACACCACCGAGCAGCCCACCGAGCGTTATACCGACCAAAATAGCGGCGAGAATAGCCAGTGCCGATAGCTCCACGCTCTTTGATTGGATAGTGGGTGAGATGAGGTTGTTTTCAATCTGCTGGTATACGACGAAGTAAACCAAAAAGATGATAGCTGCGGTTGGAGAGTTAAGCAGCAACACCAGTCCAACTAGTACGGCACCGATCGTCGCACCAATCATAGGAATCATGCCACAGACAAAGATAACAACTGACAGTGGAACCGCAAGATTTGCTGGCATACCGAGCGTTGCGCTCAGCGTCAAAAGCACTACTAAGGTACAAATACCGGCGATTGCCGCGACAGCTAACTGGCCATTCACAAATCCGGTGACGACACGGTACATCCGCTGCACAAGCGCTTTATGACGATGGAGCTGAACGGGGTTCTCATACAAACCCCAGATACGCCTGAGAATGTTGGGGCCTTCGATCAACATCAAAAACGCTAGCACCAACACAAGCAGTAGATTAGCCAGACCGCCCAAAAGCGATCCGACCCCGCCCACGAGCGTATTGCCAAGATTCGCGGCAACAGATGCTGCCTGATCTTTTGCGCTTTCGACGGCATCATCGACAGTCTGCTCTAAACCGTAGCGTTGTATGAAATCGTCAAAAACAGTCCGTTGCTCGCTAACTTTATCGATCAGGCCAGGTACAGTATCCGCAAACCGCGCACTCTGCTCGATAACCGGCGGCACAATTAACACCAAAAATCCGCCGAGAAATACCACTACAGCCAGATACGCGATCGCGGTTGCGCCGACACGACTGTTACCGGGGAGGCGTTTTGCTAACTGTGAAACGGGTGGATTTAGGGCGAGCGCTACAAAAAGCGAAACAGAGAGCAGTACGAGGGCGCTCCAAGATTTATAGATAGCCAGTAGTGCAAAGCCAAAGCCAAGACAGACGAGTACAAAACGGATAAATACCTGTGTGTCGATGTCGACTTTGACCTTCATATGGCCTTAGTATGCTCCATATTCGGTCGAAACACAATCCACCTAGCTATATCGCAAATAGCGGTACCAAACCCAGATACCAACAAGACCACCGAGAGTCGAGAGCACAGCTGGTAAAAAAATACCTGTCGAACCCCACAGCGAAGGTAAAAGTGAGCCGATCAACCCACCAACCCCTATGCATACCCAAAGAAGTAGCTTTGCGATAACCTAGCCCTCGGAAGTTACGCTCAGCACAGCGAACAGCACGAGACATGTCACACTCGTTACGACCACCAAGAACAGTACGCGGTACGGACGAAAGTCGCTGACAACGGTATTTTTTCGAGCAGATTTAGTTGATCTTTTTTTCATGATGTCATTATAGCATCGTGCTTGTGATTGTCTCAGAAATAAGGCAAGATAGAGCCATGAAGATACAAGAAGAGCTAAAGAGTATTTTTAAGGGTGGCCTTGATACTCGAAATGAATCACTGCAAGAGTTTTCCCACGATGCCAGTCTTTTTGAACTGAAGCCGAAACTTATAGCTAGCCCTCAAGACAGCGCAGACATTCAAACACTCGTAAAATACGTTCTTGAAAACAAAAAACAGGATCCTTCACTGTCGTTAACCGTTCGATCCGGCGGTACTGATATGAGTGGTGGCGCGATCAACGACTCTATCATCGTTAACATGACGCCGTACATGAAAAACATCATCTCCATCAAAAAAGACGAGGCGCGGGTTCAACCAGGCATATACTACAGGCACCTCGATCGGAAAACCGCCACGTTCGGTACGATGCTACCAAGCTATCCTGCGAGTCGTGAGCTTTGTACGGTCGGCGGCATGGTGGCGAACAACTCAGGCGGAGAAGAGAGTCTCCAGTACGGAAAAACTGACAACTTCGTTACGAATCTTCGCGTCATCCTGGCTGATGGCAACGAGTACGAAGTTCGTCCTCTCAAAAAAGACGAGCTTGTACGCAAGATGGCCGAAAAAACCTACGAGGGTGATCTCTACAAAAAAACTTTTGACCTTCTCGAAAAACACTATGATGAGATCCAAGCCGCAAAACCACAGGTGAGCAAAGACTCAACCGGCTATCACCTCTGGGATATCTGGAACCGTGAAACAGGCGTCTTTGACCTGACAAAACTTTTTGTCGGCTCACAGGGGACGCTCGGCATCATTACCGATATTGCCGTCCGGCTCGTACCAAAAGCGGAATTCTCAGGGCTACTCGTCTGTTTCATGAAAAATACCGATAATCTCGGAGAAGTGATCAATGCAGTCCTAAAGCACAAA
This sequence comes from uncultured bacterium, assembly GCA_966211425.1. GTDB lineage: Bacteria > Patescibacteriota > Saccharimonadia > Saccharimonadales > Saccharimonadaceae > CBIHNH01. The sequence continues at coordinate 9,652 of CBIHNH010000016.1, forward strand.
CCAGCAACGTTCGAGAGTTTCGACGACACGACGCTCGCCCTGAGCTTTAAGTTCTTCCCGGCATTTATAAAAAAACTTGGTTTTTTCCCGTGGCTCAAGCTCGCATTCCAGTTAATCCCTGACGGACTAGCTTTAATCCGCGGCATCCCAAAACTTATCATCATGATCGAGTTCACCGGCAGCAGCCAGGAAGAAGTAACTAACAAGATTGAGGCTATGCGGACCGATATGGTGCCCTATAAGCCTCTCTATATGGAACGCGATGATACTGAAGAATCATCAAAGAAGTTCTGGATCATGCGTCGAGAAAGCTTTAATCTTCTCAGAAGCAAAGTCAAAGACAAACACACCGCACCGTTCATCGATGACCTGGTGATCCCCCCCGCGAAACTCCCTGACGCGTGGCCAAAGCTCAAAGCAATCATCAAGAAATACCACTTGATGGCGACTATAGCTGGTCACATGGGAGACGGAAACTTTCATATCATCCCGCTGATGGACATAGAAAAGCCTCACGAACGCGCAAAGCTTCAACCAGCGATGAAAGAGGTTAACGAACTAGTGCTCAGCTACGGAGGATCACTCTCTGGAGAACATAACGATGGACTCGTGCGCGGCCCATGGCTAGAAACTATGTATGGACCAGAAGTTTTTGGTCATATGAAAGCCATCAAGAAACTGTTTGACCCGCATAATATATTTAACCCATACAAGAAAACTGACGCCGATTGGGACTTCAGTTTCTCCCATATACGCAAGAACTTTTGAGCATGAAACGAAAAACCGACTCAGCAACGCTCAGTCTCGCAAATGTTTACAAACGGTTCGGTGATACCGAAGCCGTTAGCGACGCTTCTCTTATCGTAAAATCCGGCGAGGTAGTCGGTTTCGTCGGCCCGAACGGTGCCGGTAAAACCACAACTATCGCAATGCTTATGGGATTTATTCAGCCCACTAAGGGAAGGGTCGAGTTGCTCGGTGAACTGGTTGTTCCGGCGAGTGCCCATCTCCTACACAAAAAAATCGGCTACGTCGCTGGCGACATGGTGCTTCCAGGCGCGCTGACGGGAGCGCAATATTTGACGTTCTGCTCCGCTCAAAACGGACGTGACGAAGAAAAATATTCTCAGCTCGTGAGTCGGCTCAGCCCAATGTTAAACCAGCCGATAAAGACATTGTCACGCGGTAACAAACAAAAGATCGCACTGATCGCTGCGCTACAACACTCTCCAACTATCCTCATTCTTGACGAGCCAACCTCCGGCCTCGACCCACTCGTGCAGGACATCTTCCTGGCAACGATCCGTGATGAAGCGTCACGTGGCGCAACGGTATTTATGTCATCACACATTCTCAGCGAGGTATCGGAAGTTTGCAGTCGAATCGTATTTATGCGTTCGGGCAAGTTTATCCTCGACCAGAAACTTTCAAATATCCAAAAACAGCTCGGTAAACACATCATCCTAAGGTTGGATAATCCAAAAAGACTGCTCGCCAACCTTCCGGGAGACATCGAGGTCATTCACCAAGATTCGATCTCCGCACGACTCGTGGTTCCACGCGACCAATTAAATTTTTTCCTGAGATGGGTTTCAACCAAACCGGTAACCGATATTACTATCGAAGACCGTAATCTCGACGATGTATTCCACGAGCTGTATGCTCCCGTAGGCAGGGGTAACCGACTATGATGCACTCGCTTATCTCGCGAACTTTATTCGAGCGTCGATGGTTCATCGCTGGGTGGTCTTTGGTGTTTGCTGTTATGACTGCACTGGTCGTTATATTTTATCCATCATTTAGTGACTCGAGCGCCATCGACCAGTTGAGTAAAACTATGCCACAACAGTTACAGGGCTTGATCGGTGACCCCGACCAGTACCGAACACTCGAAGGATTTATCGCCTCGCAGATATATGACATCCGGATGCCAATCATGATCATGATCATGGGGTTGATGCTTGCCCTCGGTCTTACGGTCAGGGAAGAGGAAAGCGGAGAGCTAAGGAGTCTTAGCATGTTATCAATAAGCAGGACGCGCATCTTGAGTGAAAAATGGCTAGCAGCTCTGCTTATTATTGCCGTCCTTAACCTCGTTGCGGTCGCTGGCACGTATGTCGGCGTTGTATCACTCGGTGAAGATATACCGCATGAGCTGATATGGCGACTGATGGCTCTCTCGACGGTATTTGGAGCCGTGGCGTTCACGATACCGTTTTCCATCGGCCTCATGAGTGGACGACGCGCACCGACGATGTTTGTCGGTTTGGTCGTTACTATCGGCAGCTTTCTGCTGACAACCTTTGCGAAAGCAGTTGACTGGCTGCGTGACTGGGAGCGCCTGTCGTTGGTGCACTACTACGATACATCGATCATCCTAGATAAAAAGTTCGATATCGCCGATCTGTGGATACTACTCTCCGTCACAGTAGTCATGCTTGGCCTCGCCATACTCGCGTTCCGTAACCGCGATATAGCCTAGCATCTCGTTAGCCGAGCGTTACGCCAAAGATAAGACCAACGCCGTAGGTGATAACCGAAGCAAAAATTACGATCAAGAGCTGTCGAAGTGAACCGTATAGCATCGGCCTACCGCTACTGTGCGCAACATAGCCTCCCGCGATGAGACCGCCGATAGCCGTAAATAGAACCGAAAGACCCATGCCGACATTGCCGCTCACAAAAAACCATGGTGCGAGCGGTGCGAGCGCACCAACCGTAAAGAGAGCTAGTGACGATACAGCCGCTACCCATGGCGAACCAAGTTCATCAGGGTTTACGCCGATAACTTGCTCTGCATACGTTTCAAAAAAACGGCCCTTGTCAGACGAAAGCTCTTTGGTGGCAAGTTTTGCGGTTTTCTGACTGTAGCCATCAGAGACTAGGTGCTCTGTCAAAGTATCCTCGAGTAGCAGTTTGTCTTTTCTAATCATTTTTTTTAGATCTGCCAGAACACCTTCGAACAGCTCGACTTGTGCCTTGACCGAGATCCATTCACCAGCCGCCATGCTGATCGAACCGGCAATTAATCCCGCGAATCCAGCCAAAAGCACCGCAGATTGAGATTGTCCAGCTGCAGCCACGCCGAGAATAATACAGAGCGTACTGACAAGTCCGTCGTTAACGCCGAGGACTGCCGCCCTGGCGCCACCGCGTTGCACCTGAGCTGCACGTTCAGCCAAGATGCGACTGTCACGCTCTCGTATAGTTGATTTTGCTGATGTTGCCATTGATTTGTCTCCCTCTATACTACTCATCATACCACCCTCCTCATACCCGAGTACCACCCCTGTTGCATTATTTTTGATTTGTCGTAATAATTACTGAAATGAGCGAGTTAGAGAAAACGCCACCTCAACCTGAGCTGCAAAGTATGCAGGGTAGGTTAGAAGCGGTTCAAGGTCTTCTCGAACACAACCGTTCGTATTACCAGCGAACCAACCGCACGCTCAGTACATTTGCCGAAGCAGCGCTGCGCGCACTGGAGCTACCATACTTTCAAGAACAACTTCGCTATGTGCTTTCCGTCCGTGAGGATCTCGATGCGATGCATACAGTAAAGCTTCTTGAGCGCACCTATCAGGGGGATCTGCTAGAGAATGACCCTGAACACTATCCGGATGACTATCGTGATGATCCGTGCATGTGGCAGAAGGCGTTCATGTCAGTAGAGCAGGATGATATCCGCGGTGAGAGAGTCCTCTTTAACTTACTAACACGCAACGTACAGAGCAACATAGCCGAGCGCTACAAGACCGTCAAGCTGCTCGCCGCCCTTTACCGTGATCGGTTTGGTGATGAACCGTCGCATCTCGACGTCGGCTCAAGCGTTCTTCACGGGCAGCTGAAACTTGCATTTGGGCATAATACTCCGGGGGATGCGTTATCATTCGGTGACATCAAGCTATCGTCTCAACCGGAACTTAACCACGATAGCATAACGCATGAGCAGGTACTTCACCGCGAGAGAACCATCAACGCACTCGTCAACAAAGCCCTACACCAAACCGTTCGCTTCGGCGCGATGATGGGCACCGACATCACAAACGTCGACGACCCAAGTACAAAAAGGTGGGTTGAAAGCTGTTCGTTTTATCCCGATGAACTTTCCGATATCACAAAACGTACCGAGTACTCTGCGCTCGAGGCGGTTGACCCACGCCATGAGCGTGTCGGGTTTGTCAGGGCAGATTTCAGTAACGAAGGGGACCTGGAGAAGCTTCACTCAACAGCGCCCGCCGGTGGCTATGACATCATCACGTTCTTTACTATTTTTTACCAAATAAGCGCCCAGGAGCGTCAGCGTATGCTTGATCATGCACAGGGACTCCTAAGCGACAATGGCATCATCGTAATACAGGATGCGGTTGATGGAAACTTCTCAAAAGACTGGAACTATGCCGCGACGATCAAGGACAACGCCCGTCCTGATACCGATGACCAGGAAATCCTGCGCTGGAAAACACCGCGATGCAACGAGGCCAGGCTCGGTCTTGGTAGGCTTAGCCTCCAGGGCAATCTTTTGCCTGTCGATGCGGCGCTGCTCGAGCTAGCAGACTAACCTTAGTTGACTACAAGTTTTGCGACAACGGTATCGGCGTACAGCTTCATAAAGTCACGATGAACATTCGTGAGAGACTGTAGCGGCTCAAAATAACTAAAGATAAGGGCGCCGATAGCATCCGTTGCGCCAAACGGCACAAGTGGGTAGATAGCACTACAGGCGATTCCGGCGCCGGCTTGGTTAAAACGGGCCTCTTCATCCGTCAAAACTGGAGTGAACATATGAGCCCAATCCTGAGTGAACCGGGGCTCTTTTGCGTCGATTGATTTTATAAGTATGTTCTTTTGGTAGTCAGAGGGAATACGTATCTCATGAAACGGCTTGGCGGAAATCTCCACCGCTTGATCTGCGCGTTCAGTATCAGAGAGCGCGATTCTATCAAGCGTACCGTCATCTTTGTTGCATAGGAGTAGCACCACGATACCAAGACCCAGTTCTGTCGCCCGTAGCTTGTCAGAAAAGGGCGTATTAACGATAGCAGAGTGCAGCGAATCGGTAGTATCTGCCTCATCAAGTGAGTGGGTGATTGATATAAAGTCCATAGGGTTTTATCAGACAGGAAGTAACTGTAGTAAATCATACCATCGTTCTGGGCGAAAATTTAAAAAACGTAGGTCTTGGACGGGGTGGAGGGATTCGCTTTTGTCGATTAATCTCCGGAAGTGCCGGGGAACAAAGACTTTTGTTCCCGTTCGAATCCCAACCACAAAACTAAGATAAAAGACGTAAATCGCGAGGACCTACGTCTTTTATCTTGGCTGGGG
>CBIHNH010000017.1:0-14233 GCA_966211425.1 uncultured bacterium
ACACCAGGTTCTCATCCTGGCAATCGGAGTTCGATTCTCCGTGAGGTCACCAAAGTAAAATACCTATCACAGCGGATAGGTATTTTACTTTGGTGCTATAATCATAAACACTAGGCAATCAAACTCCGGTCCCTGTGCGCCTCATATTCATACAACCAGTTTGGCGTCACGATCTCTCCCATGACGGTGGGTACAGTCTATCGGCAAGCTTCATACCCAAATCCCGTTGCAGCTAATCGCCTACGTTTAGTTGCTTTTTCAAACTTCAATGAACAGGGAGCAAACCGTATGAATGAATCTCTTAACAGTTACCCATGGCTACAGTATCTCGAAACGCCGCGCGCTCAGAGCCAGCCCGTCAAACTCGACCGGATCCTCGCAGAGCGTATGCGTGCGTTTTTAAAGGCTCGCCAGGTAAAACCATTCCGTCGCGTCGAGAAATAGTCATCCGTGGTACACTAGTACGAGCAAATAACAGATTGGAACCCCATGGCCAAGCATAAAAACTGGCATGGTGCGTCTCGAAAACGAGCTCTCAAGAAGAAACTCAAGATCGAAAAGCGCCGCAACAACCGCTAAATCGGTAAAAACCCTCGCTCTCACCGGCGAGGGTTTTGTTTACCACGAACAGTGGTCGGATATTGATAATAATCTAAAAATATAGTATAAATAACATTAAGAGTGGCGTACCTACACAACTAGGAGGATTCCTTATGGCTCTCGAAAGCCTGCTTGAACTCGCGTTTACGCGTGGTTGTGGGGCTTCGAGAGTTCACGCTCTTCGAACCCCGCGCTATCGCGAGCTACTCGCCTCGGCGCCGCGCATCCCGAACACGACCCAACAAGAAACCGCCGAGATGATTTACCTCGGTGAGCGCCTCGCCGACCGTGCGTTCACAAACCTTCCGTACAAGATCAGGAGGCGAGCCGAGCGCTGGTCGGAGATGGACTATCTCGAGAAGCACTTCACGCTCAACATGTTGATGTCGCGACTCACCACTCACGAGTGGTGCCGCATCCACCGGGACAAGGTAGACCAGGACAGTGATGTTTCGCGTGTCTTGCCAGCCGAGTATGGTAGTTGGTCGCGCGGCAACGTGCAGCCGAACTGTCTCGGTCTGACGCAGATGCTGATCGGCTTTGCCCGAGCAACCGGCGCCGAGCACCTCATGGTGGACGCTATTACCCAGTTTGACCAGTACAACGAAGAGCTGCTCGAGCAACTGACCAGGAAGATGATCGCAGAGCTCGAGCCACATCGAGAGGTACCGGGAATCGGACGGACCATACGAAAGCTCGAAACGCTGCACGAAAGCGCGTTGAGCGTCTTGGTGAGATTCGTGGAGATTCAGGCCCATCATGCGCTACTGATCAAAGTCGATCAAGAGTGGGTGGTAGTCGATCCGTACATGGGGCGTAAGTATCCGCTCCCAGGCCTGAGTAAGCCGCGGTTCGATATCTACTCCGCCAGCATGGCACAACCACGTCGTCGCTGGATGGTGTATGGAGGAGTTGCACGACGAGCCGCCTGTCTCCGCAGCGTCGACGCTCTGGAGCGAGCGCTGACGTTCGTTGCTCGACGCGACGAGGCTGCGGCCGGTTTTGGGCTGAGTGATGCCGCAGAAGAGGTTTTTGCGCCGTTTTACTGCGCGAATGTGGAGCGAACCGATTCGAAAGTCACAGAAGATGCGGCGGATAGCGTTTTCTACCACATCATTCTCGAGAGTTTGCTTACTTGGACGCAACAGAAGTCCTGGAAGCCGGGCGCGAACATGCCGACCGCGGTGAAGCGCTCATTGCCAAGTCAGCTCCAACGTGCAGATCGCACCAAACGAGCCCGGAATGCCGCACTGGTACGACTCGTCAAGCACATCTGCCAGACGGGACTGGACGTTATCTTTTCGTCCAGCCAGCAACGACGCTCCGACCACCGTCGGATCGAGATTGCTCACCCGGCGCTTCATCTTGCGGTGATGACGCTCAACCACATCGGCACCATGACGAACGAACCGAAGGCAGATCTGCTGCGCTACGACACGTCACAGTGGATCATCCATGATACCCTGAAAGAGGTGATGAGCTCCAACGACAAGCGTCTTCGGCGAATAGTCGAGGGCAACCTGCGAATACTCAAGAACTATCCACACATGGTCATGCCAGCATTGCTGGCAGAAATCACGAAAAGGGAGTGATGCGAGATGCCGCGCAGCAGAAAGATGAGTGAAGCGATGCAGGTCGCAGCCGTGCGATCAGCGATGAGCGATGGAAGCTCGCTCGATGACATCGAGAAGAGCTACCCCAACCTCGCCGATGGCGTCGCCGCCGTCCGTGAGGAGCAGGAGTCCACCGCTCAGCCCAAGCCTCGTGGCTCGGGCAGCACCAGAGCAGTCTCGTCGATGACCCGACGACCGACGCTCTGACACCAGGTCCGCCGCGAGGCGGTGACGTTACCGGCAACCCCGGTAATGCCACCGCCCGCGCGTGGGCCTTTTTTAATTATAGGTATACGGTATATAGCTACGGACCGACGACCCGGACGATACCGTCAACCACGTTCGTCACTGGCTGCAGGAGAGGTTCGGAAGGTGTACTTTGCTCAGGTGCTGACTGGACCGGTTCAGTAACCGTCTGAACGGGCGCGGGAACGACTCCGGCTGTACCGGATTCACCCGAAGGTAACACGGAGGCTCCGCTTGGCTGAGTCGAAGAAACCGGCGCAACGTATGGCTCCCAATCTGACGTTAGAGGTGCCGACTCTGCCGCTCCAACAGGAATAGTGGATGCGCTGGTCTGTTTATTCTTATCAGAAGTGCCTTTTGTGACGCCCGGAGCAGCTGTATCTTCTGTAGTATTCTCCGGGGTTTGCTGTTGGGTATTAAAGCTATACGGCATTCGTTCGATAGTAGTGCTGAGATACGCCGCAGAAGCGGTAAGTCCAACAGTAAAGACGAGCATTCCTGATGCTACCATCTTTGGAATAGGCAATCGTTTTCGTATGGCTAGCACTATGACCTCCTCGTCTATGACTTACGAGAGTAGACTATACCACCAGGGGTGGTGTATGTAAGTAACATATCTCACAACAGGCGTAGCGGGTCAAAAAATGCGGTTTGAGAAGAACTTTGTCACGATCAGCCCCGCGCCGAGAAAGGCGACAAGCAACTGCAGACCTACGGGAAAGTCATTGAGACCGAGTGCGCCGAGCACCAGCCAAAATACCGCCCAAAACAGCAGGCCAAGACCTAGTGTCAATGCAACCAACTGTACGTATCTATTTTCTAGAAAATTCATTGTTCTATCAGTATAACTGGTGCCTAGACATTTTTATAGCGCTAAGCAGCGAGTGAATGCTCACGCTTTTCCGATTGCCAACACCCCCCGGCTAACGGTACTATAAGAAGTAAAGGTTTATATAGTATGAGTGACACGCTACACATCCTCGTGATCGATGACGACGACTCCTTGCGCGAGGCGATTGTTAAACACCTGACTGGAGCAGGCTACGCCGTCATGGATGCACCAAACGGCGAAGAAGGCCTAAAACTGGCTCTCGAGCACAAGCCAAAGCTACTATTTCTCGATTATCAAATGCCTGGCATGGACGGTCTCGAAGTACTCAAAAAACTCCGTGAAGACGAATGGGGCGCAAAAGCCGAGGTCGTTTTTGACACCAACGGCTACGACACGTCAGTGGTCTATGAGGCGCTAGCGAGCGGCGTCCACGACTATGTCCTAAAGGCTGACACGTCGCTCGAACAGATTCTTGAGCTTGCTAGAAAATACGTCACGATATAACTCGCAACTATGCCTCTGAAAAACACAAAAAAACCAGTCATCACTAAACAACCCCGACACGAACAGGGCGGCCTGCTCGTGTCGACCCGCGTCAAAGTATTGCTGGTGTTTCTCGTTGGCCTGGTCGTAGGGATTTTGTCTGTCTTTATCGTCCACAATGCGTATATCTCATCGCTCACGCAGCGAGTCGAGAGTATGGCGGCACTTATCAGTTCAAAGCAGATAGAGTCCGTCAAATCAGCGGCGCCAAAAGACCAGCCTGAGGTTCGATCGCTCAAACAACGCCTTGAACAGGCAAGTTCAGTAAACAACGACGTGCACAGCATTTATCTCATAGCCGTCACTAATACAAACGACGTCTACTATCTTCTGAGCTCGAAGGATGAACAATCCTCGACCTCTGCCCGGGCATCAGAAGCGCTGAAGTCAGCATACTTTACAGGCACGACCCTTATCGAAGGGCCACGAAATGATCAAAATGGCACCTGGCTGTCGGCCACGGCGCCAATCCGTACTATTCAGAACGAAACAGTCGCGATGCTTGGCATAGATACACCAGCAGCCATCTATTATCAGAACATAGCTTTGGCCGCATTGCTGCCGGTATTTGGCGCTTTGCTGATCATGGCTGTGTTTGTGATGACTGACTCAATCCACCGCCGCCGCCAAGAAGCCGTGCGAATGCGAAGCGAGTTGGTCTCGATCGCGTCACATGAACTACGGACACCGCTTACTGGTATCCGCTGGAGTGAGGAGACACTTCTCGGGGCAAAACTCCCGAAACAGAACCATGAAACCGTCCAGAGTATGTACGATAGCACGATCCGGCTCCAGGAAAGTATCGAGGACATCCTACAGGTAGCCAACTGGCAGGCAGGCCGGTCAGAACAGCTGCTTATCACCTCGACCGACATCGTCCACATCCTTGACGGTATATTTGCCACCCAAAAGCTCCCGGCTGCTCAGCGAGACGTCACGCTCGAGTACGCCCGCAAATGGCCAAAGGCGCTAGTCATCAACTGTGATGCCCAACGGTTAAAGCGAGTATTTAACAACCTCATCAGCAACGCCATCAAATACGCCCACCCCAACACAGCCGTCACCGTCTCCTACGAAAGAGTTGGCGGTCACCACGTTATCAGCATCACCGACCGTGGGATTGGCATCCCAAAGGGCGAGCAGGAAAAGGTCTTTGCTGGATTTTACCGTGCAAGCAACGCCGTCAGCACTGAGACCAACGGAACCGGAATGGGGCTCTATATGTCACGGGACGCCATCGAACAGCACGGCGGCGAGCTCTGGCTCACCTCAGAAGAGAATAAGGGCACAACGGTCTACATCCGACTGCCTGGTTAACCATAAAACCTCATTTTCACACTCAATCGCACAGCAAAACAAGACTTACGACAGCTCATGGAGCGGGCTATACTAGGGCGTAGCTATGTGAGTACTTTCGTCCAAATAGATGGATTTTCACTGACAAGCTTTACGCACGGCGCACCCGCGCTTACACACTTACTACCTCGGTTTTAGCAGCTACTTGAACGAATAGCGTGCCGTATCCATGTAGTACCAATCTCCACCAATCGTTCACTGACACGTTTATAGTTCAAACGATTCTGTCAGTCTTTTTTATATCTTTTTATCTTACAGGGAGACGTGCTATGACAAGGACGAAAATAGAGCAGCCAGTCGAAGTAACCGCAGTTCGCTTTGCGAGAAACTTCGAACCGGTTCCAAAAAGAATAGAGTTCGAGGGACGAACGATCAGCTTTATCGACGAGGGTCTTCGCTACTGCATCAAACGAGGTGGAGTTATCACGAGGCTATTCGACCTAAGTGATGGCGAGTCGCTCTTTCGCCTCAAGCTCGAACCGAGCACCCACACCTGGAACCTGCTCACCATATCGCGTTGAGCCATCTCTCAAAAAATGTTGTAATCTCACGCCAGAAACGGCGTGAGATTGTTTCGTAGTACGCTATACTAAACAAAAGCATTATAAAAGGCATATAACCGTGACACTCGTAAAATTTTGGTACCGACTCATATGTGAAATCGCCGTCTTGCTGTGCATGATCATCGGCGGCATCTGGATAGCCTCTACATTTTTCCTGCATAGCTCGATTCTTGAGCCTTTGCATGTTTCGACAACTACCGCGCTCATGCTGGCTATCACTGGGGTGGTTGCTGGCTCAATGGCCATCTTACAGCGCAAAAAAACCTACACCTGGGGGACATTTGCCGTCATCGTGTCGCTGAGCGTAACCATGCTCCTCGTCATCGCGAGTACGGGCAACCTCAGCTCGCCGTACCTGGCATTCTGGATGATGGTCGCTCTGTTTTCCGGGCTCATCGGACTACGTTCAGCGCTACCGGTTATCGGAGCTATCGCAGCCTATGGCGCCTACTTGTGGTATATGGATGAAGCAACGGTCGCAACCTGGGTAACGTTTGGGTTGAACTTCGTCCTGCCAGTCATCGTCGGTTACTTTATCTGGGCGCGTCGACTCCAGGGTCAAGATAGCTCTCCTTCAAAAATGTCTGCGCTGACACTCGAGCTCGACAAGGAATCAAACAAATCCGACATCGTCATCAACGCTATCGCAGACGGTGTAATCGCGATAGACCCTCGAGGCACCATCCAGCTCATCAATCCAGCCGCACAGCGAATCATCGGCTGGGGCGGAGAAGACGCGGTAACGCTCGACTACCGTTCAGTGCTCAAGATTATCAACAGCAAGAACGAAATCGTTGATGATCAGATTGACCCAGTGCAAAAATGCCTTCGCACGAACGAACCTGTCATGAACAACGACCTGGGTATCCGGACCGTTTCGGGTAAACAGTTGCTCGCGTCCATATTGGTTTCGCCACTTGGAGCCGGCGGAAACGGTGTAATCATCGTCTTTCGTGACACAACCGCTCAGCACGCCGAAGAACGTGAACAAGCCGAATTCATCAGCACAGCCAGTCACGAGATGCGCACACCAGTCGCTGCGATTGAAGGCTACCTCGGCCTAGCACTCAACCCGCAGACGGCGACCATCGACGATAAGGCAAGGGCTTACCTCGCAAAGGCACACGAGGCCGCCCAACACCTTGGCCGCCTCTTCCAGGACCTCCTAGACGTCTCAAGGGCAGAGGATGGTCGGCTAAACAGCAAGCCCACCATCACGGATGTGACGGCTTTCATCCGAACGGTCCTCGAAGACTTTTCGGCGCAGTTCAATGAAAAAGGATTGTCGCTCATCTTTAAACCTCAAACGGCAAGCGTATCAAACCAGACAATAACGCCGCTCTTCTACGCAAACGTTGACCTTGACCATCTACGCGAAGTCATCACCAACCTCGTCACAAACGCCATCAAATACACCAAAGAAGGTTCCGTAACCGTTGACGTCACCGGTGACGATCAACACGTCTTCGTCAGCGTCAAAGATACTGGTCTCGGCATCCCAGCAGAAGACATGTCGCACCTGTTTCAAAAGTTCTACCGCGTCGATAACTCCGATACCCGCGAAATCGGTGGTACCGGTCTTGGGCTTTATCTGGCGCGTCGCCTCTGCGAAGCGATGGATGGACATCTCAATGTCGAGAGCGCCTACGGTGAGGGAAGCACCTTTACCGTGGATGTACCGCGAGTCACAAAAGAGGATGCGCTTAATGCCGTCCGACCAACACAAGCCCCAGTGGAGCCACAGGCACAGCAGCCAGCGCCACCGACCGAGCCCCAGGCACCCCCGGCTGAACCCCAAGTTCCACAGCCAAATCAGCAAACCTAAAACAAAGGTATAGCTTTTTTACCGATAAGTTTTTACAATGGAGATAATATGACAAAGATTATGCTTGTCGAAGACGACAAAAGCCTCCGCGAGATTTATGGTGTTCGACTACTCGCCGAAGGTTACGATATCGTCTCAGCCGGTGACGGTGAAGAAGCCCTAGCGATGGCCATCAAGGAACGTCCACAGCTGATAGTCAGCGACGTTATGATGCCAAAAATCAGTGGCTTTGACATGCTCGATATCCTTCGTTCAACGACAGAAACCAAAAACATCAAAGTAATCATGATGACCGCGCTGAGCAGCGAGGATCAACGGCAGCGCGGCGAGACACTAGGCGCGGATCGCTACCTCGTTAAGTCTCAGGTAGGCATCGAAGATGTTGTCCGGGTTGTCCACGAGGTACTTGAAGATGCCCAACCGGCCCCAGCTCCTGCCGCCGCACCTGTGTCGGCACCTGCTGCAGCTCCGCAACAAACCGTCCCACCTCGTCCTGAGGCGCCATCTCAGCCACAACCTGTTGTACCGACACCGCAGCCACCCGTAGCGCCCGCACCGGTTCCGCAGCCCCCTGTAGCATCTCCGGCTCCGATGCCTATACCTCAACCGGCGCCTCCACCGCAAACGCCGAAACCCGCCTCCATCAAGACGCGCATCATACAACCGATAGACAACCCAAACAGCAAGCCAGTCGATATCAACGAACTGCTCGATCGTGAACTCGCAAAAGAAGCCGGCATTTCTGAAGAAAGCCGTCCAGAGGTACAAACCACTGATCAGGAAAAGCAAGCCATCAACGAACAGATAGCAAACTTTACACCCGGTGAGATTACGGCTGATCCATCGTTGACGTTCGAGCTACCAGACGACGGATCCGTGCCGCCACCTCCACCACCGCCGCCTACGCCACCGAACGCATAGCGTATACTTATCTCTATGAATGAGACCGGTACGACTCGTGCCAACAAATACTTAGCCCATGCTACCGGCATCAGTCGTCGCGAGGCTGACAACGCCATTGCAGCCGGCCGAGTCGTTATCGACGGCAAAAAAGCCGGCATGGGTTCGCAGGTGCCTGCTGGGGCAGTTGTATTGCTCGACGGAAAGCCTATCGGCGAGCAGCAAGCGTACACCTACCTCGCGCTGCATAAGCCAGTCGGCTACGTTTGCTCTCGCAAGCGACAGGGCGATTATCCGACTATTTATGAACTCCTTCCGCCAGAACAGCGCAAGCTCAAACCGGTCGGGCGACTCGACCGCGACAGCTCGGGCGTTCTTATATTGACCGACGACGGCGACTTTGCCCACCGCATGACTCATCCGAAGTTTCAAAAACGCAAACTCTATGAAGTCGAACTAGACCGGGATCTCGAGCCCCTCCATCAGCAGATGATCAACGACTACGGTATATCCCTCGAAGACGGCTCGAGCAAGCTGACACTCGAAAGGATGAACGATAAAGACCGCAATACATGGCGCGTCACGATGAGTGAGGGTCGAAATCGACAGATACGGCGTACATTTGCAGCACTCGGCTACACTGTAACGAAACTACACAGGACAGACTTTGGGCCATACAGTCTAAACGGACTTGCGTCCGGCAAGACCCAGCCCGTAAGCAATGCCTAGCCGTTCTTGCTGTGTCAGCTCCAGCCGATTCAGGTCATCGAATGATTGCTTGTTCTCGGTCAGCTGTACTGCGCGGAGCTCCGCATCAGTCGCATCCAAAATGTCCTGGACGTCTCGCGGGACGGGGAGGCTCAGCGCAAGCGCACGTAAAGCGACTCGCCCGGCTCGTTCCTTGAGCTCTACCGGAAACACTTCGAGAGGTACGGTTTCACCAGGTATAACTTCGCGACCCATAATCATACTATTATAGCAAATATTTTTACTATTGTCAATATAGGGCACCTCTGTTACAATAGAGGTAATGAGTAAGCTCCCCGCTGTAGCAATCGTTGGCCAGACTAACGTAGGCAAGAGTAGCCTGTTTAATCGCCTCTATGGATCACAAGAGGCGATTGTTGCGCGTGAAGCGGGCACGACCCGAGACAATGTTGTTCGCCGCATAACCGACAACAACAAGCACTTCTGGCTTGTCGACACGGCCGGCCTGAAATCCGCTGAGGATGAGTTCGAAGCCAGCATTCAGGAACAGATCACCGAAGCGGTTGAGCTAGCAGACGTCATCATGGTCGTCGTTGACAGCACGATTTATCCAAGTGATGAGGATCGTCGTATCGCAAAAACAGCGCTAAAGAGCAAAAAGCCAGTTATTCTCGTTCTCAATAAAACCGACCTCAAGGGCTCACTCGAGAACGACGAGTTCCTTCGACTCGGCATCAAGACTATCGTCCGTACGAGCGCCGAGCACAACCAAGGCACGAGGCGACTACTCGATACTGTTACCGCAGAACTTCCCGCCGTCACGGAGACTGAGCCCGATGAAGTCCTACGTATCGCTCTCGTTGGACGACCAAACGTTGGCAAAAGCAACCTATTTAACACGCTCGCCGGTAAACAACAGGCGATTGTCGCCAATATAGCCGGTACGACCAGAGACGTGAACCGCGTCGCCGTTCGCTATCATGAGCGCGATATCGAACTGCTCGACACCGCCGGTATCCGCCGTTCCGGAAAACAAGAGGTTGGCATCGAAAAGTTTTCCGTCCTCCGGACGCTCCAGGCGGTTGAAGAAGCTGATATCTGCCTGCTTCTCATGGATGTCAACGAGCTCAATACCCAGCTCGACCAAAAGATCGCTGGGCTGATCAAAGAAGCCGGCAAAGGCCTCGTTATCGTCGTCAGTAAATGGGACAGTGTCGAAGACCGCGATGCCTACACGAGGGATGCGCTCGCACCACAGATTGCTCGGAACTTTGCGTTCGTTCCGTGGGCACCGCTCGTATTTACCAGCTCAGTGACCGGCCAGAACGTCACGAAGCTCTTCGATGTTGCGCTTCAGATCGACGAACGCCGTCACTCTCAACTCAAGACAACAGAGCTCAACCGTGTCCTTCAGGCCTGCGTACGCAAGCACCCGCCAGCCGGCCTCAAGAACACCATGCCAAAACTGCGCTATATGGTACAAACCGACGTTGGGCCACCGTGGTTCGTTATCTTTGGCGCCAACCTCAAGTTCCTCCACTGGTCCTACAAGCGTTACCTCGAGCGTAGCGTCCGCGACGCACACGACTTTAGCGGCACGCCGATCATGTTCTCTTTCCGTGACGAAAAGCAGATCAAAAGCAACCGTGAACGAGTAAAGCAGGGTAAAGAACCTGTTACAAAGGCCTACAAGGCCCGCAAGGAAGCTGAAAAGCAAAGCAAAGAGGACTAGCCATGAAACTCATCATCGGCCTCGGTAACCCAGAAGAGCGCTACGCGAAAACCCGACATAATATCGGGTTTTGGATGCTGGATACGTATACAGGCGCACATGATGTAGATTTTCAGAACAAAGATAAGTTCCGAGCGCATATCGCTGAGCTCAACATTGACGGCGAAAAGGTCATACTCGCGAAACCAACGACATACTATAACAACGTCGGCGAAGCAGGACGGTTGATTGTTGATTTTTACAAGATTGCACCAGAAGACATCCTGATCATTCACGACGAGCTCGCGCTACCGTTCGGAACCATCCGAACCCGTATCGGCGGCTCTGACGCTGGCAATAACGGCATCAAGTCGATAAACCAACATCTCGGACATGAGACTGCCCGTATCCGGATCGGTGTCTATAACGAGCTGCGCGATAAAATCGATGATGCGGATTTCGTCCTCAGCAACTTCACCAAAACCGAGAGTGACGTGCTTCACGCAGCATCAAAAAAAGTCATCGACATCATCAATGACTTTATCTCCGGCAATTTCACCCACACGACACACATCTAGGAAATAGGGGGTAGGGGAAGGACGGCCCGGAGCATACGCGCTCCATGGGCCGTCCTTCTTTTGGGGCGCTCATCCCTCAAGCCTTTCCGCAATCAACCATTCGAACACGTAGAACGCGAAAAGCAAGTAGCAGTAGAGCGACAGACCGATGTTAGCCCAAGCGAACAGCATGAGTACGACCCAGAGAGATGAGACAAACATCGTCCCGTTCGGCTCAAACAGCGTCAGAACACCCAGACAGAGCACTGAACAGAGGAGGCTGCCGAAAAACAGCGACCCGGAGGCAATCACGTACGGATCGATCTGTCGTTCACCTCCGTCGCGACGGTACATGAGCCAGTCGAGCATGCGTTACCTCCTGATTCCTCTATCGACGCCGTGTCACTACGCGCAGGTACGCGTAGACAACGTAGGCAATGCTTGCGTACATCAGGATCGTGAAAAATCCTCGGATGAGCTGTGCGCTCAACATGTCACTCGGCTCGATGATGAGAAGCGCCATCGCGCTCACTGCGTAGCTGACCATCGAGGCCAGCGCCACCATGCACCACCGGATAACCACCGGATCGGTTTCCGTCTGCGGTCGATAGACCGGGAAAAACATCCAGAACATGTACTGCCTCCTATCAAAAACATCGGGCTTGCAGGCCAGTATACTCTAAAGCCTTACCAAATAAAATCATTCCTATTTCGTCAATGTTATTGCATAAGACTGAAATTTCACATAAAAAATAACCCTGACATATGCCGGGGTTATTTTTCTTATATCCAATTCATCGAAAGGTACCAGGTAAGGGTGGGCATCACCTGGCACCATTCGACCCTTCAACCCACCCGGGCTACTCGCTGCAAAGCGCTACTGATGTATTTAGGTACGCATCGTGCGCCTGGATAAATCCAGTTCTTCATACTTGCAATACGCGAAGACCGCCTGAAAAATCGGGATCCCTGTCACCTCGCAAAAGAATAACAGGGGGTTAAAGGGGTTAGTATGCACGTGAACGTTTATAGTTGCTCAAAGTGGAGGGTAGAAAACTTCGAAGCACATTCACGCGCACTCTAACTTACGTTAGAATTGGGGGTATAAGGTGCGTTTGACCGCTTAACGCGATCAACCATGCAGTATATTAGCACGGTTTTTACATAAAGTCAATACTATTTAACACAATACTCATGAAAATCAATAGCATAAGCGCTTCAGATCCAGTCTTTCCTCAGCGACTCACCGTCATACCGCAGCCGCCTCATAAACTGTATGTCATAGGTACTATCCCGACGTACGCTACTGGAGTAGCAATAGTTGGTACCCGTAAGCCAACGGCCTATGGCAAGCAGGTCACGAGTATGATCGCCGAGCGCCTCGCTGAGCGCGGAGCAGTTATCGTCAGCGGCCTGGCTCACGGCGTTGATGGCATCGCGCACCAAGGTGCGCTTAGGGTAGGGGGCAAAACGGTCGCCGTGCTACCGTCCGGCCCAGACCAGATTTACCCCAGTGCACATCAGGCACTTGCAAAGAACATAGCAGACCGGCATGGCGCCTTGATAAGTGAATACGAACCAGGGGCACCACCGCTACAGTACAGATTCCTCGAGAGGAACCGTCTTGTTAGCGGTCTAGCGGACATCATCGTCATAACAGAGGCAAGCATACGGAGTGGCACTATGAATACCGCGTCGCATGCCCTTGAACAGGGCAAGGATGTCTATGCAGTCCCCGGGCCGATCACGAGTCCTATGAGTGCTGGCTGCAATGCGCTCATCGCTCAAGGTGCAGCGCCGATCGTCAATATCGAGCAGTTCGTTGATCAACTATTACCGAAGGTGTCCGCAAAGCGGTTAACTATACTCGCGGAGACAAAAGAAGAGCAGACCATACTCGATCTGCTCGTACGTGGTGTCAGCGATGGCGACGAGCTACAAGTAGAAAGCAGGCTCGATCCGGCGCTGTATTCCCAAACGATGACGATGCTCGAGCTCAGGGGTATTGTACACCCCCTCGGGGCAAATCGGTGGGGATTATAAAACTACAGAGTTATGACAACAGTGTCAGCGACAGCAATCCGCGCACCACGTGTTTCGAGTGCAGCTGCGTGATGCTCTGCTTCTGCTTTTTCGTAGGATGAGCGAACAACTTCAGGCACATCTAGGTCGTGAAGCAACGCTTCTCCATGCTGTACGCGTGGGACTTCGTATGGGTTACCTTGCTCTATGATATCTACTTTAGGTGTCATTGTATCCATGATCTCCGTATTATATACTTTATATTGTTTTTGTCAATACCGTTACGGCTGGTATCGGAAGCTACCTCTAGTCTGCTCTCTGGTATAACGCTTGTCAATAAAAAATGTGAAAATTGTTACACTTATTTTTCCAAGGGTGTGGATACGGTCGAAATTCGGACGACTCTATTTGCTTTTTTTGACGTTTCCCGTAGTATGGGCAGTTGACTACCTAGTCTTAAGCACAAGCATATATAGAGTATGAATAAAAATCTCGTCATCGTAGAGTCACCGGCAAAAGCCAAAACTATCGAGAAATACCTCGGTAAGGATTTTACTGTGCTTTCGTCTATCGGCCATATCCGCTCGATCGTGAAAAAGACCAAAGACGGCACACCGCCGATCGACGTCAAGAACGGCTTTAAGACTATCTACGAGGTGGATCCTGAAAAGAAAAAGGTTATCACCGAGCTCAAAAAGGCAGTAAAAGCCGCTGAAACAGTCTGGCTCGCCACTGATGAAGACCGCGAAGGGGAGGC
>CBIHNH010000018.1:0-13696 GCA_966211425.1 uncultured bacterium
CACGCGGCGCTGCTGCGTTTACCGATCGTGCGACGGATTTTACCTCGCTAAGACTGTAGCGCTTTGAGGTCGGCAACTATCTTGTCGCCATGACCAACCGGCGTCACGCGACCGTAGACTTTGCGAACCGTTCCTTCGGGATCGATCAGAAATGTCTTACGAAGAACGCCTTCTTGGCCGAACATCTTCTTGCCCCAAGAACCGTAGGCTTTGTGCGCTGTAACATCGGGATCACACAGGAGCGTAAAGTTGAGAGAGTGCTTTTGCTTGAACGCCTCATGTGAGCTCGGGTTGTCTCGGGATATGCCGACGATTTGCGCCCCCAGCTCAGCGATATCATCACGGGCATCACGGAGGCTACAGGCTTCTATCGTGCAGCCAGGGGTGTCATCGGCAGGGTAAAAATACAGAACGAGCCACGAGCCTTTGTAGTCGCTGAGGTTGCGGCGTTCGCCAGTTGAGTCGATGAGTGAAAAGTCTGGTGCGGGATATGGGGGTTGTTGTTGAGGCATATGTGACTATTATACGCTCAAAGGCATCTCTCTCACAGGAGCCCTACCGCTTTGGTCGATCGTAATACGTCTGCTTGCTGTACTCGATAAGGCCTTCAAAGATGTCTCGGCCATACTGGGACGAAGCCGCCAAGAGTTCACTGTACTTTTGACAAAACTCCTCATAGGTAATATCTAGTTCAGCATATGGCCGCCAGTCGTCTAGGTCGCCCATAATCAGCGCCTGCATCTTATCCACTGTCCAGACGAACACGCTCTCTTCATCGGTTTTATCTTCGTAAGCTCGCATAACCTCGATCAACGAGCTAAACTCGCGCATCTCTTTTGACATCCTCTCGAGTGATGCTTTTTCATCGTGGGTTTTCTGAATACGCGCGGTATCACTCGCAAAGGTGTTTACGTCACCGGCGTATCGCTCTACGAAATCGTGAGCGAGAGCGTATTTTAATATCTTTGCTATATCCAGAGATACTGCGTATGTATCGAAAATATACCAGCACAGCAGTGCAACCGTCATACTATGCTCGACGTCGTTTTCCCTGCGATCAGTTTTAGCTAGGTAATGGTTTCTGTCGATCAAAGACAGATCAATCGTAAGTTGCTGGAGCAAGAACAGATTGAGATCGGGTTTTGGCATATCTTCAGTATACAAAGAATGCTAGTTATTTCGTCGCGCGAAATACTCTTCTGTCTCGCGCATAAAAATCTCGGCAGTTTTTGGGCCGACACCGTAGAATTTCTGGAGCCGCTTCGAAAGCTCTTCCTCGTTTTCACAGCTCTCGAGGAGCAACAGGAGGGATCCTTCATACTGGTTCACGAGCTGCGTCATACACGTACGAAGTGCTTTTGCCATAACGTGTTGATAGCGAGTGTATCCACCTCTGTGTAGTGCGGCCACTAGCTGACGATCGGAGGTATCGAGAATAGCCCACGGAAGATCAAGCCCACGCTCAATAAATAACTTCCACGTTCGCACCGCAACCGTCGACTGGATCGGTTTACCGAGCAGAAAGGTTAGCAAAAACCACCTGAACAGGTCATCATCACCCGATAATACGTCCAGGTCGAAATCTGCCGCATGGTGGATGGGCTTTACTCTGGGGCTTCGTTTTTTATGAGGCTTTGAGGGCTTATCGGTCATATAACTAGTATACGGATACGTAGCTGAGGGGTGAAAGGATCGGGGGCCTGAGCACGGACCAAGAAAAAAGCCTGTCACAAGGACAGGATTTTTTCTTGGTCGGGGTGAAAGGACTCGAACCTTCGACCTCACGGTCCCAAACCGCGCGCGCTACCAACTGCGCCACACCCCGGAGACGGAATTCACAAAGTGAAAACCGAACGGAACAAAAACGATTGTAACAGATGTGAAGTCGATTTACTAGAGGTGGTTATGCCGAGCGGTACTGACGGTCTTCTTGGTCCTGCGCATCGCGCAGTCGTATATAGTCACTCATCTGCTGGGCGAAGCGTTCTATTGTCGCAAATCGTATCTTGAGATCATTGATTTCGTTCGCAATACCGACGACATACGGATCAGGGTATCGTTTTGTAACAGGACGACCAAGTGTATTTGCGACGACATTTTGTATCTGGTTGATGCACTGCTCTAGCGCTGCGAGTCGGCGAGACAGGTCTTTGATGTCCTGCCCCACTCGGTTCATGCCGTCAACAGTATGAGACATTCGGGATACATCGTTGCGCACATCATGCAGAGCGTTCTGAACCGCATGCTGTACGTCTGATCTGTTGATAGTATCCGCCATAGCCTCATCATACAGCGGCTACATCAACTAGCGTGTGAGATAGTTAACAGTTATTTTGCAAACTCGATAGCACGAGTTTCACGGATAACGTTAACCTTGATGGTACCTGGGTACTGCATGGTTGACTCGATCTTTGTCGCGATGTCGCGCGCCAGCTTGATCGCGCTCAAATCATCGACATGTTGTGGTCGTACGATGATGCGAACTTCACGGCCCGCGCTGATGGCATAGGCTTTTTCGATGCCGTCAAAACTGTTTGCCACGTTTTCAAGGTCGCGCATACGTTCGACAAAGTTTTCCGCAGAGATGTTGCGTGCACCAGGACGAGCGGCTGAGAGCGCATCACAGACACGAACAACAAGCGCTTCGGGAGTAGTCGCTTCGATGTCGTCATGGTGGGCTTCGATCGCATGGACAATATCCTCAGACATGCCATATTTGCGGGCTAGCTCCGCCCCGATGTGGTGATGCTTGCCTTCCATTCGGTGTGAAACCGCCTTACCAACGTCGTGCAGCAGTGTGGCAGTTTTAGTAACACGAACATCGGCGCCGATCTCTTCGGCGATCAGGCCGGCCATGTGTGCCATCTCGGTTGAGTGCTTGAGAACGTTCTGGCCGTAGCTGGTACGGAACTTGAGCTCACCAAGCAGACGGAGCATCTCTTTCGGAATACCCACGACGCCTACCTCGCGCGCCGCGTCTTCACCAGCACGGTCGATATCCTTGTCGATCTGTTTCTGTGCTTTTACGACAACTTCTTCGATACGCGCCGGGTGCACGCGACCATCTTTCATTAGCATTTCGAGGGAAAGACGAGCAACTTGGCGTCGGACCGGATCAAAACTACTCAGAACAATCATGCCCGGTGTATCGTCAACCAAGATGTCGACACCAGTTGCGCGTTGTAGAGCCTGAATATTGCGTCCCTCTTTACCGATGATGCGTCCCTTCATCTCTTCGTCCGTCAGCTTGACGGCCGTCACGGTGCGCTCTGCCGTTACCTCAGAGCTCATTCGCTCCATAGCAGTAACCAGGATGAGCTGTGCTCGTTCTTCGGCGTCGTCCATTGCGTCTTTTTGAAGTTTTGCGACGAGACCAGTCAAATCGTTTTTGATATCACGCTCAGTCATCTGCATCAGTTTATCGGCGGCGTCTTTTTTACTGAGTTTGGCGATCTTTTCGAGTTTCTCCTGCTGTCTACCACGAATTTCACGGATCTCGTCCTTGAGCGACTCGACTTCGTCTTCTGATTTACGAAGTTTTTCGTTACGGCGATCGATCTCCTCTAGCTTGCGGTCGAGGTTCGTTTCACGATCGAGGATGCGGTTCTCAGCCTTTTTTATCTCTTTGCGACGCTCGTCTTCGCCTCGTTTGGCGTCTTCAACGACCTTGAGGGCATCGTCTTTGGCCTTGAGCAAGATGTCCCCTGCTTTGTTTTTTGCGTTCGCTACGAGCTTGTCCGCTTGTCGTGAGGCACTCTGGCCCTTGCGCTGGTTGTATACAGTTGTCGCGCCCACGCCAAATACAGCAGCAACAACTGCAATCAGTGCTTCTATCATGGTGTATCCTTTCTGGTTCTGTCACCCCTGTTGTTACGGCAATCGCTATCACTTCACTAGCCGTGCAACACTTGGGTCAAGAAAATCTAATTATCTGAAATCGGTGAGGCTAAACCCACCTGCTAAAACTATACGCTGTGCGCGAAGCATTGGTCAAATACAAGACACTTATTTCTGTACCGAAAAGACAAGAACCCGCGACCTGAAGGTATTAGTTCGGGCGTCGAACAACCCACCACAAGTAATGAGGTTGAGACCAAGTTTCGACGGGTCGTCTGAGCGCATCAGCTCACCCATATCAACCGACTCGACCTGTATGGTCTCGACTCTCATGACGGCAAATGTCAGTCGCTGTCCATCTCCGCGCTCGACGACGATATCGTCGCCCGCTTTGAGTTTCTTGAGGTCGTAGAATACGCCGTTTTTCGTCGGACCGCTGACGTGACCATCCATGAGCATCGCGCCGGCCGTAGCGGTCGGCTTCGCGCTACCGGTATACCAACCGGCATCATGAATATTGCTCGGTGCGGCGAGCGAGTTATCGCTCTTTACGCCGAGCTGCAACACCCGTGTCGAGACACCGATAGAAGGAATCTCGAGGATTCGCGGCAAGTCTGGCGCTACCTTGTATGTGCTTGTATGTGCCGGTGCTTTTTCGTCTAGTACTTCATCATCCCCCGATGAGTCCTCGTCGCCCGCCCTCGAAGAAAGAACCTGAGCCTGCTCGCTCGCCTCACGACTCCCCAGCCATCCATCTATCGCAACGTACATGCCAAAGATAAACAAGAGCGCAGCCATACCCTGGAGAACGTGAGGTTTCCCGAGTCCAAATGACCGGCGACGCTGAGCTCGTTTGGGCGTTTTTGAAATGTCAGACTGACCTGATGGCATTGGTTGGACTTCTGGTTCTTGCATCTGATCGACAAGCGGCTCAGAACGCGCCGGAGTCGGGCGTCGCGGTGTCGCTGTAGGCGGCTTTATCTCGAAATACGTGCTATCGCCACGTGAGCCATGTAGAGAAGGAGCGACAGTCGACTTGTGGGGGTGCCTAGTAGTGTCACGGAGAACCGGTGCATCCGTTTTCGATTTCTGCGGTAGAGGCGGCGCTGGCAGCTCGACGACAGGCTCCACTACTGTGTCATCGGTACGAGGGACTTGGCGATGCGGCACGGAAACGGAGACACGACGCGACGCTGTAGGTGCATCGCGGGCAACTGGAGGCACATTACGTGCGCTGGGGTGTAGCCTTCTCTCCATGTCTTATCTCTTTTTTGTTTATTTTGCTCCCTAAAGCTACTCGCAGTATATCCCCTCGTCCTACCCCGGTCAAACTGTGACCTATCACTGCGCTAAATGTAACGAATACTATTTTCTTGGCTTCGTTATCCGAGCGTCTGCACCATAGAGTGGCAGGACGACTTCATCGACGTTGCCACTCTCCAGCCGCTTTAGCGCAACATTACGCCAGTCTTCACCCTCGGCGCCAACAAGCGCGATTGAGTTTGCGTAGGCGATCGTGTTGATCACTGTTATACCGATGCGTAACCCCGTAAAGCTCCCCGGACCGCGGTAGACAAATACTCCCTTTAGATCATCAAAGCCTGCGCCGTTTTCTTGCAAAAAAACCTCGAGTTGGCCGAGCAATCCGTGCGCCAACTGACGGTCGGCCTGCCAGGTCTTTTCGGCATGTAAATCCTGCCCGTCGCATAGATAGAACTCAGCAACCGGCGAATCAGTCTTTATACCGAGATACATCAGGAGGCTCCCTCCAACAAATACTCGTACGTCGACGGAGCCGTTATCGTAACATTTCGACCCGCGCCATCTGGCGTGTACTCGATCCGGATAATACAGCGTTTGCTCGGCAACACATCATGAACCGTTTCCGCCCACTCTATGACCGTTATCGCCCGCGCATCATCGGCTGACTCGGCCAACTCGTACTGCATAACGCCCGCGTCGCTCAAACGATAAAAATCATAATGATGCAACTCGAGGCCATCACGCACCTGGTAAACGCGGCTGATCGTAAAACTTGGACTTTGCACATCATCATCGACGGCAAGACCAACACCGATGCCTTTGACGAGCGTCGTTTTGCCTGCGCCGACATCACCGATCAACTCGATGACCTCACCACCGCGCAATCTCTCGCCGAGCTTTCGACCAAGCGCACGCATCTCATCATCATTTTTTACAGATGTCATATGCCCCTACTATACTTTCTTTTTCATGGTCAAAAAAGCATAAGAGGTACTGTATACTGATAATCAGCTATGAGGATTTCTGACGACACGATAGTTCGACTACTGTCAGAACACGATAAGCTCAGTGATGAGCAATTTTTGGAGTTGCGCAAAGAACAGGAAAAGACCCACCGCCCTCTGCAGTCCCTTGCCATCAGTCGCGAGCTCATAACCGACAAAGAGTTAACCCAGATCTATGCCGACTATGTAGATTTGCCATTCATCGAAATCAACGCAAAGGAAGTCAACAAAGCGCACCTCGATCTCTTGCCTGAGCGCATGGCTCGGCAGTATAGCGCGGTTGTCTTTGGCCTAGAGGATCAAACCAGACTACTCGCCATGGAGGATCCCGATGATGTCCAAGCTCTGGACTTTATCCAAAAACAGATCGGCTCCAACTACCGGCTCTACATCTCGACCAAGGAAAATATCCTACAGGTGCTCGAAAATTACCGCGACGGTGTTGCGCAGGAACTCGACGAAGTCATCGCCATCCAAGAGGAAAATAGCGAAAAACAAGACGCCGTTTCCGAAGAAGAGATCGCCGAAGACTCGCCTGTTGCGCAGACCGTCAACTTGATCCTCGAATACGCCATCCGAATGGGCGCCAGCGATATCCATATCGAGCCACGCGACGACTACTTGCAGGTTCGCTGTCGTATCGACGGCGTCCTCAAAGAAGCCAACCGCTTACCGAAAAATGTCATGAGTGCCCTTGTCAGCCGCATAAAGATCCTCTCTAGCTTAAAGATCGATGAACGCCGAGTACCGCAAGACGGTCGCTTCAAGATAACCGTTGCCGGAAAAAAATACGCGCTGCGTGTCTCAACACTACCTATCACCGAGGGTGAAAAAGTGGTTATGCGTATCCTCGACGAGAGCAACAAGGCGCTTACGTTGCAGCAGTTGGGGTATTGGGGATTTTCGCTCAAGTCTATCAACGAAGCGCTCGTGCAGCCTCACGGCATGATCCTCGTGACTGGCCCAACGGGTTCAGGGAAATCGACCAGTCTGTTTAGTGCCCTCACTATCCTCAACAAGCCTGACGTCAACATCTCTACCGTCGAGGACCCAGTGGAGTACAAGATCGTTGGGGCTAACCAAACCCAGGTCAACCCGGTTGCAGGAATGACTTTCGTAGCCGGGCTACGCGCCCTGCTTCGCCAAGATCCAAACATCATCATGGTCGGTGAGATTCGTGACGGTGAAACTGCCAACCTGGGTGTTCAGGCAGCGCTTACCGGTCACCTAGTTTTCTCGACCCTCCACACTAACAATGCTGCCACCTGTCTACCGCGTCTTCTCGATATGAACATCGAACCATTCCTGATCGCAAGTACTGTCCGGGTCGTTATCGGGCAACGCCTCGTACGTCGCCTGTGCCCTACCTGCAAAGAGTCATACACGCCCGATAAAACCGAACTCGATAGTATCTCGGAGATGTTCGGACTCGACCAACAGGGTGACCTGGGGCGGATTCATAATCTCGAAGTGCAAGCGGCGAGCGAAGGCATCGGGGAGGATATCGGCAAGGAGCACTCGAGCACCGAGACCGAGATCACCCGGCTGTACCGCCCAAAAGACGGTGGATGCGACGAGTGCAATCACAACGGCTTTAGGGGGCGAATGGGCATCTACGAGACGCTCGCCAATACAAATGAAATACAGCGATTGATTGTCGCGAACGCAACCAGCAACGCCATCCAAGACCAGGCGATAAAAGATGGTATGATGACCATGCAGACTGACGGGCTCATCAAGGCGCTACGTGGCCAAACTTCCGTCGAAGAGATCCTAAGGGTGACGCGCGAGTAACCTATGCCTAGCTTTTCCTACCAAGCAGTCGACACAAACGGCAAGACCGTCAGCGGTATCATCAGCGCGACCGACAAGAACACGGCCGTATCGCTCATCGGCAAACAAAAACTAAAGCTAGTCAGCATGGAGCTCAGCTCGACGGTAAAAAAAGGTACGATCACCTTTTTCAAACCCAAAGTGAAGATATCTGACCTTGTCCTCTTTACCCGTCAGCTCAGCACGATGGTGAGTGCAGGTGTACCTTTGCTTCGCTCGCTCAATACCATGTACGACCAGGTTGAGAACCCGACCCTAAAAGAAGTTATCGGTGACCTGATAAAAGACGTTGAAGGCGGTGTTTCGCTCGCTGAAGCCATGCAGAAGCATCCAGATGTTTTTAACGATATATTCGTAAATATGATCCGAGCTGGTGAAGCCGCTGGTATCGTTGATGAGATTCTCAAACGCCTCGCGACCCAAACGGAAAAGAACGCCAGCATGCGTAAAAAGATCAAAAGCGCCTCCACATACCCGATTGTGCTACTGACACTGACCATCGGTGCCTTTATGGGTCTGATGATCTTTATCATCCCTCGTATCGGAGAGATCCTAAAAGACCTCGGTGGCGAGGATGCAAAACTGCCCGCCATCACCCAGATAATGCTCGACCTCAGCGGCTTTATGACTAGTTTTTGGTATATCGTGCTCGGCGGAACCTTCCTGATAGTATTTTCGTTGAGGCGCTACATAAAAACACCCGCTGGAAGATACCAGCTCCATGCGTTCGTGCTCAAGGTGCCTATCCTAAAGACACTGGTCACAAAGATCGCTGTGGCTCGCTTTACCCGCACCTTTGCTGCCCTGATCGGCGCTGGCGTCAGCGTGGTTGAGGCGCTCAGAGTCACCGCACGCGCGGTCGGTAACGATGTCTACCGCAAAGCTATCGAACAGGCCGCTATGGAAGTAGTGAACGGCAAACAGCTGTCTCAGGCGATTGAGGGCAACCAACTCTTTCCCGGCATCGTACCGCAGATGCTCGCCGTCGGTGAAGAGACCGGTCAAACAGATATAGTGCTCGTCAAGGTGGCTGATTTCTACGACGAAGAAGTTGACGCTATCATAGACAGCCTCAGTTCGATCCTAGAACCGGTCATGATCGTTATCATGGGCGGTATGGTCGGCCTGGTCGCCGCAAGCGTTATGGGACCGATCGCTAGCCTCTCCCAGAACGTCGGCTCGTAAAAATATTGACTCGATAGCCCTTACGGTTATAATGACAGATAGATATCTCGAGCTCTCCTCGAGTGTCAGTTAAAAACATAACTTTACTTAAGGAGGGTGGGCAATGGTCTCACTTAAGCAAAGACAATCAGGTTTCACTATCGTTGAACTCTTGATCGTCATCGTGATTATCGGTATCCTCGCGACACTGGTAATCGTAACGTTCTCTGGCGTGCAGCAAAAAGCACGTGACTCTGAACGAAAAACAGATATTAACGCAATCGCCGGTCAGCTCGAAGCTGGGTACGCCAACAAAGGCTACTACCCAACGGTAGCTGGTCTTAACTCGGACACTACTCGCGACACGCTAGAGATTCGTATTGACCTCAAGGCGTTCGCTGATCCGAAAAATCCTCAAACGGCAGGATCCCAGGTTGTTTCGGCAGGAGTAGCGACTCCTCCGACCGCACACGGTACTGAAGACTTCAACTACTACTACTCACCGTCTGGTTGCGATGACGCTACCTCAGCGACGGGACAGTGTACTGGTTACGCAGTCTACGCGTTCTTGGAAGGCAAAGAGCCAACTGACGTCTACAAGCGCGAGTCAACTAACTAGTTTAGTTGTAACCGCGTAGGTAGTAACAAAAGAGACCCAACCGGGTCTCTTTTGTTATACTGAAGCGTAAGCGTTATGAAAAAAACACAGCAAAGCGGCTTCAGTATCGTCGAGATCATTGTTGGGATCGCACTGCTCGGTATGATCATCGGAGGCGTTGCGCTGGCTTTTGACTGGCTAATCAAAGATTATGCGCGGGCTCGAGAGCTCAATGAGATCTACGCAGCGCTCAGTGGCTGCCCTGAAATCGACCGAGCCATGCAGTATGAGTCGATCATATCTACGAACTGCAGCCCGAACGATACCTTTGACGCAGAGACAGCCGCGGGAAATAACGACATCACCTATGTGACAAACTCTGACCCTGTCTTAACCTCTGACCTGCCGAACACCGACCCCGCCTACAACATTCCCGACTCAAAAGTCGTCGATGTAACCGTCGAGCCAAAATCAGGCGACACATGGAAGATTCGCCTCCTCATCTCCAGAAACGGCATAGGCCAACAATGAGACAACGACAAAGCGGTTTCACTCTGGTCGAGATGATCATCGTCGTCACGATGACGACGGTTCTCAGCATGGTCATCTTTGCGATCGGCTATCAGTATCTAAAACAAGCAGCCAGCCTCACAGCACGAAGCAATTTCTACGGTGACCGCCTCACTGTCTCTGATTATCTCCGTCAAAATATCGGAATGTCAACCGGACTGCTCAACCAAAACAGCATCCCGGACAACAATACGTTAGTCCCTGATCCGCTCGACGGAACTGGTACTCGCTGGCAGCTGATCCACACGATACCCGGAGTACAGGGTTCACCAACCGGCGTTACGCCTATCGTTTACTATTCGCAGGATGCACTTCGAGCTGACAAAACCGCCATCATGAACGGTACGAATGCCTATCAAAACGAGTTCATCGTCTACCATGACGGGCCTTCATCTGAGCTCAGAATCCGTTCGCTAGCTAACCCCTTAGCCCCTGACAATACAACTCGTACAAGCTGCGTGACGGCTTCCTCGACCTGCCCCAAAGATAAAGTCCTCTTGAGTGGCGTCAAAAGCGTCGAGATGCGGTATTTTTCTCGATCAGGCGAGGACATCGACTTTCGAAGCTCCTGCGACCCGGATGTTTTTTACTGCGACGGAAATATCCCCATAGGCTGCAACCAGTCGCCGCCATACGAAGGCTGCAACGGTCTTGATTTTCCTCACGTAGAGGTTGTTCAGTTCGATCTAAAGGTAGAGAAAACTATCGAATCTGACGCAAATAACTCCATTTATAACTCAACAATCATAAGGATCGCTCTGCGAAATGCGTAATACATCAGAACAATCAGGGTCAATCATCGTCAGCATCATGGTTATTATGATCTTTCTCACTATGACGGTGCTCAGCCTCTCGGTTGTTTCGCAGACAAATATTACTCGTGCGGCCCAGCGTATCTTTCTCCTCCAAGCACAATATGCCGCTGAGTCAGGCGCCGACGCTGCAGTTGCATACCTGAACTCATCGACCGGCACCTACCCAGAGTCAGGAACTGAAAAGCTACTATTCACCGATAGCCCTACCTATCGAGCTACCTACCAAGCAACGATAAGCGACACCGCCGACCCTAACCAGAAATCAGTAATGAGTATTGGTCGGGTTTATCAGCCATCTACCGCTACAGTTCCGAAACTCACCTACAAACTACAGGTTACTCTCGAGCGTAGTAGCACAGAGTTTACCTCGTCTATCGTCAGTCGTAACAGCGTTGAGATCGCGTCATCCGTGAAGGCCGTTATAGCAACGAGCCTTTTCGTCAATGAATACGTCCGCGCCAATAAAAATACCTCTGAAGTCGCAATAAACGACCTCACGATCGCAGGAAAGTATCCCGATGGCGGTAATTGTTCGCTATCTGGTTCCGGAGATTTGACGCGCAGCTCTGATCTGCCTGTCGGGACGAAGGCAAAGCTACGCATGGCATTCAGCAACTGCATGGCCGTACCGCCTGGAAACACGAGCAATACTGATTTTGACATCATCGCAAACGACTCTACTATCCAAAAGATCGCCTCTACCTATATACCATGGGGTTATAAGATGAATAACGCGGACGGCAACGGAGAATATACAAACGGCAACTGCACCGATTGGTCTGCAGCATCACCGGTTAGTATTCCTAGTGCCGGGAATGGCCGCAAGACGCACTATCCCGATACCGGGGCCGGCACTGCATCGGCTTCAGCCTGTGGCGGCAGCGGCTCGGCTCCAGCCGACTTGAACCTAGGCAGCAAGACATACGTCATACGGGACCACGTCCATGTCCGTGCGCACTTCTGTAAGGCCTCGGACTGCACGCCGACCTTCATCAACCCTGACGCCGGAACTACCAAGTTCGTGTTTATCGAAGGGGTAATGAACTTTCAAAACATAAAGATCGACAGTAGCTCACCAGGAAACATCATCTTTATATCTTATAGCACCAGCCAGTCTCTAAGTGACTCAAAGCAATGCCCGAGCAATTCGGCGGCGATCAGACTCGGCAAAGACGGTAGTATCAGCCTCTACGCGCCAAAAGCTTATTTTATCGCAACGAATGGTATGCTCTGTCTCGATCAAACAAAGTTTGACAGCGGCGTGAAATCGCTCGGTGGTATTTCTGGCAAGGATATCTATATTTCCTCCAACAGTGGCGCAACATTTGAGTTGGCTTTCAACCCTGAGTTTCCGCTGTCGACCGTGCCGCTCGATCTCTCCTGGCGGTCTACGAATATCAAACGAGTGTACTAGCCTCTGTTAATACGTTATACTTAAGCGTAAGCAAAACCGTGGGCATTCATGAGCAATTATTTTTATAAAGACAAACCGATTGTCGGCCTCGACATCAGCCAGACTAGTCTAAAAATCATGGCAATCAACCGCCAAAAATGGACAGTTTTAGGGTACGGATCATTGGATGTTGACCCTTCTAAGATGCAGCAAAGTCTTGACGGTGACGGTAGCTATCTTGCGGAGCAACTTCAGGTGTTACTGAGCTCAAAACTGGTCGGAACGTTGCCGAGCGATCATGTCATCATGAGCATCCCCACATCTCGCACCTATACTCGGAACATAAGCCTTCCTGGTGATGTAAAGGGTGATTTGCTCGACACTATGCGTCTCGAGGCTGAACAGTACATCCCAGTTGCAGTCGATCAGCTCTATATCGACTACGAGATCACTTCACGCACAGAAAAGGCTATTACTGCATATATGTGTGCCGCGCCCAAGCATATCGTTGATACCTGTATCGAGGCCGCCGCTAGAGCAGGCCTGCGTACCATCGTCGTCGAGCCAAGCATGAACGCAGTTACTCGACTCCTCAAAGTTAGCGAGCAAGGTGACCTGCCTACAGTCATCGTCGATATTGGAGCAGCCAACACCGATGTCGCCGTACTCGACTCTGTCATCAAAGTTACCGGAGGCATAGCAGTCGGCGGCAACACCCTGACACTGGATATCTCTTCCCAGCTGAAGGTTTCCCTCGAACAAGCTCATCAGTTAAAGGTATTGCATGGCCTCAATCACAGTGCACAGCAAAAGAAACTCGTAAAGGCCTCAGCTCCGAGTCTCGACAAGATGATAGCCGAAGTTAAAAAAGTCATGCGTTACTACGAAGAGCGTGTTCCCGATGCTCGAAAACTCGAACAGGTACTTATCATCGGCGGCGGCTCTAGCATGCCGGGGCTCGGTGATTACTTTACGGAAAAACTATTCCTTGCCTCACGTGTCGCCAGTCCATGGCAACGGCTCGATTTCGCAAAACTCCCGCAGCCAGCCCGTCAGTTCAAGCCACGATACATATCGGTAGCCGGTCTTGCGTACGTTCAACCGAAAGAGATCTGGCGATGATCAACCTGATCAGTCCCGAACAAAAACGCGATATACGAGCCGCGCGCGCGAACGTGACGCTCCTAAGGTACTGCATCATGTTGCTCGTAGCCGGATC
>CBIHNH010000019.1:0-13585 GCA_966211425.1 uncultured bacterium
AGCACCTTCTTAGTCCTCACTGCTACAATAAGCGTATGAAATATATACTGGTTCTCCTCACGGCTGTCGCACTTGTAACACTTGGGGCGCCAGTGCGGGCGGCGGTTAACGACTTTACGATCACCAACTACGACATCGAGTACACGCTTGGGCGCGATGATGAGCAGCGTTCGACTCTAAGAACCGTCGAGACGATTACGGCTGAGTTTCCTGAGTCTAACCAGAACCATGGTATCGAGCGGGCAATACCGAAAACCTACGACGGGCATAAAACAAGCCTCAAGATCGAGTCAGTCAAAAAAGCCGACGGTAGTGACTGGAACTACGAGGATTCGACGAGCAACGACAACCTTGTGCTCCGTATCGGTGACGCGGATACGTACCTGCACGGCGCGCAGACCTTCGTCATCACCTATACGCAGCGGGATGTAACCAGGTATTTCTCCAGCACAGACAGTGATGAGTTCTACTGGGATACGAACGGCGCTGATTGGCGCGTTCCGATAGAGAGATTGTCGGTAACGTTGAATGCCGATCCTGGACTGATGCCAAAGTTCACTGGTGATGTATCGTGTTACGAGGGTGGATTTGGCGCGAATGCTACATGTGAGATTGAACGAAACAACAATACGTTTAGCGTACAGGCGACCGATCTTATGGCCGGTGAAAATGTTACTGTCGCGCTCGGCTTTGAGCCACGAACGTTCGGTGCCTATGAAAAATCGTTTGCCGACAAGGTGGTCGAGTGGTGGCTAGCATCTCTGTTTGTGCTCGGCGCGATAGCGTTGATCCCTATCGTTTGGATAGTAACGGTCGGTCATCGCTGGCAGAACCGAAGAAACGAGCTCGGAACCATCGTTCCGCAATATCTACCACCGGCCGATGCAAGTATCGGTACCTCAGCCAGTATTGTATCTAACCTACGAGCGGCGTTTGGCGCTCAGCTGCTAGATTTGGCGGTTCGGCATTATCTCAAGATATATCAGGTAAAGGAGAAGTCGCTGTTCCGAGCTGCCGAATACGAAATCGAAATCGTTCGCGATATCAGCGATCTCAAAGCAGAAGAGCGGGAGATTCTGGCCGATATCTTTTCAACGACCACGGTCGGCTCAAAGCTGGCTCTGAAGGATCTCAAAAACAACTCGAGTGTTTATGAAAAAACCATCGACAACGAAGATAAACTGAACCGGCTCGTAGAGCAAGATTACGGTATCCGTCACGTCGATCCAGCACGACGAAGTACACTCAGGAAAGCCGGGGCGTGGCTCCTGGTGCCAGCGGTGATTTTCCTAAACCCGGTCTTTTTGGTTGCGAGTATCCTTGCTTTTAGTACCGCTCAGGTACTTCGACCTTTGACAGACAAAGGACTTGATCTCTATCGGTATCTCGAGGGTCTCAAACTGTATATTTCGGTCGCGGAAGCAGAACGGATTGCAATGCTTCAGAGCCCAGAGGGGGCGGCAAAGGTCGGCGTTGCGGTAGATGGGTCTGACCCAAAGCAGTTGGTGAAACTTTACGAACGCGTACTCCCGTACGCGGTTTTATTTGGTCAGGAAAAGGAGTGGAACAAACGAATCGGTTCGCTCTATGAGGCGTCCGGTGGTCAGCCTGATTGGTATGGCGGAAACACCGTCTTTAACGCCGCTGTGTTTGGTTCTGCGATGAGTAGCTTCTCATCTGCTGCGATCTATAGTTCGCCGAGCTCATCGGGTTCGGGCGGATCGGGCGGCGGAGGGTTCTCCGGCGGCGGTGGTGGCGGAGGAGGCGGCGGCGGTTGGTAGAGACGACGCTACCATAAGCATGCCATCAGTGTCTGTGAAATAACTCTCAGCGAAGTTCGTATATCTGTTCTATGCTATGAAGACGAACAAGGAGAAACTAATGGGACAAGCATACGAGTTCGATGGACGACTATTTGATACAGACGGTGAGTTCCTAGACGCCGTGGCTCATGAATATAAAACAGGTGACAAGGAGCTCGCCGTTACCGCTCTAGAGGACTATGGCTTCTCTCTGTCTGATATCGGTGTGCGACCAGATCGAGAGACTGCCTAAGCGGTACGCGTCTTGACCGTAAAGGTCGTGCGGTCATCGATACCGGAAGTAGCGCTGATCTCACCGCCGACATAGTCCATGATGATCTTATCCAAGAAGAGGCTGAAACCGAGGCCTTCATAGTTGAACTCCATGGTTGAAGTGCCGCGTGAAAACGGCTTAAATAGCCGTGACATCTTTTCTTCGGGGATTGCTGGGCCGTAGTCAGCCACCTTGACGACGAGACTGTTCTCGCGAGGTGAGGAGTCGATATGGATGGTGCCTCCCTCATTGCTGAACTTGATAGCGTTATCGATCAATGAGCCGAACACAAAGTCAAACAATGAGCGCCGCTGGATGATCGTCGTCGAGGCGATTCGGTTGACGACCGTGATTGATCTAGCGTCAAGTTCTGGCTGGTAGGACTCGATCAGCAGATCGATGGCTGATTTGAGGTCAAACTTTTCCTCGACACCGACAATACCGGTCTGAATCTGAGAGAGGAGACTGAACTTTTTGAGCATATTCTCAAACCGTTGCATGCCTTCATTAAAATACCTGCTCGAGCGGGTGCCTTCGATACTCGCTTTTTGACCAGCGATCACCTCAAGTCCGGAGCGCAGGGTCAGCAGCGCTCGTTCGATGAACTCGTTTCTGGCCTCGTCGATGGCGTTTTCGTGAGCGATCAAGGATTCTCTGTAGCCGCGTTCATGAATCTTGATATAACGGTTTCTGATCGCAACGTAAAATACGCCAGAGACAGCGACCAGAACTAAGACCTGTGCCCAGAGGTTAGTTATGCCGAGCTCGATGTTGCCCACGACACCCAGTAGGAAGTTGGAGAGAAGCGCGATAATGACCGTGGTAACGATAGGCGTCCAGAAAAAAGCGGAGCGTAGAAAACTCGGCTGCACGGCATCTTTGGCGGGCGCATGAATGGATTGGAGGGCGGTGTTCGCTTCTATATCGGCGAGAATAGTGCTAATCTTTGACTCCAGACTACCAAGAGCCGTCTGCAACGGCATGACTGTTTCCGGCGCAACTTCTTCGGTAGCGACTATTGTTGAGACGCTACCCGACATGAGTGTCAGGGGTGTTCGGAGGTAGTGCGAGGCCAAAGCGATGAAACTATCCTTTTCTTCGGCAATATCTTTCTCACGACGCAAAAGTGCAGCAAGGCGACGTGATGCTTGGGCCTCTAGCAGTGCCTGAACGGCGATGATTATTGAAGCAACGCCAAGAACCGCGAATACGGCGTAGGGAAACGACCTGGCAATGATCGGTGGGGTGGCGCGTAAGACATCTTTCACGTTTTCCGGAATGGCATTTACGATTGGCATGAGCACTGACTCGAGTGGCCCCGGAACGTTTTTCAGGTCAGTATACATATAGAGGCTGTGGCCAGCGCCTGAGGAGGTTGGTGTTTCTGTAGGCTCGGAGGGCGTGGGTGCAACCGGCGCAACGGGTGCAACGGGCACTGGGGTGAAGCAGGTCCCATCAGCCTGTCTCTCCATGCCGTCCGGGACTGGGAACTGCGGACCGTCTATATTTGTACAAACATCGAGTGGCTTTGGCTCACAGTTGCCGTCCGGGGCGCTCAAGTACCCCTTCGGGACGCTAAACTGGATGCCTGATAGGTTGTCGCACACATCCTGGGGTGGGGGGGTTTGCGGGAGGCAGTCGCCAGAGACTTGAGGGTAGTAACCAGCTGGAATAGCGGTTTGTACGCCAGGCATATTGTCGCAAACATCCTGGGGTGGTGGCGTTGGTGTTGCGCAGTTGCCCGATGCATCTACGTTCATGCCGTCAGGGACGGCTGACTGGTAGCCAGTAATATTGCTGCAGGCATCAGGCGGACCGATATGAACGTTGAGCTGTGAGCCAGCAGCAAAGACTATCGTGCCCCAAGCCCACACCGAGACGACACCAAAGCAAAGCATCGAGACGATAGCAAGATGATGATGTGCCTTTAGGTCTTTTTTTGTCGTTTTCATTTTTAAACTTAATCGTTTCACTTATTGTAAGAGTTTATCTTTACTTTCGCAAGCATAACCCTCTGATGGTTTGCTATACTAACACTCATGTTAGATATCCGCTTTATCAGAGAAAACCAAGAGTTAGTCGCGAACAGTAGCCGGGAGAAAGGCTACGACGTCGATGTCGCTGCTGTCTTGACGGCAGACGATGCGCGCCGCGAGCTACAAACGACCGTCGATGAGCTCCGTGCCCGCCGCAACGAAAACGCAGCGGTGATGAAGGGCGGCAAGCCGACACAGGAGTTGATCGATGAGGGCAAACGTATAAAGATCGAATTGGCCGAACGTGAGTCGTATCTGACAAACGCGGAACGTGAACTGTCTGAACTACTTATGGGCGTACCGAACATTATCTTTGATGATGTGCCGCTTGGTGGCGAAGCTGATAGTGTCGAGATCAAAAGAGTCGGCGAACAGCCAACTGGTGCGGTTGACCATCTTGAGTTTGCGCAAAAGCGTGATTGGGTTGATTTTGAGCGAGGAGCCAAGGTCGCTGGCGCAAAGTTTTACTACCTAAAGGGTGACCTCGCACTACTAGAGAATGCAATCACGCAGTATGCACTCGACTTTGTGACGAAAAAAGGCTTTACCTATATGAGCGTGCCACACCTCGTTAACCAACGAACCCTTACCGGGACCGGTTTTGCGCCGCGTAGCTCGGATCAGTCTGATGAATACGCGATCGAAGGCGAAGATTTATCGTTGATCGCCACGGCCGAGATCCCATTGACCGGCTACCATGCCGATGAAATCATCGACGAAGCCAAGCTGCCGCTAACCTACGCAGCGCTCAGCCCATGCTACCGCAAAGAAGCCGGCACATACGGCAAGCATACCCGCGGCCTGTTTCGTGTCCACCAGTTCAACAAGCTCGAGATGTACGCCTTCACGACGCCAGAGCAAAGTCATGAGATGCATGAACGTATTCTGGCCATCGAAGAGGAGCTATGGCAGAGTCTGGGGATTCCGTACCATGTCATCAATATTGCTGCGGGCGATCTAGGCGCGCCAGCTGCCAAGAAGTTTGATATCGAGTACTGGTCATCGGCTGATGGAATCTACCGCGAGCTAACGAGCTGTAGCAACTGCACTGATTTTCAGACGCGCAATCTCAACATCCGTATTCGTCGTGCCGACGGCAGCCTCACGATGGCGCATTCACTCAATGGCACAGCCGTGAGCCTCGCGCGCTCGCTCGTCGCCGTTATCGAGCACTACCAAAACTCCGATGGTACACTCAGAGTTCCAGAAGTACTGCAGCCATACCTCTCTGGTCGCTCGATTCTCTAAGATTTAAAACCTGAAAAGTTGCTATACTAGTAGTACAGCTAACGATAAGGAGGCTACGTATGATCCACACCATCAACGTAACTGGAGTTCGTTATACTCCGGACGAACTGACAAAACGCTATGTGCGTAAAAAGATCGGTTCGCTCGATCGCTATCTCTCCCGGCACACACGCAAATCCGCCACCGTCGATATCAGACTCAGAGAAGTCAACCGCGCTCACGGTAACAAATACGAGTGTGACGTCGTCATGCATTTGCCCGAAGTGACCGTTACCGCCAAGGATTCGACGATGAATATGCTGGCTGCCGTCGATATTGTCGAGGAGAAATTGCGCTCACAACTCAAAAAATATCACGATACCCGCAAGGAGCATCGCGGAAGACACGATATCCTGGGGCGTATCAAGCGACGCGTCTACCGACCGACGTTTGAGAGCTGATAGCAGAGGGAAGCGTAAAAAGCCCGACTGGCTCTAGTCGGGCTTTTTTTTCACCCCATATAGGGCTAT
The DNA here is from genome assembly GCA_966211425.1 of uncultured bacterium. Taxonomy (GTDB): domain Bacteria; phylum Patescibacteriota; class Saccharimonadia; order Saccharimonadales; family Saccharimonadaceae; genus CBIHNH01. The sequence continues at coordinate 5,870 of CBIHNH010000019.1, forward strand.
ACTGGATAGAGTTTCATTACTGAGAAAGATTGAGGGGAAAGTAATACCTATGAAACAGGCACTAACGAAAGTGTTTGGTGATCCACAGGCACGTATCATAAAGCGACTCAAAAAACGTGTCGTCGAAATCAATAACCTGGCTGATAAATATCATGACATGAAGACACCTGAGCTCAAAAAGCAGACTGAGGTGCTCAAAAAGCGTCTGGAAAAAAAGGGAACTGAGCTCGACGACGTCTTGGCGGATGCCTTTGCGCTGGTTCGCGAGGCAAGCGATCGCTCTCTCGGTATGCGTCACTTCGATGTTCAGCTGATCGGTGGTATAGCGCTTCACGAAGGTAACGTGGCAGAGATGAAGACCGGTGAAGGTAAGACGCTTGTTGCAACGCTACCGACGTATCTCAATGCCCTGACTGGCAAGGGCGTTCACCTTGTTACCGTTAACGATTATCTGGCGCAACGTGATGCTGGCTGGATGGGCGAACTTTATGCCTATCTCGGACTGACGACCGGTGTCATCGTGAACGATGCTAGCTTTATCTACGACGCAAAATACGACAACGAGCTACACAGTGACCCTCGTATGAAAAAGTTGCGCCCAGTCAGTCGTAAAGAAGCCTACGCTGCCGATATCACGTATGGTACCAACAACGAGTTTGGCTTTGACTATCTGCGCGACAACATGGTTAACGATACCGACCTGCTACGTCAGCGCGAGCTGAACTTTGCGATCGTTGACGAGGTTGACTCGATCCTGATCGACGAAGCCCGTACGCCGCTTATCATCAGTGCGCCAGCGATGGAAAATCCTGACCTGTACCAGAAATTCGCCAAAGTAGCCGCCAGCCTCAAGCCTGAGCACTATGTTCTCGATGAAAAACGCCGTAGCGTTAGCTTGACCGAAGAAGGTGTCGACAAGATCGAAAAGATGCTCGGTATCAAGAACCTCTATGGCGCCGACAACTTCCGCTCGGTCTATCACATGGATCAGGCTCTCAAGGCTCAGACGCTTTTCCGACGCGACAAGGACTACGTCGTTGCGACTGACGGTGAAGTTGTCATCGTTGATGAATTTACCGGCCGTTTGATGCATGGCCGTCGTTACAACGAGGGCCTACACCAGGCTATCGAAGCAAAAGAAGCCGTAACTATTCAGCAAGAAAGCCAAACGCTCGCGACTATCTCATTCCAGAACTATTTCCGCCTCTACAACAAACTGAGCGGCATGACCGGTACCGGTTTTACAGAAGCTGAAGAGTTTCAGCAGATCTACGGCCTGGACGTTATCCAGATTCCGTCAAACCGTCCGCTCGCTCGTTCAGACCGTCAGGATAAGATCTTTAAAACCGAAACCGGCAAGATCAAGGCGCTCGTCGAAGACGTCCGCGCCTTCCAAGAGGAAGGTCGCCCGGTGCTTATTGGTTCCGCAAGTATCGCAAAGAACGAGCTGATTAGCCGTGCGCTCAAAAAAGCCGGTATCAAACACGAGCTTTTGAACGCTAAAAACAACGAGCATGAGGCCGATATCGTCGCCCGCGCCGGCCAAAAGGGTGCAGTTACACTGGCGACCAACATCGCTGGTCGTGGTACGGATATCGTCCTCGGCGAAGGAGTAAAAGAGCTTGGTGGTTTGGTTGTGCTCGGTTCTGAACGTCACGAAGCTCGTCGTATCGATAACCAGCTTCGTGGACGTGGTGGGCGCCAGGGTGACCCGGGAACAACCCAGTTTTATGTTAGTACCGAAGATGACCTGATGCGTATTTTCCAAGGTGAGCGCATCGCCTCATTGATGGATCGTCTCGGTGTTGATGACGAAACTCCGATCGAGAACCGTGCGGTCAGCAAGACACTCGAATCGGCCCAGAAGCGTGTCGAAGGTTATAACTACGACACACGAAAGAACGTCGTCCAGTATGACAACGTCATCAACCGTCACCGTAAAGTGGTCTACAAAATTCGTCGCGATATCCTTGATGGTGAAAACATCAAACCTGAGATTGAGCGGCTACTCGAGGCCAAGCTTCGTGACATTACGATCTTGCCAGGAAAAAACAACCCGAAGTTCGCAGATGAGTTTGAGGCGATTATTCCTCTCAAATCAGATGTCATCAAAAAGATTGGCGCTGAAAAGCGTGATAAAACCCGTTTTGAGCTCGCCCTAAAGGCGTCCGCAAAGCTCTACACCGCCAAAGAGAAAGAGCTCGGTACGGAAGTCATCCGTGGCGTCGAGCGACAGATTTACCTCCAGATTCTCGACCTTCTCTGGATGCAGCACCTCGAAAACATGCAGCACCTACGTGAAGGAATCCACTGGCGCAGCGTCGGACAGCGTGACCCGCTCGTCGAGTACCGTCAAGAGTCCCAAAAACTCTTCGAAGGGCTACAGGGAACACTCCGCGATGAAGTGCTGCGAGCCTTGTTCCGTATCCATAAACACGAAGCGGTTGCTTCAGTCCCTGGGGATGATGTCTATGACTCAGAACTGACGGCTGCGGCGAAGAGCTCAGTCGAGCGCGGCGTAAACGAGGCTGGTCTGCCGACTATACATAACGAAGATGAATTCAAAGTAAAGAAAGCGCCAACTAAGACAGCCAAGAAAAAGGCAGCTGCTAAAAAGAAACGCAAGAGCGCAAAAGCGGCACGCAAACGGCACTAGGGGTCATCAGAGTATGAAACATACAGTACATGAACTTACCCTCAAAAACGGCGCTCGGGGACTGTTAATCGACATCCCAGGAGCTACGGTTATGAGCTTTCAGTTCCATTTCCGAGCTGGAAACCGTTTTGTCAAACATGCTGACATTGAGCAGGCTGCTCACATCATGGAGCATATGGCTTTTGGCGCGAACGCCGAGTTCAAGGATGGCCATGACTATGAAGCAGAGTTTACGAAAAACGGTGCCTACCATAATGCCTACACTTCTGATCACAGCATGGTGTATCTTAGCGACTGCGCGGATTTTGAGTGGGAGCGCATTCTTGAACTCAAGCAGACTGCGATTACCAGGCCACGCTTTAACGAGGAAGAGCTGAGAGCTGAAGCCGGTAACGTCCGAAACGAACTCAACGGCTACCTGAACAAGCACCCGCGCCTGTTATGGCCAAAAATGCAACAGGTTCTCGGTGAAGCGACACTAACCTACCCAGAAGCTATAAAGACGATTTCGAACGTCACGCTGCGAGACATCCGCGAACACTACAACCGAACCCACACCAGTGAAAATATGCGCTTTATCGTAGCGGGACGTATGTACCGTCGCAAAAAACGTATTATCGAAATGCTCGAGAGCTGGAATCTGCCTCGAGGTGACCGTCTGAGTATCCCAGTTGATGAGGTGCACCGAGCCGATCCGTTTATGATCCGACGCAAGGAGTCGAGCAATATGACATTTGGCTGGTCAATGGTCGTCCCACGTCGACTGAGCGATAGCGAGCTTGATGCTATGAGCTCGATTAACCACATCCTGACCGGTACGATGCACTCACGTATCTTTGGTGCGGCCCGAAAAGCCGGTCTCGCGTACGGTATTTTTTCTGAAACCAGTGCGAACGAACACGCAAGCAGCTGGGATTTCGGCGCCGAGGTGAACCTCGATACTATCGAGCCGCTGTTTGACATCATCGTGCGTGAAGTCAAAGCCGTCCTGGACGGCGATATCAGCGAAGAGGAGATCGAACTTGCCAAGCAGTACGGTATCGGCCGCCACCAGATGGGCGCACAAACAGTCGGCCAGATCAACCGTTGGTACGCTGATCGATATTTCTTTGATGGTCACATCGACGACTATGACCATCGGCCAGCTGCGATTAACGCCGTCACCAAACGACGCATCATGGAAACAGCACGTGAGTTTATCGATGCCAACTGTTGGTTGCTCGGTGGGGTCGGAAGCGGTGACAAAGCATTGCTCGATCGGCTGCATGCAAAACTGGCTACGCTGTTTGAAGAGACGCGGTAAAATAGACTCATTATGAAAGTAGCGATCATTAGTTACGGCGTCGAAGACAAGGCTCGTAACGGGCGCTACGATAGCTCCGATGGTGCTCATGTTTATGGTAAAGAGAACACATTTTTTGTTCAAAATCAAGCGTTTTGCGCAGCCAAAACTGCCCAGACTTCCCGCGTTTACGCCACCATTCAAGGGGTTCTTTCGTAGTGCAGCCACTCAAGCAAGACCTCATTGAACTCGAAGCGGGACTATCGCAAGCCTTCGAACGGTTGAATCTGGAGGCAAAGCAGGCCGAGCTAGGGACGCTCGAGAGCCAGCTTGCTGATCCGGACCTGTGGCGTGATCCGACGCATGCTGAAGCTGTAACGAAGCAAGCGGCAGCGCTCCGACAACTTCTCGAGCCGTGGCAGCTGCTCAGAGCCCAGGTATCCGATGGTGCTGAGCTGCTTGAGCTAGGCGATAGCTCCATCGTCGCAGAGCTGAGTGCGCAGGTGGATCAGCTCAAGACGGAGTACGCTCGGCTCAAAAAAGATCTCATGTTCCAGGGTGAATACGATGATCATGCTGCCATCCTCAAACTAAGCGCCGGTGCCGGCGGTACGGATGCACAGGACTGGACGGAAATGCTGGAGCGTATGTACCTCAGGTGGACGGAAAAGGCTGCATTCAAAACAGAGCTAGTCGAGCGTTCGACTGCTGACGAGGCAGGTATCAAGAGTGCCACCTATGCCGTTTCCGGTCCGTTTGCTTATGGCAAGCTCAGGAGCGAGCATGGCGTTCATCGTCTCGTTCGTCTGAGCCCATTTAACAGCGACAATCTTCGCCAAACAAGTTTTGCTCTCGTCGAGGTGATGCCAGAGATAGATGCGCCTGACGAGGTCGTAATCGACGACAAAGACCTCAAGATCGATGTTTACCGGGCTGGTGGTCATGGCGGACAGTCGGTCAATACGACTGATTCTGCAGTGCGCATAACCCATATTCCAACAAATACGGTTGTCGCTATCCAGAACGAGCGCTCTCAACTCCAGAACCGCGAGACGGCTATGAAGATCCTGCGCTCAAAGCTGGCTCAGATGTTAGCAGAACAGCATGCGGAAACGTTGTCTGATCTCCGGGCCGGTGAGTCGGCTAGCTGGGGAAATCAGATTCGCAACTATGTTCTGCATCCGTACACGATGGTCAAAGACACTCGCACCAAACATGAGGATCGAGACGCGAGCGGCGTGCTTGATGGTAAGCTCGATGGTTTTATGGACGCGTATCTAGAGCATACATCCGGCGACAGTGGAAAAACTACATAATTATCTGGCTATAGAACGGGGTAGTTCAGTCGCGTTTATGGTAAAATACTATAAGTAATGATCCTACTTGATCGAGTCACAAAAACCTATGGGAAAGAGGGTAGTCCGGCGCTGAACCGGATCAGTTTGCATATCGAACCCAAAGAGTTCGTTATCATCGTTGGTACCTCCGGTGCCGGTAAATCAACGCTGCTTAAACTCCTGACCCGAGAGGAAAAGCCAACCAGTGGCAAAATCGTCGTTGGCGGCATCGACTACGACACACTCAAGGACAAGCATGTGCCGCTACTGCGTCGCAAGATCGGCGTCGTCTTTCAGGATTTCAAACTTTTGCCACAACGCACGGTTTTTGAGAATGTTGCCTTTGCGCTCGAGATTGCCGGTATGACGAACCGCGAGATCCGTTCGACTGTACCGAAGGTGATTGAGCTGGTTGGTTTGACGGGCAAGGAAAAGAAATTCCCACACCAACTCTCCGGTGGTGAGCGCCAACGTGTCGCAATCGCTCGTGCAGTTGTCCGCCAACCAAAGATATTGATTGCCGATGAGCCGACCGGTAACCTCGACCCAAAGCATAGTTGGGATATCGTTCGTTTGTTGGAAAAGATTAACCGCTACGGCACGACGGTTCTGTTGACGACCCACAACGTCGAGATCGTAAACCGCCTGAAACGTCGGGTTATCACGATCGATCATGGAAAGATAACCTCTGACCAAGCGCAGGGAAGGTATCAGCAATAATGGCCACCGCACAACGAGACACCAAGGCAAAACTTGGTGGCAAACAACGCTTTCGTCGCCGATGGTTGACGTGGCTTCGTATGATCCGCTACGGCGCTAACAACTTTACCCGTAATGCCTGGCTAACAACCGCCGCTACGGCAGTGATGACGATCACGCTCCTTATTATCTTTATGACGTTCATCTCGCGCCAGGCGCTATCGAACACCGTTGACGAGATTAAACAAAAGGTTGATATCTCAGTTTACCTGCGTAACGACATCAACGATACAGAGGTAAAAAAAGTCATCAAAGAGTTTGAAGAAACCGACAATGTCGTCAGTGTGCGCTACATAAATATCGCTGAGGCAAAAGACACCTATATCGAGCAGAATGCACCGTCCGCTGAACAGCTGCAAGCGATCTCGGAACTTCCGGTGACGCCATTTTTCCCAAGTCTTCGCGTCATCGTTGAGGATCCGAACGACACCAGTTCGCTGGCTGACTTGGTTGCAAACGATGAAACTGTTAAAAACGCGCTCCATCCTGATCCGAAACGCGCGCCAAGTTTCAGTGGTGAGAAAAAGAAAGTCATCGAGACGATCTCGCGCTGGACTTCGTTTGCCGAGCGCGGCGGACTGGCTGCCGCAGCGGTGTTTGTCGCCATCTCGATGCTGATCATCTTTAACACGATCCGTATGGCCATCTTTAACCGCAAAGAAGAAATCCAGATGATGAAGCTCATCGGTGCCGACAAGAACTTTATCCGTGGTCCATTCGTCGTCGAAGCGGTCATGTATGGATTTATCGCAGCACTACTCGCGACCGGCCTTGGCTATACGTTACTATTCTCCGTAGAGAAACCACTCTCAAGCTATGGCATCGCTATCGGCCCAACGCTCAGCAACTTCACGCTGTTTGCCCCAATTGTCCTGGTTGTTATGATTATCATCGGCTCAACTATCGGTATTCTGTCTTCGCGACTGGCAGTTCGTAGGTATCTAAAAGTATAAGTAAGCAGGGGAAACCATAAGCGCCTTGACGGGCGCTGGTTCCCGTGTTACGTTAGGAGTAATCGCTATGAAAAGGTCCACCACTAACCACTTCAAGCAGTATCTCAGCCGCGCGCTCATCCTCGTGGCTCTTGTCGGTGTTGCTTTGTTGCCACTCGCACCGGCTTCTGCTGAGAGTTTAAATGATAAGATCGCCAACCTCCAGAGTCAGATCGATAGCGCACAGGCAGAGGCCAACCGATTGCAAGGCGAAGCCGATACATTGCAGAACGCGCTCAGTATCCTTGCGTCTGAAAAGAATGCTCTCCAGATGCAGATCGACCTCTCACAGGCAAAATACGATCAACTGACAGCAAAGATCGAGGAAAACCAGAAAAAGCTCGAGAAACAGCAACGAGTACTGTCTTCGACGGTGTCTGATCTTTCGGTTGAGAGCTCAACCTCTCCGATCGAGTTGCTAGCTGGTAGTCCAAGCATCGGTGACTTTATCGACCGGCAAGAGTATCGAACTTCTGTCCAGGAACAGATTGAAAATGCTATCTCTATCGTCAAAAAGCTCAAACTAGAGCTCTCTGAGCAGCGCAAAGAGGTTGAAGTAGTTCTCGCTGAACAAACGGTTCAACGAGACCAGTTGGCGGCTAAAGAGCAGGAACAGCAACGACTGCTAGCCGCTACACAGGCTAAAGAGTCGGAGTACCACGCCCACATCGGTAACCTGAAGGAACAACA
>CBIHNH010000020.1:0-12838 GCA_966211425.1 uncultured bacterium
GACATCAGGTTTGGTCTCAACTATTATTATCGGCACTATGCTGCTCTGGTTTATCCTCGACAGCGAACGGCGCATGGAGCGCGTTTCGCGTGGTATCTCGCGCCTGGTTAACGGCTTTGGCCGGAGGGTTCTACGGCGCAAGTCAGACTTCCTTAGCGCCTCAGCGGTCAAACATTTCTTTGATGAGTTGCAGGATGACTACCGAGCGTTAAAGCGTGAACCGCGACTGCTGATCAGGCCGTTTTTGTGGGGCGTTGTGTTTAACGTGACCGAAGTTAGTCTGTTCTTCTTTACCTTTTTGGCGCTTGGAGCCATCGTTAACCCAGCGGCAATCCTGCTAGCGATCGGTGTGGCCTCGATCGTTGGTGTCTTTATGATCACCCCGGGAGGCGCTGGGGGCTATGAGGCGGTCATGGTGCTGATGCTGACGAGCGCAGGGATCATGGGAGCAACGGTTATCGCCGGAGTGCTCTTGGCTCGGATGATACTCATCCTTCTGACGATCAGTTCTGGCTACGTATTTTATCATCTTGCCCTCAGAAAATACGGAGCAAACAGTGTCGTATAGGCGGGAGTGCCCCGATGGAGTCTAGCCCGATTAGCGTTTCAGATGCGATAGCTCTCATCAACCAAACGCTCGAGTACGCCTATCCAACGATCGTCGTTGAAGGCGAAGTCGCCAGTTTTAAGGTTAACCAAGGCAAGTATGTCTTTTTCGATATCAAAGATGATAGCGGTACGCTCGGTTGTTTTATGTCAGTCTACCAGCTCCGCACGCAATTGGAGGACGGCATGCGCGTTCGGGTGGTTGCGCAGCCAAAACTTACACCGTGGGGAAAGTTCAGTCTGACGATACGCGACGTGCAGCCAATCGGCGAAGGTAGCCTGAAGCGCGCGTTTGAGCTGCTTCGGGCAAAGCTGGAAAAGGAAGGCCTGTTCGCGCCTGAGCGCAAGCGTGTCTTGCCGGTGATGCCGGCGCGGATCGGCGTGATCAGCTCAACCGCAGCAGCTGGGTATGGTGATTTTATAAAAATACTTTCCGAGCGGTGGGGTGACATTAAAGTGGTTGTCGCGCATACGCAGGTGCAGGGCATGGATGCGCCGCGTCAGATAGTACGGGCACTAGAGCACTTCAACCAGATGGCCGAGCCGGTTGAAGCCATCGCTATCATCCGCGGTGGTGGTAGCGCCGACGATCTGGCGGCATTTAACGACGAACCGTTGGTGCGGGCGATCGCAGCGAGCCGTATCCCGACGATTGTCGGCGTCGGTCATGAAGCCGATGTTAGCCTAGCTGATATGGCGGCAGATGTACGGGCTGCAACACCAAGCAATGCAGCCCAGATAGTGGTCCCGGACAAACAGGAGATCGTCGAACGCGTTCGCCAGGGCGTGCTGAGCATGGTTGGCGCAACCAGCAGCATCTATTCACAGCACACAAAGCAACTCGAGGACCAGCGTAGCCGGTTACTGCAGGGTGTGATGTTGTCGTATGAACGGACAAAGGATCGCTTCGCTATGCTGGCGACGGTACTACAGCAGCTAGATCCCCGTATGGCGCTGCGTCGTGGTTATGCGTTAGTTTTCGACACAGACGGAGGCGTGCAGAGAACGGCGCCCAAGGTCGGGGACGAGCTCAGGATCGAGACGGAAAAATATATAGTAAAAGCAGGAGTGAATCATGTCGAGCAAAAACATTCGTGAAAAGTTAGATGAGTTATCGCAGATCGTGGCAGCGTTTGACCGTGACGACCTCAGCGTTGAGGACGCACTCGCGCAGTTCGAAAAGGGAAGCAAGCTAGCAGAGGACGTCGAGGATCAGCTAAAAGAACTTAAGACAAAGATCACCGTTCTCAAAGAGCGATTTGATAAAGAATGACCGCGCTGCTGTGGGTTATCGGGTTAACGCTCTTCGCTAGCTTTTTCCTGATCGTGCTACGAGGTGCACCCTACGTGCCGACCCATCAGCGGGATATAGGGACGATCTTTGAGCTACATCGGTTTCGAGCTGGCGAGATGATCGTTGATCTCGGATCGGGAGATGGGCGGGTGCTTTCGGCAGCGGCAGACAGAGGGGTTGACGCACTCGGTTATGAGCTGAATCCGTTTCTGGCGGTGTATTCGTGGTGGACACTACGTCGGTACGGTGGCCGTGCACGGGTGGTGTGTCGGGATTTTTGGCGAAGCGAATTGCCTGATAAGACTGCGGTCGTGTTCGTGTTTCTGGCGAGTCCATTTATGGATAAACTTGAGCGCAAGCTTCGGTCGGAGGCGACACGTCTCGAACGAGATATTCTCCTCATCAGTTACGGGGTAGAGCTACCTGGGCGAGCTCGTGAGCGCGAGCAGAACGGCTACGTGCTCTACCGTATAAAACCGTCCTAAAATCAGTACATTTACCATAAGCCTTTACAGAGCCGCTACCCAACCCGTATAGTTACAGGCAGTATGAAACATCGTTTTTCTGAGTCCGGACAAGCCAACCCGCTTCTCATCGCCTCTATCCTGCTCGCACTGCTCTCGGCAGGACTCGCAGGCTTTAGTGTTTGGGCATTTACGAGCTATCAAGACCATAAAAATAACGTCGACACCAAAGTCACTGCTGCAGTCACTGCGGCGAAGTCTGCTCAGACTAAGGAGCTCGAAAAACAGTTCGTTGAACGCGAAAAACAACCGTTCACCAAGTTCAACGGCCCGGATGACCTGGGTCATGTCAGTTTTGATTATCCGAAAACATGGAGCGTCTATGTGGCAAAGGACGGGGGAAGCGGTGACTATGAAGCCTATTTCAATCCTCATATCGTGCCGACCGTCGCAAATGACCAGCCGTATGCTACCAGAGTCACGATCAGCAACACGGAATACGAAAGTACACTGAAGAGCTTCGAGAGTGCGGTCAAGAAGGGCGCGCTAAAAAGTTCTCCGATCACCATCAACAACTTCACCGGTATTCGCCTCGACGGAGAGTTCAGTAAACAGCGAACCGGAACGGCAGTTGTGTTTAAGGTTCGCGACAAATCTCTCATAGTGGCGTCGGATGCAAATACGTTCAAGCCAGACTTTGACAACGTCATCCTCAAGTCACTCGATTTCAATCCGTAACACATCTCACACGCATTCCGCGATTCACCGTGATACACTAAAGATGTTATGAGGGCTTTTCAATCATCGGAAACGGGTGAGTGGGGCAATCTCTCGGTTCCTTCTGTGGTTGCCGCAGCTCACGAGTTAAAATCGCCGCTCGTGCTGGTACGACAACTGGCTTACCAGCTCGAGACAGTAGGTGAACTTACGCCTGAGCAGCAAATCGTTCAGGAGCGTATCAAACTGACTTCAGAGCGCGCTCTTCGGTTAGTTGAAAATATTACCCAGACCGGTCGTCTCGACCAGGCACTTTTTGCGCTCGAACCGCTACAAGTCCATGCGGTTTGGCAAGAAGTCGCGAGCGAAATCAGACCATTGGCGCACCAAATGTCTCAGCAGGTTGATCTCGAAGTGCCGAAGAAATCACTTCTCGTCGTTGCGCACCGTGAGTTGTTGCCGGCCGTACTGATGGGCCTTTGCGATAATGCGCTGTCGCATAATCCTGGCGGCTCTGCCGTCAAACTCAGTGCAAAACGCACCAAAGACTCGGTCGTGTTTTCGGTTCGTGACAGCGGCCCGACGATCGACGCTCGGGCATTTCGTGAACTCGATAGCCGACTCGGCGTTGCGCCACAGCCGCTCGGTGTCCGCCCAAACAGTAGTGGTCTCGGCCTCTGGATTGCTGGCAGTTTCGCCCGGGCAATGGCCTCGACTATCAGCGTAACGAGGCATCGGCGCGGCGGCATGACCTTTTCGCTCCATGTACCAATCTCGGGACAGTTATCACTCCTATGACCCACGCTCACCCGATAGTCCTTATCGAAGACGACCAATGGCTGGCCGATAGTCTCCTGGTAACACTGAGCTCGCGCGGCCATGATGTCACACAGTTCAGTACTGCGCAGGAAGCGATGGAATGGATCAACGCCAACAACCCCGTCCTGATCATCGCCGACATCCTGCTCGGTGACCACACTACGCTGACGTTATTCCATGAACTGCAGTCGTATCCTGATACGGCGGCAATTCCGGTTATCGTCTGCACGTCACTCGGTACGCACTCGCTGTCAAAGGCCGATCTAAAAAGCTATGGTATCGTCGAAGTTCTCGACAAGACGACGATGACGCCCGATCAGCTCTTGTTGTTGGTTGAAACGCATTTACCAGAGGAGCGAGGAACCGAACGGTGAAACCGATCCGAACCAAGGCTATTGTCCTCCGACGCACAAATTACGCCGAGGCTGATCGCATTCTACAGCTACTGACGCCGTCTCATGGCAAGGTGAGCGTTATCGCCAAAGGTGTTCGACGTGAAAAAAGTAAACTCGCCGGTGGCATCGAGCTGTTCGCTATCTGCGATGTTTCGATCATACCTGGAAAGGGCGATATGGGGACGCTGACGAGCTCACGGCTCGACACGTTTTATTCGCATATCATGGAGGAATACGACCGGCTTCAGTTCGGTTACGAAGCTATCAAACAGGTCAGTATGGCGGCAGAGGCCGTTGCTGATCCGGCGTTTTTTGAACTGCTGGCAACGGTGCTCGCCTCACTCGATAACCACGAAATAAACGACAAGATTACCGAGACATGGTTTTGGCTGCAACTGGCGATCTTACTCGGGGTTGGGCTCAACCTCGCAACTGATGAAAACGGTATGAAACTGGTCGAAGAAAGTCAGTATAATTTTTCGGATGATTCGATGTCTTTCGTGTACCACGAACAAGGTAGGTTCACGACCGAGCATATCAAACTACTCCGTCTCCTCAGTGCGCAACCTCCGCATGTTGCTCAGCATGTCCGTGGAATAAACGAACTGATCAGTGAATGTTTGTGGCTGGCTGAACGGAGTTTTGCTCACTAAAAAGAGAAAACCTCGCCATTGGCTATGGCGAGGTGGTGCTCAGTCGCGAGCGATTCCCATGTGTTGTGCGAGCGATTTGACCGGGAATGGTCCGCACGCGGCGTCTAGGAGCGTAAGGCGTATCACTGGGTTGTGAACGACCGTTTCATTGATCCAGGTGGCGCGCGCGATATACAGGGCACGCCGCCGTTCAAAGAGACCTGCGAACGTGATCAACCGCATCAGGTTGTCGAGCTCGTAGCGACGCTTGTTGCCCGTACGAAGTGTTGCCTGTGCCTGTTCGAGCATGGTCCGCGCTTCGATGCTGTGTGGATTGAGCAGGAGCTCGGCTTCAGCCTTGCAGCTGAGGGTGATTGCATGCTCAAGTTCAACTCTGGTTTCGGGGAGTGATGATTTCCGAAACCTCAGTATCGTGCGAAATGCTCGTTCGGCGCCGGAGAACAGATCGAGTGCGTCGTAGACCTCACCCTTACGGATCAGGTGCGCCGCCTCTTCTCGATCCATGCGCTCGTGGGTGACGGGGTCGAAGGCCATGAAATGCTCACGTGCCCTGCGGAACCACCCATCGGCCGCATCATGCTCTCCCTTGAGGCTGGCCGTGACGGCCAGCTTGGTCTCAACGAGCGTCAGGCGGTATTTAACCTCTATACGCTCCTCAGGAGAACGGGTGTGGCGGAGCGTCATGAGTAGCGCGTCATGTTTACCAAGCAAGGCCTGATAGGCGCACTCCAGATCACCCGCGGCAATCTGACGCTTGATGCGTTTCAGACTGGTGTACCGGGGACGTGGCAATTACTTACTCCTTAGATCTAGGGTACTCACAGCTCGCATATACGACTGTGCACAATAGACTATTTTAACATAAAAACTATAAACTTACAATAGAATGAAAAAATCCCCCGTCCCAGCACTGTCTTTGGCTGGGCGGGGGTGATCATTCGTACACGGCTCAGAACAGGCTCTTGAGCATGTGCCGATGGCGACGTGCGTTCTGCTCCTTGCGCTTCTGCTCTGAACTCAGCGCATCGGTTCCGAAGATGATGTTCGGGTCTTCACCCCAGACGCGGAGCACGCTGCTGACAACGTGTGCCTCGTAGGTGCAGGCTTGCATCATCTGACGGAGTTCAGTAACTTGGCCTGATGAGAAGGCTTCACTACTGATGATCTCCAGACACTGTTGGAATTCCACCAGTGCATCCTGCAGCTTTTCGGATGACGAACCAATCCAGTCGGACGGGTTGTTGCGTGCTGCTTTTGCGAGCAGGGCACCGTGCAACAAGCGATACCGAGCTCGAACCACAGGTGTGGCCTGGTCCCAGTGCACTTTCCTGGATTCCTCCAGTTGAGACTGCATCCGCCGGATACTGTCCGTGTCGCGCGTGCGACGAAGACGGTTTTCGATCGCGAGCAGGGTGTTGAGCAGGCCATTCGACGACTGTGCGATAACCACGGCGTTCACCACCAATCAAAGTTCATGTAATGTACGGATATGATCGTCGAGCTATAGTATAAGCAAACAGGATTTTTGTCAATGATCTATTATCGGATATATCGATGTGCTAACAGAGAAGAATCTGCTATACTGACAACCAATATGACGAAAGCGACAAAGTTAGAAGACATTGTGAGTCTAGCCAAGCGGCGCGGCTTTATATTTCCTGGTTCAGACGTGTATGGGGGCCTCAGCGGTACCTGGGACTACGGCCCACTCGGAACCGCGCTCAAGCGTAATATCACCGACCTGTGGTGGCAGATGTTTGTCGAGGAACGTGATGACATGTATGGTGTTGATGCCAGTATCCTGATGAACCAAAAGGTCTGGCAGGCCAGCGGTCACGTTGATACGTTTACCGACCCGCTCGTTGAGTGCAGCAACTGCAACGCCCGCCACCGCGCCGACAAACTCGACGATCCTAACAAATGCCCGACGTGTGGCAAAACCGGAACATTTGGTGAGCCCGTACAGTTTAATATGATGTTTAAAACCGTTGTTGGCCCTAAGTGGGGCGCAGCAAAAGCGCAACTTGGTGATTATATGACCGGTGAATTAGTTGCTATAGATAAAGACGGAAACGAAGTAGAAGGTACCAGATTCAAACTTCGAAAAGACAATAACTTTGATGCCGCTATGCTCTATGAACAGAGCGCAGAGTCCTACCTCCGCCCTGAAACTGCCCAGGGTATATTTACGAACTACAAGAACGTCGTCGATGTTTTTTACCCCGACCTACCGTTCGGTATCGCCCAACAGGGCAAAGCGTTCCGTAACGAGATTTCACCACGTGACTTCGTGTTTCGTTCACGTGAGTTTGAGCAGATGGAGATCGAGTATTTCGTACATCCCGACAAGTGGCAGGAGGCATTTGACCATTGGGTAGAGCAGTGCAAGAAATGGTTCGACGCACTCGGGCTGCCGGCAGATATGATCCATGAGCTCGAAGTGCCAGAAGACGATCGCGCGCACTACAGTAAACGTACTATCGACTTTGAGTTTGATTTCCCTATCGGCCGTGAAGAGCTGATGGGCCTCGCTTACCGCACAGACTTTGATCTCAAGAACATCCACGACAACTCTGGTAAAAACATGGAATACCAGATAAAGGGCACGAACGAAAAGTTCATCCCTCACGTCATCGAGCCGAGCTTTGGTGTCGAACGCGCACTGATGGCCGTACTGACGGCTGCGTACACCGAGGATGAAGTGAACGGTGAAGCGCGTGTCTTCCTGAAACTGCCTGAACACCTCGCACCGGTAAAATATGCGGTGAGCCCGCTGCTAAAGAACAAGCCGGAGCTCGTCGAGAAGGCCCGCGAAGTCTACAAAGCTTTGAAAGCCAAACATGGCAACGTAATGTGGGATGACAACGGCAACATCGGTAAGCGCTACCGTCGCCAAGACGAGATTGGTACACCGTACTGTGTAGTGATCGACTTCCAGACACTCGAAGATGATACTGTCACGGTTCGAGAGCGCGATACGACAGAACAAACGCGCAAAAAGGTAGATATTTTACAGAGGTAATTAAACCTTAAACCATTTTTATATCAAAAAGACTGTTGACCTTGTACTATACTTTGTACTAAGATATACCTATCAATTCAAGTTTGGAGGTATAAAATGGCAGGTGTTCGGAGTAAAGCTTATCCAGCGATAGACCTTAGCTCAGCAGTAAAAAGAGCTGAAATTATACAAAAAAATATTGGTAATGGAGTGTACTTTAACCGTGAGACTATGGCTAAAGGTATGGGCTATAAGTCACTGAGCGGTGTGGCTACACGCGCTATTGCTGCTCTGGTGCATTTTGGTCTTCTGGAGCGCAAAAAAGATACCTATACATTATCTGACTTAGCGGTGCATATCGTTCTTCCAATCTCTGATGAGGATAAACAAGAGGCGATTCGCACAGCGGTGAAAGAACCCGAGCTTTATCGAGAACTGATTCAAAACTATGAGGGGAAACACCTACCGGCAGCGCTGGGTAACATACTAGCCGTAAACCATGGCATCAACCCCAACTCCAGCGCTCAAGCAGCGCTAGCGTTTGTTGAATCGCTGCGGTACGCAGGTATGATGAACGGGGATGTCGTAGATTCGATGGGTGAACGGAGCGAGGAGGGCATCGATAATGAGGAAGCTCCAAGTAGTGGTGAGGTGACCTTTGAGCGGAAAAAAGAACCATCATCAGCCACTAACACGATTATTCGTAAATTACCCTCTGGAGTAGAAATAGGCTTTCCTTCTGAGCTTGACTTCGCCGTTTTAACCGGGGCGTTTGCTGAGGAAATCAAAGCAATCGACGACAGGGCGCAAAAATTGCTACATAATACAAGAAGCGAACCTGGCGGGGTGGGCACAAGCGATGAAGAAGATAGAGCTACAGAAGTATAAATTTGATGGCAAGGTGAGGTATGCGACCTTCCTGGGGCTTATCGCTTTAGCAGTCAGCATGCAAATCATAAACTCTTCGTATGTAGGTGAAGTAATTGCTGCAATCCTGGTTTTGGCTGGCGTGAATCGCCACACAAACTAACTATACGATCGGTATATAATAGCAATATGCAGAATATTATCAGTGGCTATGAGGCTTTCGTTGACAATGTGAACCGTGGTTTAACTGAGTGTGGAATTGATCGTGATGAGCTCGCGATGATGGATCATATCTGCTATCGAGTCGAGACTGATGAGCGCTATGACGAAATGAAACGAAAGCTTGGTGAGGCTGCTCACTTGCTCGGCGAAACAGAGGTGTCGGGGCGTTTGATCGCAACGTTTGAGTGCGATGAGCCGCTGCGAGCTGGTGGTTGGCAGATCCCATGTATCGAACTACCACAGCCAAAAGAGGGCGCTCCTTATCCGGAAGGTTTGGAACATGTTGAGCTGGTTACGGTTCGTAGTCTCGAACAGTTTGAGGCGCTGCATCCTGATCTGCCGTTTGATCACAAAGGGATGGGCAAGACCATAAACCCTGAGCTTGGCCTCAAGCATGCAGGCATATCGGTAAAATTTCATGAGCAACCGCTCGGTGCGGTTGTACGGATCGAAAATAGACTCAAACGTAATGGTTATGAGGAATAACTATGAAACCACGACTCTTTATCGAACAAAAGATCACAGCGTTTACAAATCAGTACAAAGTTTATGAGTCTGGTAAAAAAGGCGAACAGGCAGACATGATCGCGTTCGCACAGCAGAAACGACTGGCGTTCAAGGAAAAGGTAGAGTTCTATGGTGGCGAACAAAAAACAGCGGTAGTTTATAGTTTCCGAGCCGAGAAAGTCCTCGATGTTCATGGCCGATATTTAGTGGAAGGCGCCGAGGGTCAACTGCTCGGTATGTTCCGAAAAGATTTCAAGCAATCACTGTTGAATAGCACCTGGATTGTCATGGACGCGAGCGGAAATGATTTGTTCAAAGTAAATGAGAGCAGCGCCGTGCTGGCTTTCTTGCGCCGTTTCGCCGGTTGGCTTCCGTTCATCGGAGAGTTGATCGAGATCGCCACCTCGTTCTTGAAATACCACTTTGTCTTCACTTCGATCGATAGCAGAGAGGCTATCGGTAAGTATCAGAAAACCACACTGTTCCGTGATCACTACACACTACATATGACAGACGAAGCATATACGAGCTGCGACTGGCGCGTACTCGCCGCTATGGGCGTCGCGCTCGATGCACTACAATCTCGCTAGAGTTTTGTGAGATAATAGGCGTATAACGGAGGTCTCGTATGAGTCGGAAGTTCTTGATCATCCTCGCTAGTGCTCTCGCGGTCATCGCTATCATCGTCGGCTTGCTTTTTGCGTTTAGGCAGCAACTGCTGGCTTTTTTCTTCCAGCCAACTGAGTCCAGTATTCGAGAGGTTGCGACCAACGAAAAAGCGGTCGAGACCATCGCTCAAGGCCTAACGACCCCGTGGTCGATAACGTTTCTGCCAAATGGTGCCATGCTAGTTACTGAACGGAGCGGGCAGATTCAACGCATCGGTGAGTCAGGCAAGACTTATCCGATCGATGGTGTGCGCGAGACGAGCGAGGGCGGACTGCTCGGTATCGCTGTGCATCCGCAGTTTCGTGATAATAACCGGTTGTATGTTTACTTTACGACCGATCAGGGTGGAGAGCTAACTAATCAGATCGATCAGTACGTGCTGTCGGGTGATAGTCTCGGTTTTGAGCGCACGATAATGGCCGACATCCCGGCGGCAACTAACCACAATGGTGGCGCTATCGCTTTCGGTCCCGACGGAAAACTCTATGCAACAACCGGCGATGCTGCACGGTCCGATCTCGCTCAAGATACTAGCTCATTGGCCGGTAAAATCCTGAGGATGAACGACGATGGGTCGGTTCCAGCTGACAATCCGTACGGAAATCTTACCTGGAGCTACGGGCACCGTAACCCTCAGGGTATTGCCTGGGATAAGCAAGGGCGCCTGTGGTCTGTTGAGCATGGTCCATCGGGAGCCGACAGTGGTCGCGATGAGTTGAACCTGATAGAAAAAGGAGCCAACTATGGCTGGCCAGTTATCACCGGTGATGAAACCCGAGATGGTATGAAAACTCCGATAGTGCAGTCCGGTGATACCGAAACCTGGGCGCCGGCCGGTCTGGGGTACTATGACGGCTCGCTATATTTTGCAGGTCTACGAGGCCAGGCACTATACCGGGCCGTCATCAGCGGTGAAACCGTGACACTCTCGCGGCACCTTAGTGAAACATATGGGCGGCTTCGTGCCGTGACGACACATGACGGAAAACTCTACGTCAGCACGTCGAACCGTGATGGACGCGGCTCGCCGGCGCCAGAAGACGACCGGATTCTACGGATTGATCCGAAACAGCTTGGCGAGTAAGTCTTACGAACGCTTTTTGATCATGAGCTCGAGGTTCGAGAGGTAGTTCGCAGGATCAACATTTTTATGAGTCCTTAGGTAACGCAGGTGTTGGTCGACAAAAGATATGCGGTTGTCGGGAAACGATTCGGTGTCAGGAGAATAGGCGTCAAGGGTGATCATGTTGGGGTCGGCCAGAAGCTCGTTCAGTCGAGCAGCCACTTCATCTTGGGTTATGGTAAAGCTCTTCATTACAGAACCTGTGGGAGTTTTTTCTTTTTAATTTCTTTTCGCTTGTTTTGACCTTTTGCCATCTCACACCTTTCAGATACGCATCTACGGCGTATCATTATGTACTCATTATCCCCTATTTCGCCAGATAACCAAATAACTGAGGGGTTTTGCCTGGAATACTGATATAAAAAAGAGAGATGATAGAGCCGAAGTACTATACTGAACTGAAGAGTAGAAATCATACTGAGGAGGCGGACATGGCAGTAAAAGGCGCAAGTGATTCCAAAAAGTGGCTACGTATATTGTTACCGACAGCCATCATTGCCGTCTGGCTTGCTGCGGCTGGTGTCGGAGGTCCGTACTTCGGACGTATCAGCGAGGTCTCAGAGATTGATCTGGTAGCTTTCCTACCGAAAAGCTCTGAGTCAGTAGAAGTTACCGAAAAGGTGCGCGAGTTCAACGACGATAAAGTCATACCGGCTATCGTTGTTTTCGAGTCGAAGCGGGAACAGCTCACTGAACAGCGTATCGACAGACTAAACAGTGAGTCTGAGCGGCTCGAGAAAGTCGAAGGTGTTGTCGGGGATGTTTCGCCTGCCGTGATAGCAGACGATAAAATGGCGGCATTTGTCGTCGTGCCTGTCGATACCCAGGAGTCTATCCCCGAGTCGTTGGACCGGGTTCGAGAAAATCTCAACAGGGCAGATCTGGCTGGGACCCACTATAAAATAACCGGACCAGCGGGTTTTTCGGGTGACCTGAACAAGGCATTTGAAGGCATAGACGGTGTATTGTTGCTAACCGCGCTTGCCGTGGTCTTTGTGATACTCATCGTCGTGTACCGTTCAGTGCTACTGCCGGTTATCGTCCTGATGACGAGTGTATTTGCACTCAGCGCGGCGATCTTGATCGTGTGGAATCTTGCAAAGATAGATGTAGTTCAGCTCAACGGTCAGGTGCAGGGGATTCTGTTTATCTTGGTTATAGGTGCGGCCACCGACTACAGCCTGCTGTATGTTGCACGATACCGCGAAGAGCTATATAAATACCGCAACACCTGGCAGGCCACAAGGGTTACTCTCAAGAACTCCATGGAGCCAATCCTCGCTAGCGGCGGGACAGTTATCGTCGGTCTCATGTGCCTGCTACTGAGCGACCTTGCGTCAAACTCTGCGCTCGGTCCGGTCGGTGCGATAGGTATCGCTACGGCGATGCTTTCTGCCTTAACGTTTTTGCCAGCAACGCTCTATGTATTTGGACGCACCAGCTTTTGGCCGCTACGCCCGAAGTTCAGCAAGGCCGCTCAAGCTGAACATCAGCAGAAGCT
>CBIHNH010000021.1:0-12024 GCA_966211425.1 uncultured bacterium
CGCTAGACTGGTAGGGATATGTTTGTCGATAATGCAGTTGTTCAGGTCAGTGCGGGTCGCGGCGGTGATGGCCGTGTCAGTTTTCGTACTGAAAAATACGTCGACAAAGGTGGACCAGATGGCGGCGACGGTGGCCGCGGCGGAGACGTCGTCTTTATGGCAGACGAAAACACTTCGACCCTGGTAGATTTTCGCATCAAAAGAGAACTAAAGGCCGAAAATGGCGAACCGGGCACTATGCGACGTCGACACGGAAAAAGCGGCGCCGACAAGATCGTCAGAGTCCCGGTCGGCACCATTATTTATCGAAAGGATGAGGTTCTTGCTGATCTGGTAGCACCAGGACAGCGTGTCGTCATCGCCAAGGGCGGCGACGGTGGCTTTGGCAACGCTCACTTTAAAAGCTCAACCAGACAAACGCCTCGAGTCGCGGAGCTCGGCGAAAAGGGTGATGAGTTCGAGGCCCGACTCGAGCTCAAGCTGATCGCCGATGTTGGTTTGGTTGGCTTTCCGAACGCTGGCAAATCTACCTTTCTCAGCGTCGTGAGCAACGCTCGCCCCGAAATCGCTGACTATGCGTTCACCACTCTAACGCCGAACCTCGGTGTGGCTGATATTGATAACACGAGCTTGCTCGTTGCTGATATTCCTGGGCTGATCGAGGGCGCGAGTGAGGGTAAAGGGCTCGGCGATGCTTTTTTGAAGCATATCGAACGAACGGCGGTTATTCTCCATCTGATTGATGCTTACACCGACGACCCAGGCCAGGCGTATAAAACGATTCGTTATGAGTTAGAAAACTACAGCAGCTCGCTAGCGGATCTTCCGGAGATCATCGCACTGAGCAAGATAGATGGGCTGGACGATGATCTCGTAGAGGCGCAAATGGACTCGATTCGTGCGGCCGCTTCATCAGACGCTCGTATCCTTGCGTTATCCTCGACGGCTCATGCCGGTGTTACTGAGGTGCTTCGCGCATTGGCTAGCGAGGTCGCCCGCGTTCGAGCCGAACAGGCTGCGGCAGAAGCCGAGCAGCAGGATGCTCCTGAAGATGAGACGCTGATTACCCTCAGCGATCGACAAAAGGATGAACAGTGGCGCGTTAGGCTCGAAGAGGGAGCGTTTGTCGTGACCGGACCAAAGATCGAAAAGTTCGCTGCCCGTACTGATTACGGCAACGTGCATAGCGTAAATCGGCTGCGTGACATCATGAAGAAGCTCGGGGTCACGCACGACTTGCTGCGCAAAGGTGCCGATGGCTCCTCTATCGTGGTCTTCGGTGAGGCGGCAGAATACCGAATGACGCTCGACGAGCTCGAAGACTAGCTGGCAGCATAGAGATAATTATTTCCACTTTTTTACTGCTCACCTGGTTAGTGAGCTTTTTGTATATCGATTATGAACGAAGTGTCGGATAGGCCTTGAGCAGTCGACGCAAACTATTTTCGTCGATGCGGGCGATCTCAGCCACCATCACATGGTTCGTCAGACCGCAGTAAGCGACGAGCTCTGAGACTGCGTCAAAACAGGGGTACGGGTGGAACCAGGTACTGTCCTTGATGAGCGTAAAGCCGAGACGGTGAAGTTCGGCGGTAAAGAGTCGGCGCTGTTTGCCGTAGTTTGCCGGGATGTCGTAGCTGATCATGCGCCAAACACCATCCCAGCGCTGCTGGGGTTGCACGAACAGTTCGTGTATCTGGGCTCGCTGCAATCGATGAATACCTTTGACGGATGGTTGCAAAACAAGCTCATCGCCATGGCGAGATACTTCGACCAAGCCTTGGCGGCGAAGGTTGGCGACTAACGCCCGCCGCTCGTCACGTGTCAGATGATCAGGAAAGGCATCGAGCTGTTCGAGTGCCTCAAGCAAGGTGTTAGCCGGAGTAGACACCCCAGAAAGTCCTCGAGACCCGATCATCTCGAGAAGTGCATTGAGAGCCTGTTTGGTCTCGAGTCGCGTCATGAGCTAATAATACCACGTGTACAGAAATGCACCTATTGAGCGAAAGGTAATTTATTCACCCTGCTGTTATAGTGAGACGTGTATGAAGACATTTTTCTTTTATGACTTAGAGACGAGCGGCCTCAATCCGCGTTTTAGCCGCATCATGCAATTTGCCGGTATCAGGACTGACATGGACCTCAATCAGATCGGTGAGCCAATCAATATCATGGTCAAGCTCAGTGACGATATATTACCCGACCCAGGTGCGGTAATGGTGACCGGCATCACGCCGCAGTCAACGCTCGCGGATGGCTATAGCGAGCCAGAGTTTTGCAGGTTACTGATGGATCAGGTTTTTACGGCCGATACTATCACGGTTGGTTTTAATAGCGTTCGGTTTGACGACGAGTTTATCCGGCATACGTTCTGGCGGAATTTTTACGATCCATACGAATGGGCCTGGTCCGAAGGTCGTAGCCGATGGGATATGCTTGACGTTGTTCGCATGACCCGTGCGCTCAGGCCCGATGGCATCAAATGGCCTGTTGATGAAAACGGCAAAGCCGTTAACAAACTCGAGCTGATCAGCAAAATAAACGGGCTCGATCACACCAAAGCTCATGACGCGCTCAGCGATGTCGAGGCACTGATCGGTGTCGCGAAACTCATCCGCAACGAGCACGGCAAATTATTTGAGTATCTACTCGGGCTGCGTGATAAAAAGGCCGTTGCCAAGCTAGTTAATCTCGAAGACCCTCAACCGTTTGTTTATGCGTCTGGTCGCTATGATGCGCAGTTCGAGAAAACGACCGTTGCATTCCCGATTGCGCCGAGCGCCAAACCCGGTTCAGTGCTCGTTTATGACCTGCGCTACGATCCAACACCCTTCCTGACAGCATCACCAGCTGCGCTCGCGAGTGTTATTTTTGCCGATCGCACGGCGCGTGAGCGTGAAGGATACCAAAGGCTACCTGTTAAAGAATTGAGCTATAACAAGTGCCCAGCGGTTGCTCCGATGGGAGTGTTAGACGAAGCCTCACGGCAAAGGTTGTCGGTTGATCTCGGCACGATTCAGAAACATATCGCTGTGCTTGCCGCGAACCCTGGCTTTGGGGGTGCGGTTCGTGAAGCATTCGAAATGCGCGAGCCGTTTGAGCCGAGCAGCGATGTTGAGGCGCAGCTTTATGATGGCTTTGTGAGCGATAAAGACAAAGGTAGGATTGCCGCCGTCCGTGCGGCTGACGCCAACGAGTTGGCTGACTTTCATCCCGCTTTCACTGATAGCCGTCTTGGAGAACTGTTGTTCCGCTACAAGGCCCGATCATTCCCCTCAAGTCTCAGTGAAGAGGAGATGGTGCGCTGGGAAGCATATCGCGCCGAAAAGCTAAAAAATCAGCTACCGACATATCTGGAGCAGCTCAAAAAAATAGCCGCGTATAGTCGCGACACCTATCTGCTCGAGGAATTGCAGCTCTGGGCTGAAAGCGTTATGCCTTCTGACCTTTAGCGGCTCGATAACGACGACTGCTGGTTTTAGCTTGTGGTGATCGTTTCTTTTTAGGGGAGACAGTCTTTGCTCGGCTTAGCTTCGGTTGCTGAGGGGCGCCAACAAGCAGTGATTGCCGCGTGAGCCATATGATGGCACCGACAAAAACGAGCGGGTAGATAAGTAGCATAATCCAGGCCGGTACAACGGCACCGGTTCCCGGTATAATTCCCATGATAAGAAGCGCAAACACCATCGGTAAAAGAGGGGTTTTCACACACACGAAAAGCGACACTATCGCTACGCTGGCCCAAAAAATCACGCGTGTATTCATCGGACTATACTATCATAAAAGTGAACAAAAATCAACTAGATTATATGAGTATAGAGGAGGAAGAACAACCACCCGATGATAACTGCGCCAGCGAAGATAAACGCTAGGCTGTAGGCAGGGTGTCGCTGCATATAGCGACCGATAGATTTGATGAGACCGAGAAGATAGTCGCGCAAACGCTCTGCCCACTCGAACTCTGTTGCGAGCACAGCTATACCGAGTAGGAATATTACCGAGCCACCGGGACCGGGAATCCATCCGACGAGGCCGGCGAGGATTATTAGCAGACCTCCCAGTATGATAACGAGTGGACGGCGGATGCGATCAGGTAGTCGTTCCCAACGTTGCTGCGTGCGTTTCATGGCCTTAGTATACTCGCATTCGTGACATAGAGAGGCATAACAGAGTATAATGGATGAGTTATGTCAGAGGTTATCCGAGTTACCGGTGCGCGTGAGCACAATCTAAAGAACGTTTCCGTAGAAATACCGCGTGATAAATTGGTCGTTATCACCGGTCTCAGCGGGTCGGGGAAATCTTCTCTTGCGTTCGATACGATCTATGCCGAAGGCCAGCGTCGCTACGTTGAGAGCCTGAGTAGTTATGCCAGGCAATTCCTCGGTTTGATGGAGAAGCCCGACGTCGACCAGATCGAAGGTCTTAGTCCGGCGATTTCTATCGACCAGAAGTCAACGAGTCGCAATCCCCGTTCGACGGTGGCAACGGTCACGGAAATCTATGACTACCTACGTCTCTTTTTTGCCCGTGTCGGCATACCGCACTGTCCAATCGACGGTAACCCCGTCACTCGCCGCACACCACAAGTGATCGTGGATGAGGTGATGAAGCTCGGTGACGGCAAACGGCTCATGCTAATGGCACCCGTCGTTATCGACAAAAAGGGTGAGTTTGCGCATGTGCCGGAGCAGTATACTCGCCTCGGTTTTGCCCGCGCCCGAGTCGACGGCGTTATCTATGCACTCGACGAATTCCCTGAACTCGACAAGAAATACAAACACTCGATCGAAATTGTCGTCGACCGTGTCGTTATAAATGAGGAAAGTCGTGGTCGCGTCGCCCAGTCTGTCGAGCAGGGGCTCGATATCGGAGGCGGTACGGTTATGGTGCTCGACGCTGATACCGATGAAACCCATCTTTATTCGCAGCGATATGCTTGTGTGGACCATCCGGATATTGTCATCCCGGAGCTTGAGCCGCGACTCTTTAGCTTTAACTCGCCGTTTGGTGCCTGTCCGGTATGTACCGGGCTCGGAAATCGTCTTGAAGTTGACCCTGAGCTCGTTTTTAACCCAAACCTGACGATTGCCGAAGGTGCCATTCGTCCATACAACCGGGTGAACTCCGACGCTTGGTATATGAAAAAGCTCGCCGCAGTCGGCGAAGCCCATGGCTTCTCGGTTCACACTAAGGTGGGTGATTTGAGTGGCGAGGACTTGGAGAAGATTCTCTACGGAACGGGTAGCCAAAAGTATCGCGTCAAGCTGAATGTCGGGCGACATTTTGATTCGGCATACGAGGGGGTTATACCGAACCTTGAGCGACGGCACAAGGAAACCGACAGTGAGTTTATGCGCCGCGACATCGAGCGATTTATGCGCGAGCGATCCTGTCACGCCTGCCAGGGCAAGCGCCTCAAACCTGAAGTATTGGCTGTTACCATCCATGGACTAAATATCATGGACATTTCTGACTTGAGCGTCGTTGACGCACTCGAGCTGTTTCGAAACACCCTCAAGCTCGATGAGCGTGAGCGACAGATTTCGGAACAGATTTTTAAAGAAATAACGTCTCGTCTCGGCTTTATGTCGGACGTCGGTCTGACATATCTAGAGCTCAGCCGCGCCGCTAACACGCTGTCCGGTGGGGAAGCGCAGCGTATTCGCCTAGCAACGCAGATTGGTTCTGGCCTCCAAGGGGTACTCTATGTACTCGACGAGCCATCGATTGGCCTTCATCAGCGCGATAATGACCGTCTGATTGCAACGTTGAAGCATCTCCGTGACCTCGGTAATACTGTCATTGTCGTGGAGCATGATGAAGATACTATTCGTGAAGCGGACTACTTGCTCGATATCGGCCCGGGAGCCGGTGTTCATGGTGGCGAGATCTGTGCGGTCGGTACGCCCGACGAAGTGGCGAAAAATGATAATAGTATCACTGGACAGTATCTCAGCGGCAAGCAATCTATTCCGGTGCCGAAAAAGCGACGCAAGGGTAGTGGTAACGTGCTTTTTATAAAGAACGCGCGTGAACATAACCTCAAAAATGTTGATGTGGAGGTGCCGCTTGGTGTAATGACGGTTGTTAGTGGAGTTAGCGGTTCTGGCAAGTCGACGCTTATTAACGACATTCTCGCCAAAGAGCTGGCGGCACGGCTACACCGTGCTCATGACGTTCCAGGTAGTCACGACGCTATCGAGGGGATAGATCAGCTCGATAAAGCGATCGTCATCGACCAGAGCCCTATCGGCCGTACGCCGCGCTCAAATCCAGCAACGTACACAGGTGTCTTTACGGCTATTCGTGAACTGTTTGCGAGCACACCAGAGGCCGAGATTCGTGGCTACAAAGCCGGGCGGTTTAGCTTTAACGTTCGTGGCGGTCGCTGTGAAAATTGTCAGGGTGACGGTGTCATAAAGATTGAGATGCATTTCCTGCCCGACGTCTATGTAGAGTGTGAAGTCTGTAAGGGTAAACGCTACAACCGCGAAGCCCTCGAGATTACCTACAAAGGAAAGACAATCTCTGACGTGCTCGATATGACCGTTGAGTATGCGGCCGAGTTTTTCGAAAATCTTCCCGCTATAAAACGCAAGATGGATACCCTCGTTGAAGTCGGCCTCGGTTATATCAAGCTCGGCCAACCGGCGACAACCTTTTCTGGCGGTGAGGCTCAGCGTATCAAGCTCGCGACTGAGTTGTCACGTCGCGCGACCGGCAAAACGATATATATCCTAGACGAACCAACAACCGGCTTGCATAGCGCAGATGTCAAGAAACTTCTCCATGTTTTGCAAGCACTCGTCAACACTGGAAACAGCATGGTGATCATCGAACACAACCTCGATGTCATCAAATCTGCCGATCATATCATCGACATGGGTCCCGAAGGCGGGGCTGGTGGCGGCAAGGTTGTTGCCGAAGGTACTCCAGAACAGGTTGCCAAAAATCCTGACAGTGCGACTGGCAAATATCTCAAACAACTGCTTTAGTAGAGAGACGATGAAGCGAAGTACCAGTAAAACCATCAGGCACAGTCGTGGCCTCATAAAAAACGTCCCCTATATCTTGCTGGGGGTGTTGATCGTGTTCGCCATCGCAGCCTTGGTCGCCGGTGAACTACTCGGCGCCTATAAGTCATTCTGGTGGTGGGACGATATGTTGCACACGATCTCTGGTGTGATCGTCGGTTTGGTCGGATTTTTGATGGTATATTTCTTCAACGCCCGTTACAACATGGCGATCAGCCCGCTGTTTATTGCGGTCTTTGCGTTCGCATTTGCGACGGTCATTGCGGTTGGATGGGAGATCTTTGAGTTCACGATGGATGCGCTGTTTAGAGCGAACATGCAGCGCTGGAGCCAGCCGGATACAGTATGGTTGATCGGAAGAGAGTACCAGGGTGATGGTTTGCGTGATACGATATCTGACTTAATCGTCGGGTGGGTCGGCGCATTGTTCGCGTCAGTTTTCGCCTATCTTGCGTACAAACATGAAAAGCCAGCAGTACTCCGAGCGATGCGTCATACCTTCCCCTGGAAGAAACCTCGACGGTAGAAAGAAAGTCGTTATTTTTTGCGAGTCGTCACGCGCTTTGCGTGATGCTTTAGTGCTGCGCGGCTCTTTGGTTCTTTGAGGACGTGGATGATCGGCGGTAGGATGGAGACAAAGATGATGCCGAGGATAACATATTCGATATTGATACCGGCCGCTTCGATGGCATTACCGGCAAAGTAGCCTAGGTAGGTGAGGCCAACCGCCCATAAAAACGCACCAAAAAGGTTATATATAAAAAATGTTCGATAGCGCATGCTGCTGATACCGGCAATGATCGGCGCAAAGGTACGTATCACCGGTACGAAACGGGCTAATACGATAGTTTTGGCGCCGTTCTGTTCATAAAAATATTCTGCCCGATGAAGATTTTCCTTGCGAAATAGCAAGGAGTCTTCTTTGTGAAACAGCCTGCGACCAACCCGCTGGCCAAAAGCGTAGCCGACATTGTCACCAAGCGCTGCCGCAGTGAAAAGGATAGCTGCAAGTACATGGATATTGAAGTCCAGTATGTTCTGGTGCACCAGGAAGCCAGCCGTAAACAGCAGGCTATCTCCAGGCAAAAAGAACCCGATGAGCAAGCCCGATTCGGCAAAAACGATACCGGCGATACCGGCAACACCGACGAGATTTATGAGCGCGTCGAGGCCGTAGTGATCGATGGTGAGATAGCCAATGGCGCCGAGACAGAGGACGATAAACGCAATCACAAAGGGGAGGTATTTTTTCATGCTAGGGTTGATTGTACCACGCCACCTCTGATACGTGGTATACTATAAGCACAATACTAGCTCCGTAAAAGTATCCGGAAGGAGAGATATGGGAGATAAAGTAACACTGAAACTAGATGAACGCACCGTGCACGGCAAAAAGGTCGCAAAACTGCGGCGGGAGGGTTTGGTCCCGGTGGTTGTCTATGGTCCAGGTATTGAACCGATTAGCGCGCAGGTGGCAAATAACCTTGTCGCCAAGGCATATGCCGAGGCAGGCAAACATGCACCCGTTCACCTGACGATCGGTAGCAAGAAAAAAATCGCCATGATCAAAGACGTTGATCACGATCCAGTGAAACGAACCATTAAACATGTTTCGTTTCACGCCGTCAAAGCCAGTGACCCGGTGATCGCAGAAGTGCCTATCATGTTGGTTGGTGAAGGCGAATCAGAGGCCGAAAAGGCTGGTTTGATCGTTCTTCAGGCGCTCGACAAAGTTGAGGTTAGAGCGTTGCCGATGGACCTCCCTGATGCGGTACGGGTATCGATCGCACACCTCGCAGAAGCCGGTGAGCGTGTGACGCTTGCCGATGCTGATTTGCCAAGTGGTGTTGAGTTCGTAGAGCACGACGATGGCCACCATGATAACCCTGACGAAGAGAAACCAAGTATTACCGACCTGATGGTTGCGAGCGTCTGGGAACCTGCTGCGATGCAAGCTGCCAACGAGTCAGCAGGCGGTGACGCAGAAGATGAAGAGGCTGTTGAGTCAGAAAATGGCGCAGATACCGACCAGGAGTCTCAGGCTGAAGAGTCTCGTCCAGGTGGCAAGGGTCAAGACGAGCCAAAACAGAGCAACGTTGACGCCAAGAGCTAAGACCTATATGTGACAGGTAAAAAAAGAACGCCCGCGATGGGCGTTCTTTTTTTACTCCTCGATAAAGCCGCCACTTTGATGAGCCCAGAGGGATGCGTAGACGCCCTGTTGCGCGATCAGTTCTTTGTGCGAGCCGTCTTCAACGATCTGGCCGTTTTCGAGCACGATGATCCGGTCGAGTTTCGCGATCGTACTGAGGCGATGCGCGATCACGATACTTGTGCGGTTTTTCATGAGCGTATCGAGACTGGCCTGGATGAGCTTTTCGCTTTCGCTATCGAGGGCGCTCGTCGCTTCATCGAGAACCAGGATCGAAGCGTCCTTGAGTATCGCCCTGGCAATAGCTATGCGCTGGCGTTGTCCTCCTGAGAGCTTGACGCCGCGTTCGCCGACAGTCGTGTCGAGGCCTTCCGGAAGCTTTTTGATGAATTCATAGGCGTGGGCCTTTTTCGCCGCGTCTATGATTTGTTTCCTGGTGGCACCAGGTCGGCCGTAGGCGATATTGTCGGCGAGCGAGCGGTGAAACAGCATCGGCTCTTGGGCGACGTAGGCGATAGATTCGCGAAGACTCCGCTGAGTGACCGATGCTATATCGTTACTATCGATAGATATGGTGCCAGTATCAATATCGCTAAAGCGTAGCAGTAAACGGGTTAGGGTGGTTTTACCTGATCCACTATGGCCAACGATGCCAACCCTTTGTCCTGCTGGGATCACGAGATTGAAGTCTTTGAATACTCGTTCGCCCCCGCCATCGTCGTGGGCAAATGACATATCTTCGAATACGACCGCGCCGTGAGGGACTGTTAGCTTTTTTGTTCCAACATCGCGTATAGCGGGGTCAAGAGTCAGTATCTCGACCATATCGTGAGCGTCGCCCATGATGCGGTTGTAGTTACGCATCACGCCATTGATTCCCCACAGATGACGGATAACCGTCGCGCTGTACGTTATGATCAAAAAGATTGTGCCGATAGATACCGTCCCGCTTTCACTGGCGAGCACGGCAAACACCAGCACACCAACATAGGCGATAACTATCAGAGTCGACCAAAGCGTACTGATGCTGAGAAAACCACGCATCGAAAACAGCGACTTTTCGAGCCACGTGTCGGCGCGTTTTAGCGTCTCCCTCTTCTCATCCGCTTCTGAACCGAATGTTTTGACCGTTTGGATGTTCGTCACGATATCTGCGATATAGCCTGTCATTGCGGTATAGGCGGCGACATCTTGCTTGTTGCGTTCGAGCATAAACCGCGAACCGAAAAACACCGAGATCGTGAACAGTACTGACATTACGAACAGAAAGATGGCTGCCGGCCAGTAAATAAACCCGAGTACTATGGTCGCAGTGACAACGCCGATGATAATAGGTGAAAAGTTCCAGATTACTGTATCCCAGAAGCGCTCGAGAGAGCCGACGAGCTTCGAAGTCTGACTGATCAACGATCCGCCGAAACGGTTGGCGTGAAACGACAGGCTTTGATCAGTGAGCTTACCGAGCACGTCGCCTGCGAGGCTACGTTGAGACATAACCTCAAACGACCAGGTTGCCCACAAAGTGATACGCCAAAGGATAACGGTGCTCACGAGGAGCGTTGCAGCGTATAGGGCAATCAGTTGCCAGGAGTTATCCAGGGTAACGTTTCCTTGCTGAAGTCTATCGATAAAAAGGGCTAATATATAGGGGGCCGCATAGCTTTCGACGATAGTTGCAAGTATGACGAACGTGAGCGCAATGTTGCGCCGCATGGCGTAGGGCTTGCTGTAGTGCCAGAACAGCTTTAAAGTTTCTTTTTGCAAATCTAACCTCCGATCTTTCGGTTTTAGTAAGTAGTGTTTATGTCGTTTGCGGTTCGGTGCGTCCGAACGCGTACGAATAGAGGAACCTTATCGATTCATAGTAGCCTCTACTATACGGGACTCTTACGGTGTTGAAAAGGCTTATTGGCCGTTAATCCTTTGGCCTATTCGCCGTTCGATCTCGGATACAATGAGCGAACCGCTAGAGACAGCCGCGATCTTTGCTGCAGCATTGATTCTGCCGCTGACCGCGAAAATACCCGCAACGGCAAGTGCTGTGCCCCCGAATCTTCGCATAAGAGCAGCTTCGGTTATCCAGAAACTCTCAAGGTGGTCGTTGCTATTTTCCATATTGATACCATAATATCATATTTTGTTCTTTATTAACAGGGGTGAAGATATGATATACTGATGGGCGATGCAAAAAATATTGCTTTATTACAAATTCACTCCTATCGGTGACGCTGAAGCGGTAAAGTTATGGCAAAAAACACTTTGCGATAGCTTGAGTCTGCGTGGCCGTATTCTCGTGAGCGAACATGGCCTCAACGGTACGGTTGGCGGTGATATCGATGATCTCAAGGCGTATATAAAACAGACAAAACAGTACGCAGGGTTCAAGGACATAGTTTTTAAATGGTCCGATGGTAGCCGCGAAGACTTTCCTCGTATGAGCGTCAAGGTCCGACGTGAGCTCGTAGGGTTTCAGGCGCCCGAAGAAGTCCGGGTTGACGACAGTGGCGTAGTCGGTGGCGGCAAACACCTGAAGCCTCGTCAAGTTCATGAGCTGGTCGAAAAATACGGTGACGATGTCGTGTTTTTTGATGGTAGAAACGAACATGAGGCCAAGATCGGTAAGTTTCGTGGTGCTGTCGTGCCAAACACCAACACGTCGCGTGATTTTATCGAGGAACTTGAAAGTGACAAATACAATGATATAAAAGACAAAAAAGTCGTCACCTACTGTACGGGCGGTATCCGCTGCGAGGTCATCAGCGCCATGATGAAAAAGCGCGGTTTCAAAGAGGTTTATCAGATCGATGGCGGTATCGTAAAATACGGCGAAGCCTA
>CBIHNH010000022.1:0-10825 GCA_966211425.1 uncultured bacterium
TTTTCTTTTTCCCGGAAATAATAAAGGAGACCACCCAACATGGCTGGAACTAAAGCTGGCGGCATGAAAGCTGCTCAAACTAACAAAACTCGTCACGGTAGCGACTTTTACGCAAAAATCGGTGCCAAGGGCGGCATGAACGGCAACACCGGTGGCTTTGCTGCCAACCGTGACCTCGCTCGCATCGCAGGCGCTAAGGGCGGCCGTATCAGCCGACGTGGCAAAGTCACGACTCAGACGGCAAAAAAGATCGACATCGTTCTCTAAGGAACCGTCGACAACTAAAAAACCCTGTTACATAGATTTGTAGCAGGGTTTTTTAGTTAGGAAAGAGAGGTGCGTTTGAGACGACAGCGCCTGGCTTCGTTAACATGCCAGGTGGCGTTGCAACCGAGACACTGGTAGGTGGATTCATCTGTTTGAATGCCGGTCAGTTGGCATTTTGGACAGCGACTTCGTGCATGCAGCCAGTCACGGTAGCTATCGAGCATCTCTTCGATCAGTTCAGTCTCGATCGTCAGCCCATAGCGAGGGGCGAGCGTGTCCCTGGCAAGTTCCCAGGCTTCACGTTCGATTTTTAGTAGGTTGATGTCGCGGTTATACCCCTGGTGACCCAGTAGGGCATGGGCTGTTTCGTGCAGAAGGGTTAGCCGATCGAGTGAAGAGTCGAGAGCCGCAAAATAGACGGTCTGGTTTGTTGGCGACCAGTAAAAGTCATCACCCGGTTCAAACGTGACGACGGGATGATCCCGCCTGAGCTCAGTCAGCAGCAAGCTTGTCTTTGCCATAGTAATAGCAGCCGTAGACGACGGCTTCCTCAGGGTATTCCGCCTGGCGGATCTCAGGTAGATCGATGTGTGGTGGAAGGTGTTCTTTTAGGATGCGGTTCAAGGGAACCCGGTACTGTTCATAGTACGTGCCGATGCTCCCACCGATAACGATAACATCTGGTTGCAATACGGGGATGATCGCAAGAAAGCCGCGACTGATCTTGTCGGCTATCTGGTTCCAGACCGATCGGCTCTTTATGTCGCGCGCGTACTTGCCGTAGGTGTTGTAGATGGATTTCCCAGAGGCAAAGCTCTCCCATCGCATGACGCGACCATCGTATTCAACGAGACTGTGGCCGCCTTCGCTTGCGCTCAGTCCAGGAGCGATGTGGCCGTCGAGAATGATGCCAGTGCCGATGCCGGTACTGATAGTGACGTAGAGACAGCTACCTGGTGTTTTTCTCATCATGCGAGCCTCGGCGAGGCCGGCGAGGTTGGCATCGTTCTCGAGCCAGACAGGACAACCGAAGGCAGCCTTTAGTGGTGAAGCGATGTCAAAGTTCTGCCACGGCAAGTTACTTCCACCCCATACGATACTGTTTTTTCGAATGATACCGGGAGCACCGATGACGATGCCATCAATATCACTCTTCGGGTATTTGTCGTGGATATGTTCGATCAGCGTCGCGAGGTATTCGTCTTCGTTTTGTGGGGTAGGGTACCGAAAGAGCTCACCGGGCTTGCCGTCCGCAGCAAAAGCGGTGATAAGTATCTTTGTCCCCCCAGTATCTACCGTCACTAACATATAGCTCTCAGTGTATCAGAAATCAGGCGCCGTAAGGTAGGGTAGTTTGGCTCCAGGTTGCCGGCCGACAGGCTCCGTGCATTGATTATCACTCACATCCTGATATACTAAGGTTATTAACAGAGGTACCTAGATATGCAAAGCAATCAACGCGGTGGGATCGCTAGTTTTATTGTCGTCACGCTCGTACTCGTTGGGTTGCTGGCTGGCGGTCTTTATCTGAGTAAAACCCAGGCCAGACAGGCTCGCGATACTGCGGGTTCATCTGGGCAGGTTGCCGAGGAGGCACCAAAGAAGTCAGCTGAAACACCAGCAGACGACACCTCGGGCGAGCAGGGGGCAACTACCGAAGAGTCTACTCCGTCTGCCTCTAAACCAGAGCAGGGCAGCGAGACGCCTGCTGCCAAGCCAGCACCGGCTGCGCCGTCGACTAACCGGGTTGCAAACACCGGTCCGTCTGAGTCGATCCCGGCTACTGGCTCAGGTGATGTGTTCGCGTATCTCGTTGGTTTAGTTGCGTTGGTGTATACGAGCTACCAACTTGTTCAGTCGCGTCGTTTGGTCCGCGAAAACGCGCTAAAGCGTTAGTACCCGGCTTAGCCTCGGTACCCTTTTTGCATTCCCTGTCCATAAGAGGTACAATAGGAGTAATTCTTCCCTGGGCGCCTTGACGTTACACAGTGACGTCTGAGTTTGTTCGGAAGAAAATACATTTGAAGGGAGTTTGATAGGACTTACCAAAAACCTATCACAAAGAACTATATGGCTACAGCCAAAACTATTACGATGGACGAACTGCTCGCTGGCGAGTCGGTTGGTCATCTCACACAGGGAGAAGTCGTCGACGGAACGATCATGAGCGTGCGCAAGCATGAAGTATTGATCGACCTCGGCCCACTCGGCGTTGGATTCGTTCCGCGTCGCGAAATTGGCTTCGGACAAAAACTAGAAGAAGGGGCAAGCGTTACTGCCAGTGTCGTCGATACTGAGCTCGATAACGGCTACTCACTCCTCAGCCTGCGTAAAGCAGCCAAGGACCGTGGCTGGGACGAAGTTCAGCGTATCGTTGACGACGGCGAGACGATCGAAGTCACCGCATACGACGCAAACCGCGGTGGTCTATTGATCGAGCTCGAGGGCGTCCGAGGATTCCTGCCTGTCTCACAGCTCAGTGCTGAACACTACCCACGCGTAGGCAGCTCTGACAAGGACGAGATCCTGCAGCGCCTCAACAGCCTCGTCGGGAAAGCTATCAAGGTTCGTATCCTCGATGCTGACCGCAAGGCAAACAAGCTTATCTTCTCCGAGAAGGAAGCAATCAAAGAAGGTCTCGCTGACCGATTCGAGAAACTCAAGGTTGGCGACACGGTGAGCGGCGTCGTGACCGGTGTCGTAGACTTTGGTGCATTCGTTAACGTCGAAGGTATCGAAGGTCTGATCCACATCTCTGAGATCAGCTGGGAACGCGTTAACAACCCTGGTGACTACGTCAAGGTTGGCGACAACGTCGAAGCCAAGATTATCGCGATCGACAAGGACCGCCTGAGCCTCAGCCTCAAGCAGCTCCAAGCAGATCCTTGGATGAAGGAAGTCGATGAGTTCAAAAAGGGCACCAGTGTCGAAGGTACGGTTACTCGTATCACGCCGTTTGGTGCATTTGTTCAGATCAGCCCAGCCGTCGAAGCTCTGGTTCACGTCAGTGAGCTTGGTGAAGGCGAAGGCGCTGACCCTGAGAAGGTATTCAAGCTCAATGAACGCAAGCAGTTCAAGGTGCTTGATGTAGATAAAGAGAATAGGAAAATATCTCTTAGTCTCAAGAAATAGCCGTCTAGCGGTTGAGGGTAGATGAGTCCGCTCGTCTACCCGACTACCGTTGAACTAGAGATTAATAAAAGGAGCTCCATTGTGGCCGAAAAAGTACTACAGGTTGCCGAAACCATCACCGTTGGCGAACTCGCCGAAAAACTCGACCTGCCGGTAACGAAACTGGTCGGAGAGCTCTTTAAGAACGGCATCGCGGCTACGGTCAATCAGCGCATCGACATCGAAACCGCGCAGATTATCGTTGATGAGCTTGGTCTGGAAGTTACTCTCGAGCAGCGCGCCGCCGATGCTGTCGAGAAACAAGAGCGTGTTCTGAGCGAAAGTGCCGCCGAACGTCCGCCGATCGTTGCGGTCATGGGTCATGTTGACCACGGTAAAACCAGTTTGCTCGACGCACTACTCGAGACTAAAGTGACCGAGGGTGAGGCAGGTGGTATCACGCAGCACATCAGCGCCTATCAAACGGTCCGTCGTGACCGCTCTATTACGCTACTTGATACGCCGGGCCACGAAGCATTTTCTGCGCTCCGTCAACACGGTGCAGCACTGACTGACGTCGTTATTATCGTGGTTGCCGCTGACGATGGGGTTATGCCGCAAACAATTGAGGCGATCAAGTTTGCCCGTTCTGCAAACGCCAAAATGGTCGTCGCCATCAACAAGATGGACAAAGAGACCGCAAATCCTGGTCTCGTCAAAGGCCAGCTCGCTGAACACCAAGTTATCTCTGACGACAAGACCTGGGGCGGAGACGTTCCGATGGTTGAAGTCAGTGCAAAAACCGGCACTGGTCTCGATGATTTGCTCGATACCGTACTGCTCGTAGCGGACCTCGAAGAACTCAAAGCAGACGTCGATGTTCCGGCGGAAGGCCTGGTTATCGAGTCACACATGGAAATCGGCAAGGGTCCTGTCGTATCAGTTCTGATTCAGCATGGCGAACTCAAGGTCGGTCAATTTGTCGTTGCCGGCACCACCTATGCAAAGGTGCGGACACAGCTTGATTTTGCTGGTCGTCCGCTCGCAGTCGCAGGCCCCGCCACCCCGGCAATCATCACCGGTTTCAAAGAAGTTCCAAGTTTTGGTGACCACTTTATCATCGTAAAAAATGAAAAAGTCGCACGCGCAGAAGTAGAAAAGCACAAACTCAGTGCTGAGCGCGACAAAGTCCAGTCCAGCGTCACCGGCTCTGATCTGCTTCGCATGATGAACAAGCAGGCCGCATCGCAGGACGTAAACGTTATCGTAAAAGCCGACGTACAGGGCTCACTCACTTCTGTTACTGATAGTCTCAAGCTCCTCGAGAACGAAGAGTTGGTGGTCCGCATCCTTAGCTCCGGTGTCGGTAGTATATCGGAAAATGATGTCCGCCTAGCCGCCGGTTCGAACGCGGTGATCTACGGCTTTAACGTCCAGCTACCGCCCGCTGTGAAGCGTCTCGCCGCTCGCGACAAAGTTAGTATCCGTATTTTCAAAGTTATCTACGAGCTCCTCGATGATGTCCGCCAGGTTATGGAGAGCATGCTGGCGCCCGAAGTCGTTGAGACTGAGACCGGTGAACTCAAGGTTCTCGGCGTTTTCCTGACGACACGCGACCAGGTTATCTGTGGTGGTGAAGTGCTGCGGGGTAAAGTCACTCCCGGAACTCTAGCTCGCCTAATTCGCGACAAGGAAACCGTCGCCGAAGTCGAAGTTATGAAGGTTCAACGCCAACAGCAGGAGGCCAAAGAAGTCTTCGAAGGCGAGCAGTGTGGTCTCGAGCTCAAAACCACTGGCAAGCTCGTGGTCGAAGAGAACGACCGTCTCGAGTTCTTTACCCGAGAACTCAAAAAGCGCACCCTGGCGTAGTCTACCCTCTATATTGACATATACAACGTTTTATGCTACAATCTTGGTATTAACTAAGCGAAGCGTCATGTCAGAACATAATCTCGATACCCTAGACTCCCTCCTCAATCCTCCTAGTATCCTCGATAAGCTCGATGATGAACTTCGTGATGAATTCTGGGGTATCGTCAACCGCATCGAAACTGACTACAAAACGTATCTCGACTCACCCGAAAGTATGCCGCAGGAGTTGAAGGAAGGCCTTGAGGGCGTATTACCCGAAGACTTTGAGGCCGAATTGGCACGAGCATGCGTCGTACAGGGGATTGCTGATCTCTCAGACCAGAACACTGCCTCAGATGAAGACAAGCGGGTTGTAAATGAATTCCGCGAGATTGCATTCAATCATATCGCTCCGAGCCCCGAGAGTCAGGAGCAAGACGGTCTCCCTGAGCTGACAGACGAGTTCAAGGCTGAGATGAAAACCGAGCTACATGGCCTAGCTGATGCATATGCCACCAAGCTTGCGAAGGAGAGTGATCGCTCGCTCGGACAGCTCTTTCATGAACTTTCAACTCGACGGATCAAGGAAGACTTGAGTGATATGATGGGCGGCATCGCGACGATTTTATCAGACGAGTGTGACCGACTCGGTGCTTCTAAAGAACAGCGTGATCAGCTGATTGAACAAGCGCTACAGGATGTGACCGACCGTGTCGTCAGCGAGATGGCGGACGCCAGGCTCAAGGATTATGAGGAGTCTTCTACTGCGAAACAGTTTGTCTATAAGAAATGGGAGCAGTGGAACGGGGAAGGTTTTCGCGGTAAGCTTAAAAAAGGTGCGGTTTTCGCTTTTGCGGGTATTGGAATGGGCGCCGTTATAGCTCCTCTCGCCGGTGCCGTCGCCGGGGCCGGTATTATTGGCACAGCTACCGCAATTAGTGCACGCTCTCTCCTCCGCAGCCTTGCATCATCACACCTCGATAACAAGTCAGATGCCCCTCGGCGCGCAGACCTGCAGAACGATGAAATCATTCATGCACTGAAAGAATTTAAAACGTCACGCGAAAAAAATCGCTCGCTTGATAAGCCTCCTATCGTTCGCGGCGCTTCGAGCGCTGAGCTCCTAGGTGTTATCGATAAAAAAGTTGAGAAATATCGAAAGCGCAACCGAAACAGGATCCTTGGAGGGACTGCTATCGCGATGTCTGCCGGTCTTGTGAGCGGAACCCTTGCGGACTTTATGACTCAATCAGCATTTGCCGGTAGCCCAAACGGTTCCGACACTATGACGGATCTACGGGCCATAAATGAAGCCGGGAGGCAAGACATGGGCCCGGCTCTTCCGGCTAACTTGGATACTATAGGAAGACAAGATATGGGCCCAGCATTTACCGATGTTGGTTCGGGAGATTTCCGTCAGGACATGGGTCCAGCCATTGGCGTTGACGCGCAGGATATTAGTAATCCTACTGGTCGTGGAGAAATGTTCAACGGTTATCATGGTACACGTGAACTTACCCCACAGGGGCAAAAAGCCATACTGAAGGATCTCAGTGGTCATCGGGTCAAAGCCGGAGAGAGCCTATGGAGCCTATCGGAACGGGCTCTTGAAGCGAAAGGTATTACGAATCCTACAGTGTATGAGATCGACGCAACGAAAGACATGCTGCTAAGTGAGCTTAACCATTCAAGCGCGGTTGACGCCAAAGGTATGCTCCAGGCAGGCGCAGTCCTTCGTTTTCCGAGATAACTATATCCAGAGTATTTTATTGACAAAATAGATATTTTGTGATACAATCTCTGTATATAGCTACCTCTGTTATGTGAACAGGATAGGGTACATTTACAATCTGAACTAGTTATATTGTTTGTTGTGTTCTTATAAGTCTCTACGCTACTATGCGCAGGACATTGCTTATCTATTTGTTTGGTGAGTAGTGTCCTGTGCACAGATGCATAGGACAAGAGCATCCAATCTCTCAATCAGAAGGGAGCCTCTCATGGCTTTCGACCCGACTGCCGCCGCCAACCAGCGACGCCAGGCACAGCAGGACGAGCAGCGCAAGGCACACGAGATGACGGTGGAGTACGCCCAGAACCTGGGCACCGACATCGTCATCAAGGTCCAGGACATGATCGACCGTCTGGACACGAGCAAGCCGACCTTCGACTCGGACGCTCACGACCTCACCGTCAAGTTCATGGCTGCGCTTCACGCGCTCAACGCCACGCCGGTGCCCGCACCCGCGAACCCGGTTCCTGTCACCGAGCCCCAGCCCGCCACTCCGGCCGGCACCGCCGCCGAGCCCGCACCCGCGGACTCCGCTTCGGTCGTCGAGCCCGCACCCGCGGACGAGCCCGAGCCCAGCTCGGACAGGCCCAGGGGCTTCCTGTCGCGTGCGATCGCCAAGGCCAAGGAGATCGACAACAACTCCAAGGTGAGGTGACCGCATGGACATCTTCGACGGATTCAACCTCGGGTTCGACACGATGTTCGGCAGCGTGTGGCTTCTGGCCATCTTGTCTGTGCTCGTGCTGCTCGGGGCAATGTCCACGGGTCGCTCGTACCTCTGGGTACTGGCGGCCTGGATGTTCCTCTGGCTCTTCGACTTCCAGTCTCCGGACTGGTTCTCGTGGATTCTCTGGATCTGGTGGATCGTCATCATTCTGGTGACGATCTGGGCGCTGTTCACCTCCTTCAGTTCTCGACGTCGCGCAAGCGGAGCCGGGATGCTGATGGGCATGGTGATCGCGACCATTCTGGTATTCCTGGCCTTGGATCTGATGAACGGCCACTTGTTCGGCTCTGAGCCTGCACCAAGTGACGAGCCGACGGCGAGTTCCAGTGACGAGCCGACGGATGAGCCGTCCGATGAGCCAAGTGAGGAGCCGACGGAAGATCCTTCGGACAGCCCAAGTGCTGAGCCGACGGATGAGCCGTCTGACGAGCCGACGAGTGAACCTGACGGTAACGTCGATGAGGAGCGGAAGTACTACGGTGCCCCCGCCACCATTCCTGGCGGTACGTGTCCGGGCATTCTCGGCTGGGACACTCTCGTCGACTGCGTGGAGGACAACAACCTCCGGTGGTACATCGACGGCGTAAACTCCCGTGCGACACAGACCGGTTTCGACTGGTCTGACATCAAGACCTGGGCGAACGCGCGCACGGAGGATGGAAATCTTCCCGAGGCACGTTACATCCAGGTCTTCGGATCGACGCTCAGCGATGAGCAGGCTGTCGCCCGAGGACGCGCCATGACCGGTAAGAACTTGCGGGTGGTGGAGCAGTCCAACTGCTTTGCCAACACGGAGGGGATTGAATTCGGTCGGATCGGCAACTTCAACTATTGTCCGAAGCCGGATCGGCAGGCGCGTGTATCGCTCCTGCCGCTTCAGCTGAATGACGATGGTGAAGCCACCGGAGTCCGTGACACCGACAGCGGTGTCTTCGTCGACTGCCTGAATATCTGGTGGTCGAATGACTGATTCCTGAGAGGAGAGGGTGCTCTAGTCAGGGTGGTCGGCGGCGTTATGCCCCGACCACCCTGACCACTCACACTATAAGAAGACAACAACCAATATATGAATGAGATGAACCGGTGTATACTTAAAATATTATGTTTCAACTCGATGACAAATTTTTACAGGACGTAGGACTCGGGGACTTACCCGAGGATCAGAAGCAAGCCTTTTTGCAGCATATCTACAGTGAGCTCGAGCTCCGGGTAGGTACGAAGCTGTCCGAAGGGATGAGTGAAGACCAGCTGGCCCAGTTCGAGGCCTTCGTCGACCAAAACGAACAAAAAGTTAATGCATGGTTCGATCAGTATCTGGCAAATTACCGTGAGTTGCCTGATTTTCAGTCACTCCGTGCGTCAGCACCGGCTGATGTCAGTGACCTCGTCGTGCTCAGTGAGTACGGTTCGCTCAAGTGGCTTGAGATGAACAGGCCTGACTACAAGCAGGTTGTTGCAAACGAAGTAGCAACGCTCAAGGCCGAAATAACTCAAAACCGCGACAGTATCCTAGGCTCTAACGGCTAGTTACTGTACCCGCGCAGGAATGCTTCCCCCGACATCGTTTTCCCGGATGGTGCGATCAGCTCGCGAACTTCGAGATAGGTATTGTTGGCGCACTCGATAACTAACGGACCACTGTCTAAACTTTCAACCACTTTTACTGATGTTATGATAACATCAGTATTTTTTATGGAGAGACGTGATTTCGGGTAGCCAAGATAGGCGCGAACCTTACGTTCTAAAGCATGAGCGTCATCTGTTGCAGGCGTCAACATACCGTCTTGTTTCGAAATGAGTGTTGTGTATGATACACCGGATGTTTGCTGTGGAGTTGGTGACAGCTTGCCTGTGAGTATATCGTCGAGTACTTCGAGGAGGAACGACGCACCCCGTTCCGATAAGGTGTCGTTGAGTTCAGGCTTAGTCTCTGTGCCGTCGAGTTCGTGGTGTGTTTGCGCAAAGATCGGACCTTCGTCCATGCCGACAGTGAGGCGCATGATGCTGATTCCGGTGGCAGTATCGCCTGCGAGGATAGCGGCTTCGATCGGAGCCGGTCCACGGTAGCGCGGCAGGAGAGAAGGGTGGATATTGATGATACCAGGCTCACCGAACACATCGAGTGTTCGTCCAGGGAGTATCTTGCCGTAACTGACGAGTACGCCTGCGTCTGGCGCGATAGTTTCGAGTTCATTCTGGATATCGGCTAAACGCTGAGGCTGGAGAACGGGCAGATTGTGTTCACGGGCGAATACCTTAACGGCTGGCTCGATGAGCTGTTTGCTTCTGCCGCGTGGAGTGTCGGGTTTCGTGACGACGGCAGCGACGTTATAGCCGCTGTCTACGAGCGCTCGAAGTGTCGGGAGGCTAAAATCCTCAGTCCCGAAAAATACCAGCTTCGACGACGGCGTCATACGGCGTAGGCTCCAGGTCACCCTTTTCGGTTAGCACAAAAAATGCGTCCTGCTGGGACGATATGTGGTCGATAAAACAAATACCGTTCGTGTGGTCGATCTCGTGTTGGAGAACCCGGGCAAGGAAGTCTTCGGCGCGGGCACGAACTTCATGGCCGCTCTCATCGATCGCTTTTAGCCTGATCTTGCTGTGGCGTGGCACAGCGCCATAGATGTCGCGCACACTGAGGCAGCCTTCGTGCTCGGTAATGATCTCACCTTCGTATTTGACGATTTCGGGATTGATGAGCACGGTAAAGCTTCGGTCTTCTTTGTTCTCGAAGTCGGACCTGACGATAACGACACGCTCTAGGCGGTCGATCTGTACAGCTGCGAGAGCAACGGCGATCTCATGTGGACGGCTATCTTCCCAGTCGAGCGCCGCGCTCTTCATGTCATCGATTAGCTGCGTGGTCTCGTCGGTGATAACGTGAACGCGTGCGGATTTTTCGCGCAGAGAAGGGTGAGGCAGGGTGATGATGTCATTTCTGGTAACCATAATTTCCACTAGTATAACAGAGAGGGAAGGGTCTGGCGATGGTTGAGTTACGCATCGCTCATCAAAGCAAACTAACCGGATCGAGCTCGTACTGCCAGTGTGTTGGCGGGATGTGCTGGATGAGG
>CBIHNH010000023.1:0-10152 GCA_966211425.1 uncultured bacterium
CTTGTATCTGAACGAGTCGCCATATGGCGGCCGTCGTAACGGTGTCGAGTCGGCTGCGAAAACCTATTTCAATAAGTCAGCCAAAGATCTGACCCTCGCCGAATCAGCGCTTCTTGCTAGCATACCTCAGCTACCCGGCCTCTATGATCCATACAACCCGGATGGACATAAGGCACTTATCTCGCGCCAACACACTACGCTGGACTATATGGTTGAGCAAGGCTATATCAAAAAAGCCGAAGCGGAAGCCGCCAAAAAGGTTGATATCATGGCGACAATTCAGCCCGAAACAAACCAGTTCAAGGGCATCAAAGCACCGCACTTCGTACAAATGGTTAAGTCAGAGCTAGAAGCCAAGCTCGGCAAAAAAACTGTCGGGGCTGGAGGTTTAACGATAAAAACCACTCTCGACGTCAGAGCACAAGAGGTTGTTGACGCGGCTATAGAAAAGCTTTTCGCGAGCAGTCTCCCAGGCAAAGCAAACTTTGACAACGGGGCCGCAACGCTCGTTGATACGCAAACCGGACAGATTCTCGCACTGCGTGGTTCACGCGACTACCAGTATCCGGACTATGGTGCCGTCAACGCCGCCACGTCGTTTATCCAGCCAGGGTCAAGTATCAAACCGCTCGTCTTTGCGACACTATTCAAAGAACGTGATGGTCAGAATTACGGCGCCGGTTCTATACTGTCCGACAGTCCGCTACCGCAAAGTATCTACCGCACCGATGACGGGAAGTCTGTTGCTAACTTTGACAACAAATTCCGCGGTAATATACCGATTCGTTCCAGCCTGGCTGAATCCCGTAACGTTCCTGCCATCAAGGCCATGCATATCGCTGGCGTTGACGATACAATCAAAAACATCCATGCCTACGGCGATCACAGCTACTGCACTCAGGGCGTCGACAAGCAGGTCGGTCTTGCCGCAGCTATCGGTGGATGTGGCCTAAAGCAAGTTGAGCACGCCAACGCCTTCGCTACTTTCGCACGCATGGGCGTCTACAAGCCAGTCAGTAGTATTCTCGAAGTCAAAAACTCTCAGGGCCAAGTTATCCAGCGTTGGAAAGATGAAGGTAAACAAGTCGCTGATCCTCAAATCACCTACATGATTGCCGATATCCTCAGCGATGACGCCGCACGTTCTCCATCCTATGGTCGAGGCGCAAGTGGCTTAAATGTCCCCGGCGTTAAAACAGCCACAAAGACCGGTACTTCAAACCTTGGAAAATTCTCTAAAGACCTCTGGATGAACAGTTTCTCAACTAAGGCTTCCCTGAGCGTTTGGGTCGGTAACCACGACAACACCTCTATGAGTAATGCACTCTCAAGTATCGTTGGGCCGACCGTCAGCATGATCATGCACGACACCCATATAAATATCTTCCAGCCAGAAGGCAGCTGGACACAAGGTGATTGGTTTGATCCGCCAAGCGGCCTACAGCGCCTCTCGGTTTCTGGCCGCACTGACTGGTTCCCTTCCTGGTACAACAAACGAAGCGCGGCT
The DNA here is from genome assembly GCA_966211425.1 of uncultured bacterium. Taxonomy (GTDB): domain Bacteria; phylum Patescibacteriota; class Saccharimonadia; order Saccharimonadales; family Saccharimonadaceae; genus CBIHNH01. Next base: position 1,508 of record CBIHNH010000023.1, read on the forward strand.
GGTGTTGCAATGACCTTCGATAAGGTGTCGAAGAAAAAAGCAACCGACTGTACACCGGAAAGCGCCGAGATACAACTCACCGTCCAGAAGATTACTGATCCTATCACCAAAAAAACGACCTATCTAGCACCAGACGGCTACGACGCAAGCGTCAGTGACGATATTCACGGCTGTGATGATGTAGCCCCGTATGTGACTGATCTGGCATACATAAACGGCAAGCTTGTGGCAAAAGTTACAAAGACTACCCATCCACTCCAGAGTGTAGAGTTTAAAATCGGCGGACAAGTTATCGGTACGGTACCGATGAGTGGAAGCGGCGATGCGACGTTGGCGTACAACGGAACCAGCAAACAAACCGTAACGGCAACCGTTATCGATACGGCCCTCCTCAGTAGTTCAAAGGACGCAGTCATAACCTTCCCTGACGAATGAAGAGATAAGCCCGGTCCCCGCCGTAGGCATTAAAAATAGAGCGTCCTCTGCGGCGCTCTATTTTTTAAATAAAGTTATTTATTTGCAAGATCGACAAGTGTATCTTCGGGCGTTGCGCGACGCGCTCTTCCACTGCCGCGACGGGCGTTTTGGGGCCGTTTGTTGGTAGCAGAAGAGTTATTGCGTGTGGCTCCCTGGCTTTGGCTGCTAGCTTCACCGGGTGCTTGCGTCGCAACCGGCTTTGCAGTTTTTGGCGGCCGTGCACGATGGGCGTCAGTATCATGTGAAACCTTCTTAGCAGAAAGCCTTTTTGCAAACATCATCCGTCCAGCAGCGGTCTGCAATACGCGGGTTAGCTCGACGTCGGTAGTCTGACCGATCAGTTCGCGCGAATCATCGACGACGACCATGGTGCCGTCATCCAGGTACCCAACGGCCTGTTTTTTATCTTGGCCTGGCTGTACCAGTTCAACGGAAATCTTCTCACCCGGCAAATGAACGACCCGTAACGCGTGAGCTAATTCATTGATGTTGATGATCTCAACCGACTGAACTCGAGCCGCTTTATTGAGGTTATAGTCGATCGTACATAGTTTTGCGCCACTGCGCTGCGCTAGGATGATGAGCTGTTCATCGACACCATGCTCGCTCACGCTGCCGTCATCACGAACTTCAACGTCAACATCAGGTAGTTCCTGAAGCTTCTCGATTACCTCAAGTCCAAAACGCGCTCGTTCACGTTTGTCGTGGTCGGCTTTGTCGGCCATAAACTGTAGCTCACGTACGACCGAACGAGGAACGATAAGGCGAGCGCTAACAAGACCCGAACGCGCGATTGCGACGATACGGCCATCGATAAGTACGCTCGTATCGATGAGAATGTCATTTTTTTTCGTCGTATTGATATTGCTTTGGCGATACGTAAGATAGGTCGTCTCCGCCAGTACGAGCCCTAGGGCGCCAGCGATAAATAGTTCCATAGTTCAATTATTCCTTTGGTGCTTAAAAATTATTTCTTTGTGAGGTAGTTATTGAGGCTATCACGCAGGTCTTGTACGGGTAGGATGAAGCTTCCGCCGTCTTTGCTCTGCGGGGCGATCGCGTGCTTGAAGCCAAGTTTTTTCGCCTCTTTTACTCGATGGACGACGTTCGTAACACGGCGGACCTCGCCTCCGAGACCGACTTCACCAAAAACGACGATGTCATCTGACAGCGAGCGCTCGGCGCTGGCACTGGCAATCGCCATACAAACCGCGAGATCAGCTGCAGGATCACCGAGCTTGAGACCGCCAACGACGTTGATAAAGATGTCTTTATCAGATAAATTCAGTTTCGTCCTCTTTTCGAGAACCGCAATGAGAAGAGTGAGTCGGTTGATGTCAAACCCTGAAGCCGTTCGCTTAGGATAGCCGAAATGAGTCGGGTTGACAAGTGCCTGAATCTCTACGAGCAACGGCCGGTTACCCTCCATCGTCGCAAGCACGACCGATCCGTCGCTCTTGCCGCGCTCGGCGAGCAGGCTAGCTGATGCATTCTCAACCTCCTTGAGGCCCTCGCCGTCCATCTCGAGTATGGCAACCTCTGCAGTTGAGCCATAGCGGTTTTTTGCAGCTCGCAGTAGTTTGAAGCCGCCATAGCGATCACCTTCGAACGACAAAACGACATCGACAAGATGTTCGAGCACCTTCGGCCCTGCGATACTTCCTTCTTTGGTGACATGACCAACGAGAACTACTGATGTATTTGTCGCCTTGGCGGCACGGATAATAATATTAGCTGAATTTGTAATCTGGCTAACCGTACCGGGAGCAGACGCAACCTCCGCCATCGCAATCGTCTGCATCGAGTCAACGATAACGAGACGGTACTTACCATCGGCAATTGTCGTCGCAATATCATCGGCGCTCGTCGTCGCCACAAGTGCAACATTGTCTGGCAGAGACTTGCTCAACCGTTCAGCACGAAGCCGTATCTGACCGGCCGACTCCTCGCCGCTTATATAGAGGACTGGCTCGTTGGTGCCGATACTGAGCACCAGTTGCAACAGGAGCGTGCTCTTGCCGATACCTGGTTGACCAGCCAGAAGTGCGACGCCACCCGGCATCAAACCACCGCCGAGCACATCATCGAGCTGTGAGAGGCCCGTCCCTATGCGCTCCCCGATAGTCCCGGGGTGGATATCGGTAAGTTTTTCGGCCTGAAGAACGCGGCCGCTCGAACGATCAACAATAGCTTTTTTCTCTGGCTGCTTCGTCTCTTCAACGAGACTATTCCATGCGCCACAGTTTTCACAGCGTCCCGACCATTTTGAAAAGCTTGCGCCGCACTGTTGGCACACATAGAGGGATGAGCGCTTCGCCATCATTAGTTGACCTCTGGAACTGGATTAAGCGAGCTATTAATACTACGGTTGAGTGCGTTAGACTCACTGTTTATGGCGGCAAGAGCTGATCGTTTTTGCTCATACGTATCAATAAGTGTTTGTAGCTCGTCATAGAGAAATCTTAGCGACGACTGCCGGCGCTCGAGCTCAGCCCGTTCCGCAGAGTATTGTTCACGGGTCATCTCTCCGTTCGATGCCCGCCCATTAAAGTCTTTGATATCGTTTGTGAGAACCTGTTGGTCACGTTTGTAAACAGACCCCTTACGATCGATAGAGTCAGCAATGGCGGTTAATTCACCGACAAGCGCTTCCTGACGGTTCTGAAGCTCAGCGAAAACCGACTGGTACTGTTTAGATAGTGCAACCAGCGCCTGACGGTCACTAAAGTACTGTGCATAGTATGTTTCGAGTTCAGGGCTGAGGCTACCAAGCTCACTGCCCACTATCGAGTGTAGCTCGTTGAGGCGCTCACCTGGCTCAGATTTGGCATACTCAGCCATAAGCTCTCCGATACGCTGCTCTTCGGATCCAAGTGATTGTTTTTCGAGGAGCCCATCGATACGCTGACGCTCGGCAACCGACAATCGCTGGTACGCCGCATGGAGCATCTCGTGAGCAGCAGTAACTTCCTTTATACCATCGAGACGCTTATCATCGATATCAAACAGATGAATCCGGTTGTTCGTATAACATCCAAGCACTGCAGTCTGCTCGCTCATAACAGAACGGCACGCGTTGTTGAAGGCGTCCCGAGGCAATAGCTCTGATCGCGAGGCCGCTATCAGGAATCGGCCTTCCTCGGAGAGGCTGGTGCCGTCTATGACTGCAGTCATTTCGGGGCTCGGCTGATACTGCCAGGCAACGACCTGATCCTGCAGGTATTGACGATTTTGAAATATGAGCAGCGCTCCGAGTAGAACGAGCAGACTGATGAGGACACGGAAAAGGGATTTAGTTCGTTGCGCCGGTGCTGACACGCTCAGTATTCTCCTGGGTCACTTTGACGTTGAGTGTATCACGCTTTGCGGTAACTTCAAGCACATCGCCTTTATGGTAACTTCCTGCGAGAAGTCCGTCCGCAATCATATGCTCCAGGTTGTTCTGTATGGCGCGGCGAAGTGGACGTGCGCCGTTCTTTGGGTCGTATCCATTGTCAATCAGCCACTTCTTTGCGGTGCGATCTATAACCAGTCCGAGCCCCTTGTGGTTGAGACGCTTACGCAATTCTTCGATAAGCAGGTCAAATATCTTCCCTACCTCGGTGCGGTTCAGTGATCGGAAGACGATGATTCCATCAAATCGGTTAATGAGCTCCGGGCGCATGATCCGATCCAATGCATCGAGCGCAGCCTGTCTGTTTTCCTTGTGCAACGCGTCGACCTGCTCAACGTCAGTTTTTGTGCGGGCACCGAAGCCGAGGGCGGCCTCTTTTCGCATTTTGTCCGCGCCCAGGTTGCTCGTCAAGATAATGATCGTGTTGCTAAAATCAACCCGATGACCCTTCGCGTCGGTCAATGTGCCATCCTCGAGAAGCTGCAAGAGCAGCTGAAATACATCAGGGTGCGCCTTTTCAATCTCGTCAAACAGCACGACGCTGTACGGTTGGCGACGGATCTTGTCAGTCAGCTGGCCGCCATCTTCGTAGCCGACATAGCCTGCAGGAGCGCCAACCAAACGAGACGCGGTATGACGTTCACCAAACTCACTCATATCGATCTTTATGAGCGCTTTGTCGGAGCCGAAGACTTCCCGAGCCAAGACCCTGGCAAGTTCGGTTTTACCGACACCGGTAGGACCCATAAAAATAAATGAACCAATCGGACGCTTAGCGTTACCAACACCGCTACGGCTTCGGCGAACAGCTTTTGAAACGGACTCGATGGCTTCTTCCTGCCCGATAACATGCTTCCCGAGGTGCTTTTCTAGACGACGCAACATGTTCGCTTCTGAACGCTTGAGATGTTGCACTGGTACGCCACTCATAGTAGCTACTGCCGCAGCAACATCCTCATAGGTTAACGTCGCCCAGGTGCTACTCGGTTTCTTCTGTTCATCGAGTTTTTCCTTGATTCGGCTGATTCGCATCTTGTAGAGTGCTGCTCGTTCGTAGTCTTGGGCACCCACCGCTTCTTCCATCTTGTCGCTGAGATGACGGAGCTCGCGCTGATACTCTCGTGTTTTGGACGGCGTCTTGCCGCGCTTTACTCGGACCAATGAAGCTGCCTCATCGAGCACATCAAGGGCTTTATCGGGCATGAATCGTTCTGAGATATAGCGATCCGCCAGATAAACAACATCCTCGAGTAGGTCTTCGTCGACCCGCACGCCATGATGTTCTTCGTATTTCTCGCGCATACCTGCAAGAATAGCCAGCGTATCTTTGAGACTTGGCTCTTCGACGATTATCGGCTGCAAGCGTCGCTCGAACGCAGCATCTTTTTCTATATGGCGACGATACTCGTCAAGCGTTGTCGCACCGATCATCCGAAGTTTACCGCGGGCAAGCGCTGGTTTGAGCATATTTGCCGCATCCATTGCCCCTTCGGCCGCGCCAGCACCGATAAGCAAATGGAGTTCATCGATAAAGACGATCAGACTATCATCCTCAGTTAACTCATCAACAACCTTTTTGAGACGCTCCTCAAACTCGCCACGGTATTTCGTTCCTGCGATCATCGCCGCTAGATCGAGCTGGAAAATATGCTTATCTAAGAGGTGGTCTGGCACATCCTCTTTCGCAATACGCTGGGCTAGACCTTCGACAATTGCCGTTTTGCCAACACCAGGTTCCCCGATCAAGATCGGGTTGTTCTTTGTGCGTCGACTCAAAATCGTTATCATGCGGGCAATCTGGCTGTCACGTCCAACAACGGGGTCAAGCTCGCCTCCTCGCGCGGCAGCGGTTAGATCACGACCAAATGTTGCTAACGCTTGGTGACGCGGTCTGCTACGGGTACGCTCTTTAGCGGTACCGACATCGTCAAACTCAGTGGAGTCAGACTGCTGGCGGTTCAGATAGCCTTCGATGTCACCCACAAGCTCTTCGACCGATATATTCATATCCCGAAGCAACACTGTGGCCCGAGCGTTTTTCTGGCTCAGGATACTAAAGAGGATGTGCTCCGTGCCACAATAATCTTGATGGAACTCCTGGGCAACGTCCCAGCTCATACGAAGCGTCAGTTTTGCGGTCTCAGACAGGCCTTTTGCGCCAGTACTGACGACAAGCGCTCGAGGCGTGAGATTGAGGGCAACTCGAGCACGCTCCAGCGTGATGCCAACATCAGCGAGCATCTTGGCTCCTACCGAAGTTTCTTGGCTCAAAACACCGAGCAGTAAATGTTCGGTGCCGATATACGCGCTACCAAGACCGCGAGCGATCATATCAGCTTGCTCGAGGCTGCCTCGAGCGTTTTCGGTGAGACGATGTACAAAATCTTGTAAATTATCCATACGTTATTATTCCCTCGCTAATCGGAATATTATGTATTCCTTACACCTAACTAGTATATAAAATTAGCACTCTGATATCAAGAGTGCTAATCTACCGGTTTTAATCTGTTTTGACCAGATCAACTAAAAGATTTATTCTTCCGAACTCTCCTCAACGGCGTTCAGGAGGCTGTCTTCGATGTTCTTTTTTGGCTTTGGGGCTGCTACTGGCTTCGCTACCGCGGTTTCTATGTCGAGCTCATAGCCGGTCAGCTTGCTTGCGAGCCGAACGTTTTGTCCGCCGCGTCCGATTGCAATCGACTGCTGGTCTTCAGCAACAAATACCTTAGCGCGCTTGTCAGCCTCGTCAATCTCGATAGAGCTGATCTCAGCAGGGCTCAAAGCGTTGGCAATATAGTTTTTAATATCTTCATCGTAGGTAACGATATCGATTTTTTCCTGGTCGCCAATCTCGTTCATGACGGCAGTCACGCGCGTACCGTGGCCACCAACGAAAGTCCCAACCGGGTCAACACCCGGTACGGTACTGGCGACGGCCAGCTTGGTTCGCTTACCCGCTTCACGGGCCAGTGCCTTGATCTCTACTGCACCAGTCTCCATTTCTGGAACTTCTTGGCGGAATAGATAGTCAACAAATGCCTCATTGGCGCGACTGAGAATCAGCTGCGGGCCGCGGTTTTCACGCTCAACATCTTTGAGGTACACCTTGATACGAGAGCCGATCGAGTAGTATTCACCTGGAATCTGCTCACTTGCTGGCAATATACCGATAGCCTTACCTAGTTCGATACGAACGACGCGTGGCTCGACGCGCTGGATAGTACCGGTGAGTACTGTACCGATCTTGTCGGCAAATTCTTCGAGTACAACCTCACGCTCAGCTTCGCGAAGCTTCTGCAACACGACCTGTTTAGCGGTTTGAGCGGCGACCCGGCCGAAGCTTGTTGCCTCGAACTTTTCTTCGACAACATCACCGATAGCAGCATCTTTTTTCAGCGCTTTTGCCGCATCGAGAGTTAGTTCAGTAGCTGGATTTTCAATTTCTTCGACAACGGTATACATCACGTAGACAGTTGCGGTTCCATTGACGGTGTTGAGTTCAGCGCGGACGTCCTGCTCACGGTCACCGTTATCGCGGCGCCAAGCGGCGGCGATAGCCTGTTGGACAATATCCATAACGATTTCTTCTGGGAGGTTTTTTTCTTCAGCAATCGTATCCATAACTTGGATCAATTGTTTGATATTGAGTTCTTGCATAGGTGTTTTCCTTTCTTATCGGCATCGTTCTGCGTAGCTTTTTCACTAAAAAACCCGACCTGCCGGCCGGATCTGTACAGAAACCATTATACGGTGTTTTTACCGACTGCGCAACTGGTATAATAGAAAGATATGCAAACAGTTCCCCGACTCTATGAAACCTTTCAACCATCCCACTACAACCTCAAGTTAGATCTTGAGCGGCAAGCTCGCCGCTTTACCGGCAGCGTCACTATCACTGGAATCGTTACGGGAGCCGGACCGATACTCCTCCACGCAAAAGACCTGACTATCGACAAAGTTACCCTAAATGATGCCGAAACAGGTTTTCGCCACGACGAATTTGACCAGCTGGTAGTTGGTGATCGGGTTCAGCCGGGTGAGCAACGGGTGATGATCGAGTTTAACGGCACGATCACCGACGGTATGCACGGACTCTATCCGTGCTACTACGAAGTCGATGGCACAAAACACGAGCTGCTTGCTACCCAATTCGAGTCGCATCATGCCCGCGAAGTGTTTCCGTGCGTCGATGAGCCTGAAGCAAAAGCGACCTTTGACCTCACACTGCTGAGCGAATCAGACAATCAAGTACTGGGCAATATGCCGATAACGAACCAATCAGTTGTAGGCGAAAAGACACAGACCGTTTTCGACACTACGCCACAAATGAGCACCTACTTGCTCGCCTTTGTGGTTGGCGATTTACAGAAGAAAACCGCTATGACAAAAAGTGGCGTCGAAGTGAACGTCTGGGCGACAAAAGCCCAACCTGTTGAGAGCCTTGATTTTCCTCTCGAGGTCGCCGTCGGTACTGTCGATTTTTTTGATGAGTATTTCGGCATTCCGTACCCTCTGCCAAAACTAGATCATATAGCCCTGCCCGACTTCTCGAGCGGTGCGATGGAGAACTGGGGCCTCGTCACCTACCGCGAAGTAGCGCTTCTCGTCGACAAAACCTCGTCGGTTAGCATGCGCGAATACGTGGCAACTGTTATCGCCCACGAGACCAGCCACCAATGGTTTGGCAATCTTGTCACGATGCAGTGGTGGAACGACCTCTGGCTCAACGAGAGTTTTGCCACCATCATGGAATACGTCGCCGTCGACGCCCTCT
>CBIHNH010000024.1:0-9600 GCA_966211425.1 uncultured bacterium
TTTGTCAAGGGGCGTATACCAGTAAACAACATAGTAGACCGCAACGGGTGTGGTCTCGTTACCTATTTCGGTAGGTGACGATATGTTATTCACATTTCCAGGGTTAGGATACCGCATGTGCATTGAAGACAAGGCCCTCGTTCTGGCGAAGTCGCTCAGGGAGTCGGTGCTCAGCACCGTCGACAACATCGACGACGCCAGGGCGATGGTTGGCGAATACGTCCGCACGAGAGACAGCCAGGTGTCACGCCTCGCAGAGCTGTGCTTCGCGAAGCGCAACCGGCTCGGGATCAAGGAGCAGCTGCACTCCATGGAGGACTGCAGGGGCGCCAAGCTCAGCCTGCTGCGCGAGACGATCAAGCTCGTGCTGGAGGAGTACATCGACGAGGAGCAGGCGAAGTTCGACGCGACGCTTCCGCACTTCGTCACGCCTCAGGTGGCGCTCGTGTGAGCGGCTACCGGAACAGGCCGTACAAGAACGCGCGCAAGCGCATACGGATCGCGCAGTACTCGGTTCCAGCCAAGTGGAGACGGCCTGTCCCAGCGAGAACTTCGGTTCCGCCGGTGCAGTTGCTGCCACTCTGGAGATGACTTCAGCCGGGCAGGGGACTCACCTCCTCTGCCCGGCTAGTCAAAACCTTTCCCTGGAAAACACTTTCCACATCTGTTATGTTTTGGTATAATCAGTCGGTTGTCGGCTGATTTTTAAATTAGTTTCGGGAGCGTGAGCGGCCTCATATTATAAATATGAGCCCCAAATTGTTCAGAAATGAACGAAAATGAGCAAGCTAATTTTCGCTTCAGTTCATTCAAAATTTGGCCTCATCGTCTAACGGTTAGGACACCAGGTTTTCATCCTGGCAATCGGAGTTCGATTCTCCGTGAGGTCACCAAGAAAAATACCCATCCACGCGATGGGTATTTTTCTTGGCTTCTCAGCGGTGAACGAACTCCGAAGGAGTGCGAAGTCCGTCATAATCTCTGATTTGACGGCCTGTAGTTGATGATAGAACTAGAAGCGAAGCGGATAGTTATACCATCTTGCGTTTTTCTCCGTGAGGTCACCCGACAAAATTAGCTTGCTCATTTTGTGAGCAAGCGGAAATAGGCAGCGAAGCGACCGCCTTCTCCGTCCGCGGAGCGGACAGGCTATACCATCTTGCGTTCTTCTCCGTGAGTTCTTTAGATTCAGCAAGAGGATGTAACAATAATCACTGTTTTTCTGCGCCGCTTTCGCCATGCTTGAGTGAAGGAGGAGCGCATCTATGAGAACTGCTGAGCAAGTATTTGAAGACCATATGGAGCGACGAGCGGCTGGCGATCTAGAGGGCGATATACGACATAACTATTCACCGGACGTGGTTTTGATGACCAGTACCGGTATCTATCGGGGTCACGAGGGTGTTCGTGAGTCAGCCGATGAACTAAACGAGTACCTCGGGGATGGCACCTATACGTATAACAACAAGTTGGTCGACGGGCAGCACGCGTTCTTGGAGTGGAGTGCTCAAGGTCTTTCGACCGCTATCAACGATGGCGCTGATTCTTTCATGATCGAGAACGGTAAGATAACGGTGCAGACCATTCACTACACCGTGAACGAAGAGTAAGGAGGTCTACATGGACGGTAAACCAAAGGCCATCATCATCGGATCTGGACTCAGTGGGATGACGGCGGCAATCGATCTCGGTGAAGCGGGCTATGACGTCCATGTTTTTGAAAAGAGGCATATCATCGGCGGCCGAACTTCATCGTGGAACGAAAACGGCATGATGATCGAGAGCGGGCTACACCGTTTTCTCGGTATGTACACCGAACTGCCGCGCCTGCTGAAAAAGGTTGATATCAACCTCGATGAGATGCTCTGCTGGGAGGATGAGATCGAGATACGTCTCCCGGATGGCCCGAACGCGGTCTTTGGCGCATCCATACTCCATAAACCGGTAAAAACTGTCAAAAGTGCCCTCGGGCATAGTGACTTCTATAGCCTCGAGGAAAAACTAGCTCTCGGCAAGATGTTTGCAGCAGGGCTAAAGGACTACAAGGCTAACCCCACTGAACTCGATGGCTACACGGTTTTAGAGTATGCGGTCAAACACGGCGTGCCCGACCGTGCAGTCGAGCGGATCCTAAAGCCACTTACTGAAGGAATATTTTTCATGCCGATCCAGAACTATTCGGCGTATAACTTTATCGGCCTGTTTGCGCCGTTCATCCCGAAGCTCTACAAAGTGCGAGTAGGAGCCTTCATGGGAGGTATGACAGAGATCATGATGCAGCCACTCGCACGATACGTTACTGAAATGGGTGGCCGGATATCTGTCGGAGCTAACGTCGGGCGGATCGAAGCAAAAGCGGGCAAAGTACAGGCAGTTTGGGTGGCGGGAGTACGACACGAAGCGGATTGCGTGGTGCTCGCCGCGTCGCTCTCGGGAGCGCAAAATATCATCCGGCAATCGTTCCCGAGGGAGGAATATTTTGCGGATATGCTAGAACTCATGTCTATGCCGGCGGTCACTGTTCAGCTGGATCTAGCCGAACCTGCGCTCGACATCGATCGTACAACGTTTGGGCCGACGACGTCCCTGGTATCGTTTTCGGAGCAGAGCAGGACGACGTTCCGCAGTTCAAGCGGACGACTTTCTGTTATCTTGGCGACCCCGGAGCATTTTATCGAACGATCCGATGAGGCTATTTTGCAGGCGGTCAGTGATGACGCGATGAAGATCGGAATCGACCTGAGCGGTAAGATCAAAGACTATCGTGTTGTGCGTTTACCCGGCGACTTTTACTCACTCCAGTCTGGTAGCGAAGCTCTCAGGCCAGAGCAGCGCACCTCGATATCCGGCCTAGCTCTCGCCGGTGATTACACCAAGCAGAAGTATCTCGCGACCATGGAAGGAGCGGTCGTTTCGGGGCATGCAGCAACAGATGCGATCCTAAGCCGAATCTAGAGGGTTAGGCTGTCGCCTGGCGCTGGATCGGACGGAAAATACGAATGGCGCTTTTTAGCTGGAGTAAACGAGACTTAACGAGTCGTTTCCCATACGGTACCCTACCTTGCTACACTAGAGGTATATGTCTATGATTTTCAAACGCGCAAAGATTCTGGCTACGCTCGGGCCAGCAACAAACAGTTACGAGTCTATCGAAAAAATGATTGTCGCAGGAGTGAACGGTTTTCGTCTCAATTTCTCGCACGGAAACTACGAAGAACGCGACCAGCAGATCATATGGATTCGCGAGGCCAGCCAAAAAGTAGGTAAACCGGTCGCAATCCTCCAAGATATCCAGGGGCCAAAGATTCGTCTCGGAGAAATCACGGACAACGCCTACGACGTCAAACAGGGAGACGAGCTGACGCTGGCGTATGGTGTCGAACATCAAGGCTCGGTCGTTCCAGTCCAGTATGACCTCTCGGAAAAGGTAAAAGAGGGCGAACGCCTTTATATTTTTGATGGCAAGATCCGAACAACTGTACTCGATACGGGCGACAAGTCGGTGACGGTTCGGGTTGAAAACGACGGTCAGCTGATGAGTCGTAAAGGCATCAATCTGCCAGATACCGACTTTGGTGGAGATATCCTGACCGAGAAAGATTATCGTGATCTCGAGTATGGCGCCAAGCAGGACATCGACTATGTAGCACTCAGCTTTATCCAAAGCGCACGTGATGTCGAAGCGGCGCGAGGCTTCCTCGCTGAAAAGGGCAGTACCGCGCATATCGTGGCAAAGGTAGAGACCAAAGCGGCTATTGCCGACGAAGAACTTGAGCGCATCGTAGAGGCAAGCGATGGTGTTATGGTGGCTCGCGGTGATCTCGCAGTCGAAGTCGGCGCCGAGATCGTTCCGATCGTACAACGACGTATCATCGGTCTGTGCCAGCGGTATTCTAAAATCAGTATCGTGGCAACCCAGATGATGGCAAGCATGGTCGACAGCCCGGATCCGACTCGTGCGGAGGTCAGTGATATCAGTAACGCCATCGTGGTTGGTGCGGACTGCTTGATGCTCAGTGATGAGACTGCCAATGGTCGCTACCCGCTCGAGGCGATCGCTAGTATGAAACGAACTATTCTCTATACACAGGAAAACGTCGCCGTTAGGCCTCTGGACCTGCCAGAACGCACAGCTTCTACTGCTGCCGCTATCTGTGCTGCCGCGAAGAGTCTAGCTAGCCAGCTCGACGCCCGCGCTATCATAGCTGAGACCAGGTCGGGCGCTACCGCCGCACATATCGCTGCTCACCGTCCGAGCCGTCCGATTATATCGGTGACCAGCGAGCCTCGTGTCGCTCAGCAGCTAGCCCTGCTCTATGCCAACAAGAGCTTTTGTCGACCCGACGGAGAGCGGGCCGGGTTCGAGCTTGCGAAGGAGCTTGCCGAGCAACATTTCTTTGAAACACCAGCAACCGTCGTGCTCGTCAGTGGCCGTCAGCCGGGCCTGATCGGTGCGACCGATACGATTCGCGTGCGCACACTCTAGTCGATGACTGTATAATTCTGCTATCATAAGCAGTAATGATGAAAAAAGGTGGGTTTTTCAAACGGACGATCCGTGACGTGCCACTTCGCGGCCGAACCGTGCTTGTGCGCGCAGATTACAACGTGCCGCTGACCGAAAAGGGCGAAATCGCCGATGATTTTCGGATAGTCTCAAGTCTGCCGACGCTCCACTATTTGCTCGACCAGGGGTGTCGAGTTATCATTTGCTCGCATCTCGGCAGACCCGACGGCAAGGTTGATGAACGCTATACGCTCGAGATGGTAGCCGAACGCCTCTCGAAACTACTAAAACACCACGTGCAGTTTGTGCCTGAATGTATTGGCGACACAGTGATTCAAGCCGCCAAAAAACTACAACCGGGTCGGATCCTTTTGCTCGAGAATCTTCGCTTTCACGCTGGCGAAGAAGCAAACGACGCTCAGTTTGCCCGGGCGCTCGCGGAAAACTCCCAGGCGGAGTACTTCGTCCAAGACGGCTTCGGCGTCGTTCACCGAGCCCATGCCAGTACTGACGCGATCACTCAGTTTATGCCCAGCGTAGCCGGACTATTGCTCGAGAAAGAATATCTCGCTATACGAAGCACGATGGATAGTCCTGAACGGCCGCTTGTTGCTGTCCTTGGTGGTGCCAAGATATCAGACAAGATCGCTGTTATCGAAAAGTTGGTCGCGATCGCCGACACGATCGTTGTCGGTGGCGCGATGGCGAACACCTTTCTCAAACACCAAGGACATCAGATTGGCGCCAGCGTACACGAAGATGGCCTCGATAGTATCGTCAAAAAAATCTATGATGCCGCAGCGAAAAAAGTTGGCGATGATGCGGTCGATGATTTTATTGTCCTGCCATCTGATGTTGCCGTGGCGCCAAAGATCGATCCTGAAATCCGTCGAATATCCGTATCGGTAGACGATGTCGCGAACGATGAGATGATTCTCGATATCGGCCCAGAGTCTATTGCCGCTGCGGTATCGGCTATCGCTCAGGCAAAAACAGTGATTTGGAACGGTACATTGGGCTATGCCGAGCTACCGAATTTCTCGTATGGTTCTGCTCGTGTGGCGTTGGCGCTTGCAGCCAACCCCGACATAACCAGCGTTATTGGTGGTGGAGATACTGCCGATTTTGTTCTCAAATGGGATGCCGCATCAGGAGGAAGTTTTAGCCACGTTTCGACTGGCGGAGGGGCAAGCCTGGATCTGATGGCGGGAAGTTCGATGCCGGGAATCGAAAGGTTATTAGACGCATAAGGGAGTTATCGGGTACACTAAGGAAAAGCGTAAACATTATGAGCAAGCAAGCACCACGTAAAAAACTAATCGTCGCCAACTGGAAGATGCATCTCAACACGCAGCAGGCGAGTATGCTGCTGCACAAGCTTACTGAGGAGGTTCCGGTTCATAATGACGTCCAGACGGTGCTATGTCCTAATATCATGGTGCTCCAGTCGCTGAGCGTCCAAATGAACTATCGCCAGTTCAAGCTTGGCGCCCAGAACTGTTATTGGCGAGACGAGGGAGCGTATACCGGAGAGGTCTCTGCGACTATGCTCCGCGGCCTAGTGGACTATGTCATCATCGGTCACTCTGAACGTCGGCACATATTCCATGAGCACGAACGCGATATCCGTCACAAAGTCCAGGCAGCATTTCGCAACGGCATAAAACCAATACTATGTGTCGGCGAAACAGCCCACGAACATGCCGACGGTGAAACGTTGCATGTACTTCATGATCAGGTCGTAAGCGGCTTACTGAATGTAACGTCTGAGGAAGTAGCCGACCTGACGATCGCCTATGAACCGGTTTGGGCCATCGGTACTGGTGTTGCTGTGAAGCCGACTGATCTGCGTAAAGCTACGAGCGCCATCCGTAAGCAAATCGTTGCCCTGTATGGTAAACATGCTGGCGAGAGTGTCAGGATCCTCTACGGCGGTAGCGTTACGAGCGAAAATTGCGAAGATATTCTCGCGACAGAGGGCGTCGACGGGCTGTTGGTGGGTGGCGCAAGCCTAAAAGCGCCTGAATTTGCATCTATCGTCTCAAAAGCACATAATAGCCATAAGCAAAAAGGGTAGGGAACGTGAAAGATATTGATTTCGACGAGTTAGACCGAGCGGTAAGTTCTGTATTGGGGGGCGGAGTACCTAAGCAGGATGAAGACAGCTCAAGTACATCGACCGCCGTCGCCGACGCTGATCAAGATGGTCTCGTGGATGCGTCTGAACCCTCGGCCTCTAGCGAAACGACATCGTCACCCCAGACTACGGCCGGTGAGGTAACTACCGACAGCCCTGACGGTTCGCGACCATCTCAAGCCGCAACACCGCTTGCTATCAAGCGACGCGGTAAGTTCATGGATGTCGTACATCCATCTTCTGATATGAATCCGACATCGACTGTTCCTATGGCTGCACGCAAATCGATCACTCCACTCGCTGCGGCGCCGACCGAAAGCCAAGAACCTGAAAGTGACGCAGTGGCGCCGCTAGATGCGCCGAGTAAGACCGAAGAGGCCTCGGCGGTTGTCGCTGAAACGGTAACCGAGACCGAGGTTAGCACTTCTTCGACACTTGAGATAGCAACTGATGATTCAGCAGTGGCGGAAAGCACTGTTGAGCCAGAAACCACCGAACAGGATCAGCCGGAAACGACAAAAGCATCAACCGAGGAAACTGCATCGGTTGATCAGCCGACTGTCGACTCCGATCAGACAGCACCGGCGGCAGATGTAGCCGCCCCCGCCGAATCGTTAGCTGACCCATCACCACTAGAAAGTGGTGATGGATTTGGCGCCAGCGCCTCAAGTACTCCCGAAACACCTTTCCTCAGTGACGCAAAAGTTGAGAAACGACCACTTGGTGGTTTTGGCGATAATCCTGAAACAGCAGATGCGCCGTCAGAGGACGCTGAGCCTGATGCCGGGGTAGTGCAAACTCCTCCGCCCGTATCATTGCCGCGTGAGCTTCAGCCTGACGTCGTGAAGGTAGAGGCGATTCCTGATGACACCCAAGCACCGGCAGATCCGGTCGAAACCGCGACAGCACCAGTGCTTGCGACGGTGCCTGCTGCCGCTGGTAGCGACGGCGACACTCACTCTCTCTTTGATACATCGTCGTATCATGCGCCTATCGCTCATGCAAAGAAGTCATCAACCCCAGGCTGGGTCTGGTGGATGGTGGGTCTGCTGCTATGTTTGGCGGCGGGTGCTGGTGTCGGCTATTTTCTCTTTATCGCCGGCCTTTAAAACCACAACAGCTGATAGTTTGATTTTCTCGTACAATAGATATAGCTTATGAGTAATCTCTTAACAGGACTTAACGATGCGCAGCGTAGTGCGGTAGAGCATGCCGATGGCCCATTGCTGTTGCTTGCCGGTGCAGGTTCAGGTAAAACCAAAACTTTGACCCACCGCATCGCCTACCTGATCGCTGAAAAGGGGGTTTCGACCGGCGCGATCCTCGCCGTGACCTTTACGAACAAAGCTGCTCGTGAGATGCGTGAACGACTAGCTCATCTGCTCGGTGAGGATGCAAACAACCGCAGCTTCATGCCTTGGATGGGGACATTTCATTCGATCTGTGTTCGTTTACTCAGGATGGAAGGGGAGCATATAGGGGTGCCACGCAGCTTTGTTATTATCGACGATGCTGACAAGCAAAGTTTTGTAAAACAAGCAATGAAACAGCTGGGAATATCCGAAAAGAGCTATCCGGTTCGTGGCATTAGCTCTCAGATAAGTAGCGCTAAAAATGATGGCGTCAGCGCCAGTGAATATGCAGCAACCGCGCGCCTACCACTCCAGCGAGTGGCAGCGGATGTCTTTCCGCGCTACGAACAGCTTAGGCGTGAAGCGGCGGCACTTGATTTCGATGACCTGCTCTCAGAAACGGTGCGTTTGTTCTCTACCGTTCCGGAACTTCGTCGAAAATGGCAGCAGAACTTTAGCCATATCATGATTGATGAATACCAGGACACGAACGCCGTGCAGTACCGACTGATAAAGCTGCTCGTTGGCGAGGAGCAAAATGTCTGCGTCGTCGGTGATGACTGGCAGAGTATCTATAGCTGGCGCGGGGCAGATTTTACAAACATCCTGAACTTTGAGCGTGATTTTCCGGGTGCGACTATCGTCAAACTAGAGCAAAACTATCGTTCAACCGAAGCGATACTTGAAGCTGCGAATAACGTTATCACAAAGAACCAGCAGCGTTCCGACAAAAAGCTGTGGACTGACCAGAAGGGCGGTCTACCGGTGCAGGTCATGCATGTCAGTTCGGAAGTGCATGAGGCTGAGAGCGTAATGACACGCATCAAAACATTCGCAGATATGCGTCTGCGTAGCTACAACGATTTTGCGGTTTTGTACCGTACGAACGCCCAGAGCCGCGCCGTTGAGGAGGCGATGATTCGCTATGGAGTGCCGTACAGGCTGGTGGGCGGCACACGCTTCTATGACCGCAAAGAGATTAAAGATATTCTCGCCTACCTACGTCTCGTCTATCAACCAGCAGATCGAGCAAGTTTCATGCGCATCGTCAATACGCCGACACGTGGTCTCGGTGCAACAAGTGTTGCAAAGTTTCTCGACTGGCATGATGCTCAGCCGCTGTCGATCGTCGAATGCTTACGAAACGCCGACCTGTGCGCGAGTGTAACCCCAAAAGCGCGCAAAGCCTTTGTTAGCCTCGGGGAGGCGTTAACAAAGCTCAGCGAAATCCAAGAAACGACCGCATTACCGGAGTTTATCGAACTCGTTATCAAACGGATCAGGTACCTTGATTTTCTCGATGACGGTACGGCACAGGCCGAGGATCGCCAGGAGAACGTTCGTGAGCTGGTTTCTGACGCGAGAGAGCGGGGTGATATCGAACTCTCGACCTACCTCGAGGACGTCGCGCTGATATCGGATCTGGACAGTGTTAAGGCTGATGAAGAAGCGGTGACGCTCATGACGCTGCATGCAGCTAAGGGTTTGGAGTTCCCCGTCGTTTTTATGATAGGGATGGAGGAGAGCATCTTTCCGCACTCTAGGGCACTTTACGAAGTGAGCGAAATGGAAGAGGAGCGCCGGCTCTGTTATGTTGGCATGAC
>CBIHNH010000025.1:0-9126 GCA_966211425.1 uncultured bacterium
TGACGCTCCACGGTCTATTGCGGCTCATGCTCGGTGGTAGCCAGATAGCAGCCAACGGTGTTGCGGTTTCAGCCCTCGCTCCGTCAGAAGAAGCCGACCTCGACCAAGCCCTGATCGATACTTATGCTCGCGCTGGCATCACGAGCGATCCGCTAACACACAACTCGCTACCACCGACAATTAACGACCTCTATGAGACACTTCTCCACATGGGCGGCAGTGGGCCACAGCTAGCGCAGCGCCTCCGAAAGTACACCACCGGAACCTTTGCCGGGATTTTCTCGCAGCAGAGCAATATCGACATCAACAACACCATGGTCGTCTTTAATATCCGTGACCTCGAGGACGAGCTCCGCCCGGTCGCAATGTATATCGTCCTGTCACACATCTGGAATAAGACCCGCACCGAGCAGAAAAAGCGCCTCCTGATCGTTGACGAGGCCTGGCAGTTGATGAAGTACGACGACTCCGCGAACTTCCTCTTTAGCCTCGCGAAACGTGCCCGTAAGTACTTCCTCGGACTCACAACCATCACCCAGGACGTCGAAGACTTCATGAGCAGCAAGATGGGGCGTGCTATCGTCGCCAACAGTTCGATGCAGCTCCTCCTCAAACAGTCCTCGAGCGCCGTTGACGTACTCGGAGACGTCTTCAAGCTGACCGAAGAGGAACGAAAGCGCCTCGCTAATTTCCCGGTCGGCCAGGGCCTCTTCTTTGCCGGTCAAAACCATGTTCATATCCAGATTATCGCCAGTCCGACCGAACAAAGCCTGATCACAACCAACCCACAGCAGGTCCAAGCCATGCAGCAACAACCAGTCGATTTTCAACAACCCCAAGCAGGATACGCCGACCCGAACCAACAGATCTAGGCTAAACAATCCCTATGCCAACAAAACCCAACAACCCAGGCTCACGATATAGCGACGAGGAACTTAACCCTTCTCAGTCCGACTACAACAAAGAGTTCAACGACATCGTTGCGCAGCCTGACATGCAAGCTCTCGGTGATCAAGGTGACGCAGTCGCCCGAGACCTCAGCAAAAAAGAACGTTCAATAGAAAACCCCCAGGCCGGCGATAAACCTGATATTTCGGGCTCAGAGCGTAGCCCAAAAGACGGCTTCTACGAACGGATGGGCCTCGGTTCATCAACAACATCAGCGAAAGGCTTTGGTCGTAAAAACAGGCGCAAGATTGGCGCTGCTCTCGGAGGCGGTGGCTTGGCAGGAGCGGTCGTCGGTCTTATTTTTATGCTCTTGCCGATCAAGATACCCGCTATCATGTCGATGATCACAAACGAAGCAGGTCAGCGTCTCGAGCAAGTTGTTGAGCATAGGGCAACGATGATAGTGGCGCGTTCGATCGCGCAAAAATTCGCAACTAGCGGTAGCGGTGTCGTCGTAGAAAACGGAGTTTTTAAAACTCTCGTAGCCAGTATGCGTACCAATGGCTTCGAGAAAAAACTAGCAGACAGGGGCTTAACTATCACCAAGGACGGTGATGGTGTACGCCTGCAACTCAAAGACGGCACTGTGCTGGGCGGGGGTGTTCTAAAGAACGAAGTTCAGATCAAAAAAGCCCTCGAGTCTAACCACCTGACAAACAAAATGATAAAAGACATCGTCAAGGAGGAGATCCCCACCTGGCGCTGGATGAAACGCGCGAAGTTCGCTAAATGGTTGCGTCACAAATACGGAATTCCTCGGTACGGAATCACAAACAGTCAGGAAGAAGGTGAAAAAGGTGTCGCCGAGACACATAGTGGCCGTCTAGAGGCAGAGGGTGCTCAAATCAGCGATAACATCGGGTTGTTTGCTGATTGTCTCCTCGGATCAGAGTGCGATCTCATCGATGACGGCGCTAAACCAGATACCATGAAAGACGGTGAAGGGGACAGCGGCGACCTATCCTCCGCAACAGACGACGCAACCGCAGAAGCTATCGACGAATACGAAAAGAACAATAACCTAAAAAACTCTGACCTATCAAAGATTTTCACCGAGGCATTGACTAAAAAGTTCGCTACAACCGCTGCGGTCAATGCTATCCCCTTTGTAGGGCAGGTAATCTCTGCGGTAGATACGGCTTCGATCATCAACCATATGTTAAAGGATCAGGCTGAAACCGACTACATCGGAAAATCAGTCGCTGGGCTAAAGGAAAGAAACTATGCACAGCTGTATGGAAATATGTCCGGTTACGCATCGCAGATTGAGCTCGGTGCCATGCGGCCTGATTACATTGGAAAGCTTGCCGAACAGACTGAAGGTATCGAAAAATCCCAAGCCTACAATTATATCGACGGAAACACTATATCTGGTAATCCCATAACTTTCCTTAGCGATACCGCATACGCTACCTCCGCCAGCGATATTCCAGGCGTACCAGTTGATCGTATCGAGAGCAACAACTCTGGTTATATCAAAGACCAGATGGATACACATGGTATCACAACGATAATCGACACCTACAACAAAACCCCGGCAGGCTTTACGTTGGAAGTATGGTACAACACGCTCGGCCAAGGTGGAGCCTCTGGTTGGCTAAGTGAAAAGTTCGCAGGCTTCGCTGGAAAAATTCTCGGCAGCGTTGTACCAGCCGACTTACAAAACTGGGTTAATGGCTTAGTGAGTGAACTATGGTTAAAAATCTTGAAGGTCTTTGGTCTCGACTTTAACCCATTTGTTGCGGGGGCAGCATGGTTCAACAACGCCCACGCCGGAGCCACGGCCAGTATCAACACTTATAGTAAAAACATCGGTTTACGTAAACTTTCCCCGACTCAGGCAAGCACACAAAATATGATGATTGCTGCAGAACGTGCAGAGTACATCAAGCAAAAAGGTGTGTTCTACGCTCTGTTCAGCACTGACGTAAGCAACTCATTCACGAACCAAGTTGCCCGCGCCGCGCCATCTAGCGCATCTCAAATCGCCACCTCTCTAGCCTCGTTCGTAACAAGAGTACCTTCGCTCTTCGCTAACAGCCTTATTCCGACAACCAACGCAGCAAACCCGTATGTTGACCTCTACGGCGTTGATCCCTACGGCGCAACCGACGCCGACCTAAATGCGCCGCTCACCAACGAGTTCGTCGAAGGAGAGGGTTGCATAGAGGTACCGGAAGGAAGTTTTGATGCCTGTAGTGTTGATACTGTTGTAGCTGAGTCGATGCTCTGCAATTTTGAGCCTGAAACGCCTGGGTGTGTAGATACTGTAGCCGAGGCTACGGTATCGTCTGGCGGTGGAACGAACTTCAGGATTGCTTCGTACAATATCAAGACCGGCAGTAGCCAAGCTTGGAACAGAGCCAGCACTAACAACATGGATAGTAATAACTTCCAGGTTGTTGGTCTCCAGGAAGCAGAAACCTGGCCAACCTATAACAGTATCGCCACAAAATTAAAGAAGCGTGGTTACGGCATATACCCAGATCTGACAGACCCGGCTCAGGCAGTACGAAACGGCGCACAGGCGCGAGCGATCGCTTATAAACTAGATAAATTCAGACTCGTTAAAACCGACGAAGTCACTTTTAACCGTATGGATGATCCGCAGCAGCCAGCTCATGCTCCCGTAGTATGGCTCGAGGATACGACGACCGGCCAACAAGTCATCGTCATGAACACCCACAACCCAGCCTATGGCTATAACGGTGGCCCAAACAGCAACTACAATGGACCGAAACAACGACACGACGCGGCACTCAGTTATATCGCAAAGATAACCCAGCTCCAAGCTGAGGGGTTGCCAATATTCTTTACCGGTGACTTTAACGAAGGGTGGGGAGTACGAACCTCACTAAATATCACTCTCGACAATGATTTCAACAATCTGTTCTACTGTATGTTAAACGCAAATGGCGAGCCACTCGTACACGCGCTCGATGTACTCAACAACAAATCTGCGACCTGTAATGCTACCCGATCATTCGGACCGGTTGATCATATCTATGTATCAAAAGGTGTTGAGGTAACAAAATACGCCCAGCTAACCGGAACAAACGCCTACTTAGGCACAGATCACGATATCGTGCCGTATGCAGACGTCGTTGTACCTGGAGCACCAAGCTCAACGACTGGCGCCTCTGTTCGTGTCGCAACCTTTAACATCCTCCACTCGCCAGATAAGGATTGGCGCAGTCGCTTAACGAAATCAGTGAAAGCATTGACCGATAAGCAGATCAGTATCGCTGGCCTCCAAGAGGTGAGGCCAGACCAGCAGAGACTATTTAAGCAGTCCGCGTACGGTGGAGATATTTATGACATGTATCCATCGAAAGTAACAAACGGTCAACCAGCTGACGAAAATCCTGACTCGGTCGTTATTTGGGATAAAAGCAAATTCCGACTCGTAAGCGGCAACCAGAAATCTATACGATACGAAGGTGGAGCACGGAAAGTGAATATCGTGAAACTTCGCTATATAGAAGGTGGCGCTAGCGGCCCAGAACTCTATGTACTAAATACCCACGATCCGATCGATGACAGAAGCCAGACCGGAAATGGACCTGGAGATCGCAAATACAATAACGACCTATACTACCAAACGATCAAGAACGAGTTGACCGATGCTCCAGTGATACTCACAGGTGACTTTAACTCAAAGATGACCGTGGCGGCGAGTGGAAATAAGCCGCTTGGTGGACTGCGAGAAAACTTGGCGTACTGTATCATGACCCGTAACGACCTACTTGTGCACGTATCGGATTCTCAGCAGGGAAAGAGCGGCTGCCCAAGTCAACAGGACGTACTGGGAAGGAATGATGTTGACCATATCTTCGTCAGCCCGTCCCTAAAAGCCAGCGGCTACAATATAGTGAAACGCGGAATCAACGGAGGTGACCATGAGATGGTCTTTAGCGACATACAGATAGCTGGCGGTACTAGTGGTGGCTGGTCATGGCCGGTAGATAAAAAATGGTGGGATACGAACCGCGCCGACTTCCTTGACTCCCATCCAACCTACTCCGGTACATTCACCAGTCCGTATGTTACAGGTGTCGCGGTTGATATCGGGAACCCTCCTGATGGGTCACCGGTTTACAGTATGCTCAGTGGTAAAGTTGTCAAAACTAACCTGTGTGGCGCAGGTGAGGGTATGGTGATCGAATCAGAGAC
Source organism: uncultured bacterium (assembly GCA_966211425.1). GTDB lineage: Bacteria > Patescibacteriota > Saccharimonadia > Saccharimonadales > Saccharimonadaceae > CBIHNH01. The sequence goes on from CBIHNH010000025.1 coordinate 5,122, forward strand.
ATCATACGGTAAGTTCCATATCGCCTATGCTCATGCACCGAACCCTCGCTTCAAGGTAGGTGATACCGTAAATTCTGGTGAGCGAATACTCGATCTCGGCGCGGTGGGCTGTAAGGTGAGTGGCGGGCACCTCCATATCGACATGGCACTCGCCGGGAAACATATATGCCCTCAAGACGTCTTCCTCGCTATGGGTGCGGGTAATGAGCCAAACCTCGAAGCATTAACGAAAAAAGCAGCTTCCCCATGCGCACGTTAATCCACAATTTAAAGATCTTCAGCCTTGTTGTACTCTCAACCCTTGTTGTTGTTTCACAGCCTTCTTACGCGAGCGCGTTAGGCTTTCAAGAGCCAGAGCCTATATCAAACAAACAAAAAGCTCATTTCGACATATCATTCACCGGGGGTGGAGACGAGCAAGCCCCCACTGCCGCGTGTAACGTCACTGATGTGAGCTTGATCGGAAACGACAACGCAGAAAAAGTCTGGAACTTCTTTCTAAATAAAGGTTTCAGCGCCGAGCAAACGGCTGGTATTATGGGGAACTTTCAGCAAGAGTCACGAATGAACCCTAAGAACAGCCAGAACGACGGTCCAAATACCACAACGATGCCAAGCAGTGGTGGTTACGGGCTCGCACAATGGGACGACCGCAAACCCGGCCTCGCTGCGTTCGCTGAATCACAAAATAAACCGATTTACGATCTTGGTTTGCAGTTAAACTTTGTTATGTTTGAGTTAAACGGCCCCGAAAGTGCAGCCAACACAAGTTTCAAAAAAACCACGACGATCGAAGATGCCACGATCGTATGGATGACGGACTACGAGCGTCCTGGTGAAGAAGAGCGAGAAAAAAGACTCGGTTTTGCAAAATCCTATTTTGAGAAATTCTCTGCATCAGCTCCGGCACCGTCTCTCCCTACAGCAAGCACTCAGTCAGCGTCTAACTGTGGGGGTGGTCAGTACGTCGATGGCTTCAAGATATATAGCCAGTATGACCCGGCCTGGAAAGACTTACCGTATGGTCAAGGCACGACTATCGGAGAGTCAGGCTGCGGTCCGGCTGCGATGGCGATGATCATAACCGCTCTCACTGGTGAAACAGTTACCCCAGTCGATACTGCGAACTACGCCGCCCTCCAAGGGATGTCTGTTGCTGGTGGTAGTAGTCACTCGATAGGCCCGGTCCTTGCGGAGCACTGGGGCCTGAAGTCAGAATTCGTAGGACCAAGCATTAGAAAAATCAGTAACGCACTCAATAACGGTGGGTTAGTGATTGCCGTCGGAAATGGGTCGGAACCGTTTACAACTGGAGGTCATTTTATCGTTATCCGGGGCATATCAGCTAACAATCAGTGGTATGTCGGTGATTCAGCCCACGACGACACAAGTCCCCAGGAATGGGATCCATCAACACTCGTCGCAAACATGAGAACCACCGGTATATACGCAATCTATAAGTAACGAGGAGAATATATGAATCGTCAACAAAAAATACGTATCATTATCGGGGTTTCCGCGGTATTGATTCTCGCTATTATCATAACTGTCTCGTTACTAATCCGGAATAATCCGAACGCACACCAGGAAAGTTATGTAGACCCGGCAACCGGCCAAACATTGAGTGATCCTGAAGGGAAGACGCCCGAAACCGCTGGTCCCGAAGACCAGATCGTGACACTCGTCGGTGGAGAAAAACTACTCGAAATCGGTATTAGTTATGATCAACTAAACTTAATCAAATTCCTTCTTAACGACTACTCTAAACAGGTTGATGGCCGCTATAACGAGATCAGCTTATGGGTAGATAAGATAACTGGATCGAGCCTCCCAGACAAAGATGTTATTGAGGCACCTATTATCGTCAAACGCCATCTCGACGCTCATATCATCATCGAATCATTTGATATTGACTGGGTAAGAGTAATTATCAAGGACGAATCCAAAGAAACTACGCTCTACGACTCCGGCAACAAGCAGGCTGGCGTTGATAACGCCGTTGATGGCAGCTAAAGCTCGATTACCCGGCCGAAACCAGCAATATTTTTTGTGTCGGTGATAATGATTTGATTTTGCTCGGTACTGCCAAGGAGGTTATTCTGCCGCACCTCATCGAGCTCGCTAAAAACATCGTCAAGCAGCAGAAGTGGTGCTGTCTCAAACTGCTCAGCAAGCATATCCCGGTAAGCTAGCTTGAGACTGAGTATCAGAGAACGGACTTCGCCACGAGAGGCTGATGTTTTAGCCTCAACGCCGCCGAGCACAAAGACAAAATCATCTCGGTGTGGACCTTTCGTACTCGTGCGGCGCTCGATATCACGCGCCATTGTCTTGTCGAGCAGCGCCATGATAGCTGAGTTAGTACTGTGCGGTGGAAGTGAATGAACATAGCGCAGTGTTACGTCGTGTAGCTCACCCGCTATTTTCTCGTAGTAATACGGGAGTCGTGTGTAGATCTGTTTGATAAATTCATCGCGTGCCTTTGAGATGATCTCGGAGTGAAGGGCAAGTGAAACATCCCAGACGAACAGCATGTCGCGCAGTTTTTGGGGTGGATATGACCGCTTGAGGGCATTGTTGCGCTGCATAACCACTCGCTCATAGCGACTGAGCGCAGTTTTATACTCGTGCGACAAGGTGACGATCATCCGATCAACCATGTCGCGCCGCCTGGATGGTGAGCCAGACACAAACAGTAGATCGTTCGGCTCAAACAACACGAGTGGAAGTTTGTTCGTAAAGCTGAACCGCTTCGGTGTTTCGTTTATGATGATTTGTTTTGCGGGTGATTTTTCTAGTTGGTAACGGATCTGCCGTGGTTCGTTGTCGATAGTCCCATCGATTCGCCACCACGACTTGTCATACTGGATGAGCTCTCTATCTACTCCACGAAATGATGAACCTTCGAAGAGAACATATATTGCCTCAAGTAAGTTCGTTTTACCGATCCCGTTCCGACCAGTTATCACGGTTATATGATCATCAAATCGGAGTTCGTAATCATCATACGAGCGAAACTGGCGTAAACGGATAGAGTCGATCTTCACAGAGATTATTGTACTATCTGCTAGCTTCGAAGCGGCATCACGATATGCTGGTAGTCACCGCCGCTCTCGACGTCACTGAGCACACACGGTGCAAGCTTGCCGCTAAAACCAAACTTGATCGTCTCTTGATCAAAACAACCGAGCGCTTCGATAAGATACCGTGAGTTAAGGGTTACTGAACCTTCATGGTCAACCTCGGCTGAGGCCTCAGAGGTATTCTCGCCGAGCTGTGAGGCTATTGAGTGGATCGAAAGAGTTTGCTTCGAGGTATCGGTTGCTACCGTCACACTACCACCGCTTTCGCGGGCAAATAGGCTAGCAATCTTTGTGACGCGTGAGAACTCGACTCGAGATAGGACGGCATGTATCTCAGTTTCTTTTGGTATGAGTTGCCGGTAGTCGGGGAAATTACCCTCGATCAGACGACTCGTGACCTCGATATCATTCATACGGAAGCGAACCTGGCTTTCGTCTATCAGTAGGGTCACCTCGTCACAGTCGTCTGGTACGACACGGGCGACATCAGCCAACGTAGAGGCAGGGATAAGTGCTCGGATGTCTTCATCTGACTTCACGAGACGTCGCTCAGCGAGCCGATACCCATCCGTGGCTGCGAAGTACAAATTACCCTCATGAACGTGACAGAGGACTCCTGTGAGTACCGGACGGGTATCATCCGACGAGGCGGTGAGGACGGTCTGAGATATAGCTGTCTTTAGTAGGTTAGTAGCTATCGAGAGAGTATGTGCACTTTCGATCTCTGGCAGGGCAGGAAACTCATCAGCAAGCATACCGTTGATAGTTGAAACGTATTTTTCTGAACTGATGTGGAGTTTTGTGCCGTCTGCTTTCAGTTCGACATTTCCTTTTGGCAGGTTGGCGATAAACTCACTGAGTAAACGGGCAGGGATAGTGATGGCGCCTTCGCTCGTGACCTTTGCGCCGATGTATTCAGTGA
>CBIHNH010000026.1:0-8981 GCA_966211425.1 uncultured bacterium
GGATAGTATTGGAGTAACCACCCACGCAATCTATGGCATATCAACGAGTAGACTCGTAATCCGTGACCTCAAGATTGACGGAAACAAAGCTAACACTACTGGACTGGCTGATAACGGAATCTACATGGGAAGCGTTGGATCGGGGAGTGGAGCGACTGCAATCCCTGGCGTCACCATCAACTCGGTTGAAATTGTAAATATGGCACAGTACGGCATTTACATGAACAGCACAATCAACTCAACAGTGACAAACTCTACAGTTACTGCGAGTGCAAATACAGGTATTTACATGACCTCCATGACCAATAACACGATCGTCAACAATAATGTGCTGGGCAGTGGGGGTGTAGGCATCTATGTTCTTGGTGGTACAGGTGGCAATATTACGAGCAACATCGTAGAAGGCAGTACAAGCAATGGTATCCAGGTTGCCTCAGGAAGTCGCATTGCGGTCACCGGTAACTCTGTGAAGAGCAGTACTGATAACGGCATACAGTTGGCAGGTTCTAGTATTTCGGTAACTGGAAACACTATTGCTTCAAACACCGATGTTGGTATTTATGTTCAAGGCACCCAGCATGTCATAAGCGGGAATACTATCGCCTCAAACGCGACACACGGTATCTATTTGCAGACGACAACCGACAACAATATTACCGACAACTCCATAATTTCAAACGATGGTCATGGTATTTATGCCTGGAATAGCAATGTCCGGAACACTATCACCAGTAACGTAATTCGTGATAACGGCAGTACAGGCTCTAGCAACGGTATTTACATAACTTTGTTGTCAAACTACAATATGATCGCCAATAACATTATTAGCGACACCGTTGGAACAGGTAGCGCAATATACATTGCAGCCGAGCACACTACACTGTCGAACAATACCTACTCAGGTACTGGCGCAACAACAATATCCGACACATCTACGACTACTATTTATGCTAATCAAGCCGATGCAAACGGCAACCTTATGAACCGTGGCGCGGCCGGATTCTCGGTCAACACCGCAACCGTCACCTCCTCACTCACTCTCCAGGGCGGCCTCACAAACTCTCAGCTGCCAACACCGGCTCAACCAACTGTCGCCCGTGTCGGCACAGCAGGTACCACCACCTATGGCTACCGGGTCACGGCACTGGATGGCACGGGTGAAACATTGCCGAGCACGGAACGAACGATCACGAACGCCAACGCCGTCCTCAACGGAACCAACTACAACACGATCACATGGGCGTCAGTCCCTGGCGCAGTTCAGTACAAGGTTTACCGAACAACTTCCGCTGGCACACCGGCAAGCACCGGACTCATCGGCACAATTACGGGTGGTACGACACTCAGCTTTAACGACACTGGTATTGCTGGTACGACTGTGGCGCCAACCAACAACTCAACCGGTGGCGCAACATTTGCAAGTACCCTCAAGGCGAACACGGCGAGCGGCTTTACCGGTAACCTCCTCGATCTCCAGGTAAATGGAAGCAGCAAGTTTAGTGTTACCGAGGCGGGAAACACTAGCGTCGGCGGCACGCTAACCGTGACAAACGGGGCAACCTTTAACGGAACAATGACCGTCGCGGGAGCGGTGACGTTGAATAGCACTTTGACTGTCAGTGGAGCGACGACCGTTGCTAGCATTACGGTCAACGGCCATATCGTAAGCGGCGGTAGTGCACCGACAACAACTCTAGGCCCTGCCGGCTGTGATAACACCATACTGAATATTGCGGGAAATGATACGGCTGGAAAGATTTACTTCGCCGTCACCAGCTTCGCTAGCTGTACGGTTAGCGGCCAGATGGCTCGTATCACTTTTGCCAGTCCTTTCGGCGACTCTCCGGTCGTTGCGATCACCCCGGCCAACGCAAACGCTGCAGATTTGAACGCCTATGTTGACAACGCCAATGTACTTACCACGTATTTCGATATCAACACCACCCAGGTGCTTGTCCCAGGCGAAACCTATATATGGCACTACCACGTCATCGAATAATCGTGATTACCCCTAATCGTGATACCGATATTGTGTTAAAATCATAACCAATATGATGAGTCGCAGCGTGGGGTATAGGGGCATAGCGGGTGCTATCGTGGCGACGGTGGTCGTTGCTCTTTATGCGCCAGTTCTGCTGGCAGCTGCTGCGATCTCTCAGGGTTATGTGACAGAGGAAGCCCTTGCAGCTGGCGTACTCGTGAGCAGGGGCGCGGATGGCGACTCTGTTCGCGCGGCGTCGCCAGATAACGCTAAAAACATGGTTGGTGTCGCAAGTTCCCAGGCGTTGCTCGAGATTTCAGGCGGTAGGCAAGAAGTTCAGGTGGCAACGAGTGGCACAGTAAATACATTCGTTAGCACGCTGAACGGAGAAGTCGAGGCCGGTGATCATATCGCCCCTTCGCCGGTTGCTGGTGTCGGCATGCGCGCTACCGATAGCGGCTACGTTGTTGGCGTCGTAGCGGCAGGCTTTGATAAGGCGCGTAATGTCACAGAAAAAGAAATCATCGACAAAGAAGGCAAAGCGACTACGATAAAAATTGGGCTGCTGCCGGTCCAGATCAACGTCGCATACTACGAAAAGACAGATACCTCGCTGCTGCCAGAGTTTATTGCTAATCTGGCCCGGGAGATCGCTGGTCGTGAGGTTTCCGCGGTACGGGTGATCGCGGCTGGAGTGATACTGGCAATCGGGCTGAGCGTGGCCGTGGGGCTCGTTTCGTCGTCGGTACGCTCGAGCATTATCTCTATCGGCCGTAACCCATTGGCGGCGAAAGCAGTGCACAGGGGTATGTTCGAGGCAAGTGGCCTGGCGATCGGTATTTTACTGGTCGTGCTTATTGGGGTATATTTAGTGTTAGTAATATAGGGGGAAAAGGGTGGAATTATCTCAGGTTCTGACGGTTGCTGGCCTTGTGCTTGTAACTATGATCGCTGTCGGCGCACTGCTCTGGGCTTTGTATCTGGACAATAAGGTGCGCAGTAGTCCGTCTCCTAAGCACTATGATGTGCATATCGAACCGGTGAAAGTCTTCTCAGATGAGGACATCGCTCAGGTTGGAGATGACGCGAGGGAAGGCCTCAAGAGGGCGATCGAGCATTCGTCGGACATGTTACGCGCTTCGATGGAGGCAACGATTAGCGGTCTGAACGTAAAAACAGAAGAAATGGTAACCACAGCTCTTGCCCAAGAGTTTGAGAAATATCAGGTCAGCTTTGCGGCGCTCCGTGAAGAAACTATCAAAGATTTCACGAAGCTTCAGAAAGAACTTGATGATGATCGGGTAAGGCTAACCGAAGAGCTCGAATCACTAGTTGCCAAGGACCGTGAGGCGCGCATGGATGCCTTTAACACAAGGCTTGGTGATGTGGTGTCGAGCTATATTGTCGAAACGTTGGATAAAGGTATCGATCTCGGGGCGCAATCGTCGTATATCATGCGGACGCTTGAGGCGCACAAAGAAGATATGAAGAAGGACGTGCTCTCATGAGCCTAAAACTGCCCGCTGACGTGTATTCACCAGATCAACTTGGCATTGCGCTCTGGGAGCTTTCTGGTTTGATCGCAAAGCTTCAGGACGCTGCAGTTCGGGGAGCTGTCGTCAAGGAGGGCGCACAGCAACAAGATGTTCACGTCTCGAATTTTCTGCTCAGTATTCTCCATTCGGCAGGAATTTCACCGGCTGACCGTCCGGCGCTCGAACAGCTTCAGGCGAACCTACAGCAGGTCAGGGATCAGGCGCCCGTAGCCCATATGGTTTTGCCGGCATTGCCAAACCAAACCCTCAAACGGCAGCTTGTTGAATGGTTCCGCGCACAGATTCACCAGCAAATGATGATGACCTTTGCGGTTCGCAGCGACATCGGCGGCGGTTTCATAATGCGAATCGGATCTCGGCAGTATGACTATACGTTCCGGACCCAGTTGCTCGCAAACAAACAACGGATAGCGGAGATTTTTGATAGTGTACGAAAGTAACGCATTTGAACAGCTCGTCGCTGCCGGTAACTCTACCGGTGAGGTTGTTGCTGCCGAACGCTTTTTGGTCAAGGTCAAGGGGCTAGATGGTACACCCATCGGCGCGCTTGTCATGTTCCAGTCCGGCCAGCGAGGTGTCGTCCGCGAGGTACAAACCGGAGTTGTGTTGGTTCTGAGTCTCGATAAAGAGAGCACGCCTGTCGGTTCACTCGTAGTGTTAGAGGAATTGGCACTGACGACAGCGGTCGGAGAAGCGCTTATTGGCCGCGTCATTACGCCGCTCGGCCGGCCGCTTGACGGTAAAGAGGCAGTTACGCTAGCCGATACGCGCGATGTTTTCTCGACGGCACCTGGTATTCTCGAGCGCAGCTTGCTCAAAGACCAGCTTTATTCAGGTGTTTCGATGGTCGACATGCTGTTTCCGATTGTGCTCGGTCAGAGGATTGCGATAATGGGGGACACCAAGACCGGCAAATCAACATTTTTGATGCAACTGGGGGTCAACCAAAAAGGCAGCGATACGGTTGTGGTTTATGTCCTTATCGGCAAGCGGCGAGTCGAAGTTGATCAGCTCATCACTATGCTCACCACATCAGGCGCGATAGAGAATAGTATCGTGATTGTCGCCAATGTCTTCGACTCACTTGCGCAGTCATATATTGCTCCGTACGTTGGCTGTGCTATCGCAGAATACCTCTGGCAGACAGTGGGCCGAGATGTTGTTATCGTCTACGATGACCTGAGCGCCCACGCAAAGATCTACCGAGAAGTTTCGTTGCTCGCAAAAGTAAACCCAGGGCGTGAGTCATACCCAGGGGACATGTTCTTTGCGCATTCATCGCTACTCGAGCGTGCCGGAAAACTTGTCAGCAACGGCAAGACGTTGACGGCACTCCCGGTTGTCTTGACTCCGAGTGACGACATCACAGCATATTTGCCAACTAGTATTATGTCGATCACCGACGGTCAGATCATCTTTGATCTCGCGACATTTCGCCAGAATATCCGTCCAGCCGTAAATACCGGGCTATCTGTCTCGCGTGTCGGTGGCCGCGCGCAGTCCGCGTCACAGCAGCAGCTCTCGGGTGCGCTCATGAAACTACTTGCCGAGCACAAACAGGCGCAAGAGTTCGCCCATTTCGGCAGCGACTTATCGGCAGAGGCAAGACGCATTCTCGAGCTGGGCCGACAGATCCACGAAGCACTTCGCCAGTCGCCAGGTGATCTCTATTCTATTGTTGAACAACAGCTAGTGCTCCGGGCTATCGTGGTGGGCGGTGGCGCTGCCCAGTTGGACGTCATAGCACTCAAGAACCAGGCGCGAGAAGCGGCACCGTCCGTCCAGACGGAGGAAGATATTGAACGGATTGCGAACGAATTGCTTGCCCGAGTGGCGACCGGAGGCGGGGTATGAAGCGGGCAATAGTCATCCAACAGGATCTCAACCAGATTCACACCGTCGAAGACCTCACAACTGTTTTCGAGAGCATTGCGAGCATCAAGATCGCAAAGATCCGCAACCGGGTTGTCGTTGGTAAAGAGTTTTTCGCTGAGCTGTGGCAAACATATCGTAGCTTGCGGGTAGATCCAAAGGAGCGGCTGAGCCATCGCAGTGAGTTAAAGAACTCTCGAACGGCGCTCTTGGTGGTAACGACAGAGGGCCGTCTGAGCGGTGAGGTTGGCAACAAGGTTATCGATGAGGTTATTACTGCCTACCAGGGGATGCAGGACGCCGATATCATCGTACTCGGTGCCTATGGCGAATCTCGTCTGCTTCAGCACGGCGTGCCAGTAAAACAGATGTACCATTTGCCGGACGGTGAAGCCGATTTCGACGCCGTAGAAGTTGTCTCCGTTATCGAGCCGTACGAACATGTAACGATTTTTTACCAAACCTACGAATCGCTTCGTATCCAACGTGTGGCAAAGATCGAGTTAGTCACAGCGATGAACAATCTCAGCGAAGCAGCTGATTCTGATACAGAGCCCAACGAAGTGGTTAGTAGCCATGAGTTTATATTTGAACCGAATATCAATGAGATCGCCGACTATCTGGAGTCCTTGATGATAGATGTGACGATCAGCCAGGTGTTAATGGAGTCGAGACTGGCTCAGTTCGCTGGTCGTTTTAACGCGATGAACGCGGCTAAACATAGGGCAAAAGACATGAGAACAGAGTATGATCGCCTCTACCACCGTGCAAAACGGGCGGAGGGCGACGAACGGCTCAAGGAGATTATCAACGTTGTGAAAGGACAGGTGGTATGAGTGGGGTAATCGGACAGGTAACATCTATCCGAGGTTTAGTGTGTGAGGTCACCTTGGTCGGTCAGCGTCCGGATCCAAAGCAGCTGCTAACCTTGGCGAACGACGATAGCGTATTTCTCGAGGTTATTGACTATCCCAACACCTATACGTTGCGTTGTCTCAATGTCACCGGGAGCACTGCAGTTCGAAAGGGTTCAGCCGTCATACCAACGGGACGTACAATAACAGTTCCAGAAGGCCGCGGTGTGCTGGGGCGTGTACTCAACGCTCTCGGTGAGCCAATAGATGGAGGCGGTCCCATAGAAGGCAACCGTAGGAGCATTTACCACCAGGATGAAAATATCGATATCAGCGTTGCGGAACCCGACTTGCTTGAGACGGGTATCAAGGTCATCGACTTTTTCGCGCCGTTCGTGAAAGGGCGCAAGATCGGTATCATCGGTGGTGCTGGTGTCGGAAAGACAGTGCTTACGATGGAGCTGATCCATAATATAGCGCGCGATGACACTAAACTTGCGATGTTCGTCGGCATCGGTGAGCGCATCAGGGAAGGGCACGAGCTGCATGAGACGCTAAGAGAGCGTGGAATCCTCGACCGAACCGTAATGCTCATGGGGCAGATGCACGAGACGTCAGCGATGCGTTCAACCGTCGGTATCGCTGCAGCAGCGATAGCAGAGTACTTCCGCGACGAATAAAAACGCGACATATTATTCTTCGTTGACAATATTTATCGCTACATCCAGGCATCAAATGAGCTCGCGACCACTACCGGCTCGCTTCCGAGCGAAGGTGGCTATCAGGCAACGATGTTCTCTGACCTCAGACGACTCCAGGATCGGCTATCATCTAATCAGAATGGCTCGATAACCTCAGTCCAGGCGATTTATATCCCGGCGGATGACCTTAGTGACCCAGCAGTTCAGGAGATTGCCGGACAGCTCGACTCTACTGTCGTTCTCTCACGTTCTGTTGCTGAGAGCGGCGTTCGTCCAGCGGTTGATCTTATCCGTACGGCGTCTTCGCTGCTTTCACCTGAGGTCGTCGGCGATAGGCACTACCAGCTAGCGACCCAGGTCCAGTCGATCATGCAGAAATACGACAGTCTCAAGAACATTATTGCCATCATCGGTAAGAGTGAGCTTTCGCCTGACGAGCGGCGCGATTATGACAGGGCGCAAAAATTCATCGATTTCTTTTCCCAGTCGTTTCATGTTGCCGAAGACTTGAACGGTAAAAAAGGAGAGTACTTTACTCGCGAGGAGACGCTCCAGGGCATCGAGGAAATCCTGCTTTCATGAGTGAGTCAGTAAAAAAAGACGCCGAAAAACTGACGGTTCGGATATTGTCGCCGGCCGGCAAGCTCTATGATGGTCCGGCAGTATCGGTGACGGCGACAAATAAGGTCGGGCCGTTCGATATCCTGGTTGGCCATGCGAACTTTTTTTCACTCCTCAGTGAGTCGGATGTTGTCGTGAAATCCGGTGGGCAGCCAGCGGTTTTTCCGATAACAAAAGGGCTGATCAAGGTAAAGGCCAACGCTGTTACATTGTTCGTTAACCCTGAGTCAAATGGTGTTGCTTGAAGGCAGGCTATCGGCTACAATGAAGCCATAAGAACTTTAATGGGTGGAGAAACAAGTTAAAAGCTATGGATTTTAAAACGCAAACTAACAATAGCCAAGCGCCGCAGCAACCAAGCGCCACTTTAAGACCAAGTACCAACAATCAGAAACCGTCGAGCAGCCGCAAGACACTTGGTTTAGTTATTGGTCTCGTCGTCGCTATTGCTCTCGTCGTCGTTGGGCTTGTGGTCTGGCAGACCAAGAGCGCCGGTGCCGGTGGTATCTCAGGTATTGAAGAGGACAAATATCAAGCAGTCTTTCTCACAAACGGACAGGTTTACTTTGGTGACCTGACCGCGAGCGGCAAGGAATACGTCGAACTCAGTAACGTATATTACCTCCAGGTTCAGCAGGAAGTTCAGCCAGCCGCTGAAAAGACTGGCGAGCAACCTCAGGTTTCACTGACTAAGCTCGGCAACGAGTTACATGGGCCAACCGACATGATGCACGTCAGCAAAGATCAGGTACTCTTCTGGGAGAACCTCAAGGATGACAGCACGGTCGTAAAAGCCATCAACGACTACCAGTCAAAGCGATAGTCTAAACGTCGCCACGTACGCAGTAGATCTAAAACCGCCCACATCAAATGGGCGGTTTTAGATTGTGCGGGAATACCTCTTGCAAAACAGAGAGAGATTCTATATAATCAATCAAGTTGAGCGAATGTTTCGAGACTGAAACCTCTGGCGACTAGAACCTAAAACAGTTTAGTCCCGGGGTTATTTATTTGCCCAAAGTCCGAGGACTAACAGAGGTGATGATTGTCGCAAAAATGACAATGAAATCAGCCTTTACAATCTGTTAAACAGACTGGTACACTAGTCTAGCTTGAGTCCACACACAAATCGCTAAATTCTTAGCTATCAAGGTGTGCACTCAAGAGGTGAGGCATACGTAATTTAACAATTAGTTCAAATTTTGATGATAAAGACATAGGAATTGACGGCAAAACGAAGTTATAAAGTGCTTCGTCAGTAGTTGGTGTATACCAATCTACTAGTCAAAACCAATGCATAAAAAGGTACTCAAGGGCACTCAGTGGATGCCTAGACGTATATTACCGATGAAGGACGTGGAAGACTGCGAAAAGTCTCGGGGAGCTGTCAACAAGC
>CBIHNH010000027.1:0-8574 GCA_966211425.1 uncultured bacterium
TACCGTCCCAACGGACGTCACTCGGGATGACTCCCGCGATGTGCGCAAGGTCGGCAGTGCTCTCGTCGACGACGATGTTGACGCTCATCGCGTCGCCATCGCTGTCGGACGACTCACACCAGACGTAGACGTTGCCACCCTTCTCGTAGACGTGCGGCGGGAAGACGCAGCTGATCTGCGGCTTGTGGTCCACCGGAGTCGGAGTGGGAGTCGGCGTCGGAGTCGGCGTCGGCGTGGGCGTGGGAGTCGGAGTCGGAGTCGGCGTGGGAGTGGGAGTGGGGGTCGGAGTCGGAGTCGGCGTGGGAATCCTGACACAGTCAAGACGCACCTTCCCCTTGATGACCGCCAGATCCTGGATCTTGATCTCAGCCCAGGTCCGAACCCGACCGCTCGCGATGGACTTCGCGAACGCTCGTGCCCACACCTTCTGAACCAGCTTCACGCGCAGCATGACGCTAGCGCCGAAGTAGCCAGTCGGGCAAGATGCCGAGATCTTGCCGAACAGCTTGACCCTGACCTTCCCCTTGCACATGGCCTGGGGGTCACGGGGCGGAGCCTGCTGCTCGAGCTTGGCCGCGTAGGCCTTGCAGGACTTGACCTTCTTGCTCTTGCCCTTGAACTTGGCGTTGGCCGTCAGGACATCGTCGACGTTTCCGTCGATCGTGGTCGAACTGGTGTCCGACCGAGCGTTCACGCCGGTGTCGGCGCTGGATCCTGCGATGGGCAGGAGTGCACTCATGATCATCGCGACGATTGCCACGGTGAGGCCGAGAATGCGACCGATGGTTGCCTTCTTCATGTTGATCCCTCCTTCAAGGGTTCGTAGTTCAGACGACTCTCGCGAGCCGAAGCAGACGATAGGTGCCTGGACGAACCCCTGGTTGGGTACGACACTCCACCGACAATAACTTGTCAGCAAAGTGCCGTACCCACAGGATCAGTTGCAGTAGTTGATGTCTTGGGTCTTAAAAACCCAATGACTATCTAGTTTGCGAGTTTACATAGTTAATACATATGTGAAATGTCGCAAAACTTATCTTGGCTAAATTGTTAAACGACGCCTCACATGTGCCGGGAATTTATAGTGAGTAGTATCAGCAGGGGAAATAATCGAACTGTTCCACTCCTGACTTGTTCACGTCCCACCTCACTGAGGATGTTTACATATTATCACAAAATGCTTGTTATGTCAATACATTTTGCCATAATTATGCATTTACCACAAGCTTTATGACAAGAGATACGGGGTATACTAGTATTTATGACTGATGCGCTATCAAAAAAGCTCAAAACGCTCCCTAGTGAGCCTGGGGTGTATTTTCATAAGTCGAGTGCGGGTGAAATCATCTATGTAGGCAAGGCCGCAAGCCTCCGTAACAGAGTGAGACAGTACTTTCAGAAATCACGACTCCGAGATGCGAAGACAGATGCGTTAGTCGCCGAAATCACCGATACGGATTGGATCACCGTCGAAACCGAGCTCGATGCGCTATTTCTCGAGTCAGAGATGATAAAACGCTATAAACCGCGCTATAACGTACTGCTTCGCGACGACAAGAGCCAGCAGTATGTCCGTATCCCTATGAATGATGCCTATCCGAGCGTTACGTTTACTAGGGGGCCTCAAGATGACGGAGCGACGTATTTTGGTCCGTATTACAACGGCTGGGCGGTAAAGAAGGCGCTGCGCTATCTACGGCGCGTTTTTCCCTATAGTACACACGAAATCATGCCAAAACGGCTCTGTTTGCAGTACCATATCGGCCTTTGTCCAGGGGTAGAGGCGCAAAAGATTAGCTCCGGGGATTACAAGGAAATCCTCAAAAAACTCCTTCGCTATCTACGCGGTGAGCGCAAAGCGCTGATGAAAGAGATTGAGCGAGATATGAAGGCGGCGGCAAAAAACCACCAGTTTGAAGAGGCGGCTCGGCTCCGTAATCGGTTACGAGACCTCAAAGAGCTTCAGCGACAGATCGTATTTGGTGATCGAGAATTTATGGATCTCAGTAAAGACCAGGGGCTGGCGGGGCTGAAGACACTCCTAGGTTTGCCGGATGTGCCGCGTCGGATCGAGGGCTACGACATCTCTCATATGAGCGGCACGAACAATGTTGCCAGCATGGTGGTGGCGACAAACGGCCTGGCCGACAAGAGTCAGTACCGCAAGTTTAAGATGCAGTTGCCCGGGAATGATGACTTTGGTCATATGCGCGAAACGATGCGCCGAAGGTTTGGCTCAAAGCACGATGATTGGCCGAAACCCGATCTAATACTGATCGATGGCGGTAAGGGGCAGCTTAGCGCGGCGATGGGCGTCGTCCGGGAGATGGGGCTCGATATCCCTATGATTGGCCTAGCCAAGCGAGAGGAAGAGATCGTCGTTCATACGGTGCTCTCGAAAGTAAATCTCGATATCTCAGGTATTTCGGCCTGGACGCGCGAAAAAAGTCCCTTCGATGAAGCCGCAGTGATGTCGATGGGGGGAAAGTCACTCGAGGACAAGTACATAAAACTCTATACGCGTGATGGTTACCGGGCGGGAATGGCCGACGCGGGTAACGAATATGTGCTCGTAAAGCTACCCAAAACGAACCACATTATCAAACTGTTACAGCGTCTTCGCGACGAATCTCATCGTTTTGCCGTCAGCTATCACAGTACCCTCAAGCGCAAAGGCGCAACAAAAAGCATTCTCGATGATATACCTGGTGTTGGGCCAGCCACGCGAAGAAAGCTGGTTGCAAGTTTTGGCAGTGGACGAGGGGTTAAAGAGGCGTCATTGGCGCAGATCAGCGCGGTGTTGGGAGACAGAAAAGCTACTACCGTATATAACTGGCTTCACCCGAGCGATACAAAGGCGTTAGACTAAAGAATATATGGATACTACGTTTTTCACGGCAAATAGGCAGGCACTGCTTGATCGCTTAAAAAAAGGGGCGCTCGTTGTTATCACTGGTTACGGCGAGATGCAGCGCACCTATGATAGCGCTGCCCGTTTTGAACAGGAGGCGAACTTTTGGTATCTAACTGGGGTGGACTCACCGGACTGGTGGTTAGTGCTTGATGGTACGCACGGTACGGAGTGGTTAGTTGAGCCGGATATGAGTGAAACGCAGCGTATTTTTGATGGTGGCGTGAGCGCCGAACAGGTTAGGGCTGCGAGTGGCATAAAAACAGTGCTTACTCGAGACGAAGCCTTGCGACGCCTACGCGCGCTGACGAAGCATCACAGTATGGTTTACACGACCGAACAACCGACGGGGCTCCGTGAGCATGCTCATTTCCAGCTCAACCACGCCCAGTCCGAACTCAAAAAGACGTTGGAGCGAATATTCCAGAACGTACAGGTTTGTAATCGCGAGCTGGCTGTCCTGCGCACCATAAAACAGCCGTCCGAGATCGCAGCTATAGAAAAAGCGATCAAGATAACTGCCGTCGCACTTGATCGCATGAAAGACACGCTCTTTACCGCGAAGTACGAATACGAGCTGCAGGCAACGCTAGATTATGAGATTCGTCGTCAAGGCGCCTGGGGTCACGCGTATGACCCGATTGTCGCAAGTGGTCAGAATGCCTGCACGCTTCACTACAACCGTAATGACCAAAAGATAGCAAAAAAGAATCTCGTGCTTCTTGACGTTGGCGCTCGCGTCGATGGGTACGCGGCAGATATCAGCCGAACGTACGCACTTTCGCAGCCTACGAAACGCCAACAGGCTGTTCATGATGCGGTTCGTGAGGCGCAGGAGCGGATCATCGCACTGCTTGAGCCGGGCCTGATGTTTACAAAGTACGAAGAGCACGTAGAGATGATCATGAAATCAGCTCTGGATAGCTTGGGGTTGTCGACCGATAGGTATCGCGAATATTTTCCGCATGCAATCGGACATGGTCTGGGCATCGACGTGCACGATACGCTGGCTGGATACGATACGCTGCAGCCCGGTATGGTACTGACGGTAGAGCCAGGAATATATATACCCGACGAGTCGATCGGCGTACGCATCGAGGACGATATCCTTATCACCGATAGCGGCCATCGAAATCTCTCGCGCAGTATCTCGACGAGCATCGTCTAGATAAGGTATACTAACGAGGATATGCGAAAACAATTTGCGGTCTTTTTGTTACGTTGGCTGCTGAACTCATTCGGATTATGGATTGCGAGTCGACTGCTTGGAAGTGGCTTTGACGATACAGATGCCACTAATACGACATTTCTGTTGGCCGGACTTGTGCTGTCGCTCGCTAATTCGCTGCTGAAGCCGATCGTGATAGTTCTGTCGTTGCCGGCGATACTAATAACTCTCGGATTGTTCATGCTCGTCGTCAACGGTCTGATGGTTTACATCGCTCTCAACCTCGTACCTAACCTGCAGATCAGTTTTGTTTCGGCGATTATCACCGGTGTAATCATTAGCTTGATTAACTACGTCATAAGTGGATTTTTGGAAATCAATAACAATAAGAGGGAGATCGCAGTATGACGATTACCGGAATACTACAACTCGTAACGATAGTTTCATCTATATTGATGATTATCTGCATCCTATTGCAGGCACGTGGCGCCAGCCTCGGTGCGGGTTTTGGAAGCTCTGGTGAATTGTTTACAACCCGACGCGGCCTCGACAAAAGTCTTTTCGAAGTCACGATCGTACTGGCAGTTGTTTTTGTTCTGTCTATATTGACGAACTTGGTGCTCGTTAACGTTATCGCCTAACCTACGGTGGAAAAATAATTCATGCCTGAAGACCCGAGCGCGTCCCAGTGGAAAAAGTTCGTCCGCATAAAGCGGCCGACAGTAAAACACGTTCGTGTTCGAGCTCGTAAGATCGAGGGTGCGACAACACGACACGCACATAGATTTATTATCTCTCGTTGGGCGAATCTCCGAGACGTGCGGCGTCATGCGCTCGGCTGGCTTGTCCTGGCCGGACTGCTGGTTGTAGCTACCGGCCTGCAGCTGTTCTGGATCCAGGATGCCTATTCTTCTCGCCAAGCCGTGTCCGAAGGAACCTATGCCGAAGGTGTGATCGGTCGGATCGACACGGTTAATCCGATTTATGCGAGTACGCAGTCAGAGCGTTCAGCAAGCTACCTGATATTTTCAAGTCTGTTTCGCTACGATGGCTCTAACCATCTGGAGGGTGATCTCGGGCTGACATGGAAACAAGCCGACGAAGGTAAGACGTACACGGTCCAGATGCGCAAGGACGCAAAATGGCACGACGGTAAGCCGGTTACTGCCCATGATGTCGAGTTTACTTTGCGACTGATTAAAAACCCGCAAACCCGCTCGTACCTCCGCGGCACATGGCAGAATGTTCAGGTCCGAGCCACCAGCGCGTATGAGTTAGAGTTTAAGCTTCCGAGCCCGTATGCACCGTTTCCGCACGCACTGACATTCGGCGTACTGCCAAAACATATTCTCGAAACTGTTTCACCCGTGCGTTTGCGTGAACACCCTTTCAATCGTGAACCGCTCGGTAGCGGACCGTTCAGGTTCCGCAGTATCCAGATTATCAACCCTGACGCTGACCGCGTCGTACTCCAGGTGGAAAAAAATGAGGAATATTACCGAGGCCAGACGAAACTTGACCGTTTCCAGCTCCACACTTACGAAGACCACGATGCACTCCGTCAAGGATTTTTGAGCCGAGAGATCAATGCCGCCAACGAGCTGACCAGTGCCGATATCCGTACGATCAAAGAGCATGCTCCTTCAACGGTCATCAATGATGCGCCTATATATGACGGGGTATATGCCTTTCTGAAGACGGATAGCCCGATGCTCACCGACGTCGCGGTCCGCCGGTCCCTCGTCAAAGCGACCAACCGATCAGCGCTACGTAAAGTCGTAGACGGGTACGCTTCTCCCCTCGAAGGTCCGTTGATAGCACAACAGGTAAACGGTATCGAGGAACTTAAACAACCTGCATTTGATGCCGCGGCAGCGAGAAGTGATCTCGAAAAAGCAGGATGGGTTCTAAAAAATGGTGTTCGTGAAAAAGACGGTACCCCGCTTGTGCTGAATGTTGTGGCACCACGTCTCGGTGACTTTCCGGATCTGCTCGGCGAACTGGCTAAGCAGTGGCGCTCGATAGGCGTCGACGTGAAAACCCAAGTGGTTGATACCGATACTTTTGAGCAGAACATTATCAAACCGCGGGCGTACGATGTGCTCGTGTCTGAGATCGCCCTCGGCGTCGATCCGGATGTTTTTGCCTACTGGCATTCATCGCAGGCGAGCGTGTTTGGACTCAACCTGTCGGACTATCGGTCGGGCGTTGCCGATGATGCACTGCTCAGCGCCAGGAGCCGTAGTGAACCCGAACTCCGTCAAGCAAAATACCTAGGCTTTGTTTCTCAGTGGCATGAAGACGCGCCAGCCGTTGCCCTGTTCCAGCCGCACCTTCGCTATGTCTCTACTGATAACACGCATGCTATCGACCCGTCGTCACCGGTAGTTGATACGCTCAACAGATACCATCGCTTGAGCCAATGGACTGTTTCGATCGACAACCAGTTCAAAACCCCTTGAGTTGGAGGGCTTTTTCGCGTACAATACCTCGGTACTGTTTACCGGAAAACTCATGCGCGAGTGGCGGAATTGGTAGACGCGCTAGCTTGAGGGGCTAGTGATCATTGCGATCGTGGAGGTTCAAGTCCTCTCTCGCGCACCAAAGAAAAGAGAGATCGGATGATCTCTCTTTTCTTTGACATGCGGTAGAAAAACCCAAACCTCACGTACCGCCAAGTCCTCTCTCTGCTGAATATTTCCCCTTTACGCCTACGGAGTTATTGTGCTCATGGTATGATGTATGCAAAGGGAAAAAACCTACCACAATGAACAAAGTCGCAACATATCTACAGAGCCATCTTTCCGGTGAAGTGCTGGTCAGTGAAAAGGTTAGGGAGCACTTCTCAACCGATGCAAGCATCCTAACGATCAAGCCTAGTATTGTCGTTTACCCGCGCACGACGAACGATATACGTAAGGTCGCACGGTTCTCATGGCAGTTAGCCGAGCGAGGGCACGTGCTGCCGATAACCGCACGTGGCAACGGCACCGATCTGACGGGGGCGGCGATAGGTAAGGGCGTTATCCTGTCTATGCCGGCACATCTGAACAAGATACTTGAGCTCGATACGAAGCAAAAACTAGTCCGCGTTCAGCCGGGCGTGAACTTTAAGTCACTACAGGAAACTCTTAAAACACATGGCTTGTTCCTGCCGCCTGCGCCCGAGTCCTACGAGTACTCGACTATCGGTGGTGCTCTCGCCAACAATGCTTCAAATATACGCGCACACAAGTACGGAGATATCAGTAACTGGGTGGACAGACTCGAAGTAGTGCTAGCGAACGGTGAGGTTATACAGACTGGACTGATCAGCAAAAAAGAGTTCAATAAAAAGCTCGGCCTCCCAACACTCGAAGGTGAAATTTATCGAGCCGTGAACGCTATATTGAGTGACGGGGGCGATAGTCTTGATGGCTATCAAAAGAGCATTCAGGTGGCGTTTGATAATACTGGTTTTGCATTTAGTAGCTTGCGAAAGAAAAATGGTGACATCGACCTGACCCAACTCTTCATCGGATCACAAGGTACGCTCGGCGTCATCGCAGAGGCAATACTGCGAGTTACGTCGTTTACGCCAACCTCTTCACTTACTGTTGCGGCGTTTGCTAGTGTCGACGAGGCGCTCGAAGTTGCAGGTAAACTGAGCAAGTTTAAGCCTGGCGTACTCGATATCGTCGATGGCGAATTGCTGGAGTTTGTGCGAAAGCATAACAACATCGAGTTGCCGGATGCACTGAAGGTGGACGGAAAGACTCCTGAGGCGCTTCTTTTCGTAGAAGTTGATAATGTTCCGCCGCGTACAGCCCAGAAGGTTACGAAGCAGATCACGAAAGTGATTGCTGGGTTTACTGACCGGTTCGCTAGCTCTAACGATCTGGATGAACAAGAAAAGCTCTGGTCATTCCGTTACAGCACCTCGGCATTTATGACGTTTGATACCGGCGGAAAAGCAGCCCTGCCCATGATTCAGGCCGTTGCCGTGCCAGCAGCCGCCCTTCATCAGTTCGTGATGGATGCAAAAGCACTTTGTAAAAAACATCATGCTGACGTTGCTATTGCTGCGCATGTACTCTCGGGCAATGTTACAGCACTACCTTTGTTTGATCTTAGTAAGTTAGGCGATCGTCAAAGAGTCTTCAAACTCATGGATGAGTACTTGCGTCTCGCCATAAAACTGGGCGGTAGTATCGCGGCTGCGAGTAGTGAGGGTAGGCTAAGAGCCCCGTACGCTAAGTTACAACTTGGAAGTGAGTGCGCAAATCTGGTCGAACAGCTTAAAGCAGCTGCAGATCCACACGGTACGATGAATCCGGGAGTAAAGACTGGTGTCACACCGAAAGAGCTCGTTGAGCTGCTCAGAAAAGACTATTCAAGCGATCCTTTACTCGGATATTTACCGCGTCTTTAGCCTTGTCAGGCTCCCTCACCTCAGGTATAGTTGTGCATGTTGCCTTTTCGAGTACCTTCCATAACAATATATGCGCGAGTGGCG
>CBIHNH010000028.1:0-7776 GCA_966211425.1 uncultured bacterium
AGATGAACGATGAATACACCTTTCTCCGTGATACGCAGACGACCATATCGGATCTGAAAAAGAGCGGCCTGACGTCAGATGAGTTGGTTGCGATACTCGATCGAAACGATCGCTTCATCGAATGGCTAGAGCCACATCTCCGAGAGGCATTCCATGATCGACTGAGTAAAAAGAGTTTTGCCGCCATCGAAAAGCTGGTGGCGGACCTCTACGCCTACCGCGAGGATCCATACGAGCTAATAACCTATGAACCGCTCTATGAGATTATGCACGCATCGCTCGAAATGGCGCTTGAGCAAGCAAAGTCGGATGACAGCACGAAACCGCTCAGTGCCTGGAAGCGTCAGTGGTGCGAAAAGGGAAGCGATAGCGAACTCACGCTAAAGGACACAAAGCGATCCGCGCGTCTTCGAGCGGTAGCTGGCGTCTACTATGAATACTTGCTGGCGATGCAACAGCGTTCGTTGTTTGATTTCGACGATATGATTTTACGTACCGTTCATGCGATGGAAGTTTTTCCTGATCTGCGCCTCAACTTGCAAGAGCAATATCAATACATCCTGGTCGATGAATTCCAGGACACCAACGATGCGCAGATGCGCCTACTATGGAACCTAACGAACAACCCGAGCACCGAAGGCAAACCTAACATCATGGTCGTAGGGGATGATGACCAAGCGATCTATCGTTTTCAGGGCGCAAACCTGTCGAACATCCTCGACTTCAAAGATAATTACCGGGACGTGCAGATCATCACGCTCCGCGATAACTATCGTTCAGCTGCACCCATCCTCGAGCTTGCCCGTGAGACGATCGTCCAGGCGAACGAGCGACTAGAGCATTCTCTTGAGTCCGTCGACAAAACACTTACCCCGCATCATACACCTAAGCTCCCGCATATATCATTTGCGAGCTTTACGGACGAATCCGCAGAATACTCGGCGCTTGCAGGCCGTATCGCACGCCAGATAGCGTCGAAACCTGACGCGACGATCGCCGTTATCGCGCGGAATCATCGGCAACTCCAGGCGATGATTCCGTTCCTTCACGCGCAGAGCATTCCGCTCAGCTACGACCGGCGTGATAATGTTCTCGATACGGCACCAGTTCAGTTCCTCGAACTGTTATCGCGTGTCGTCGTCTTGCTTTCAGAACAACGACTCAACGAGGTCAATGGGTTGCTGCCTGAACTACTCGCACACCCTGCGTGGGGGATTCCACCCGAGGAGCTATGGAAGCTCAGCATCGGCGCTTACCGTGCAAAAGAATTTTGGTTAGAAACGATGCTATCCGGTAGTGGGCAGCTCTCAGATATCGCCGAGTGGCTTATCTACAGTGCGCACCTCTCGCTGTATGAACCACTTGAGTACATTATCGATCATCTGACGGGCACGATCGAAAACCAAGTCGCTGACACCGAAAGCGGGGAAAGCAGCGAAACCCCTGAACAGGCGCACGAAGGCTACGCCTCACCACTACGTGATTACTTCTTTTCACACGATCTCCTCGAGTCTGACCCAACGCGCTATATGACCTACCTCGATGCGTTGTCTGCCATTCGACGCCGTATCCGTGATTATCACCCGGAAGGTCGTTTGTTACTCCGTGATTTTCTCCACTGTGTAGACAAGTACCGCGAGCTCGGCCTCAGCCTGCAGGGCAGCAGCCACACCACAGCCGAAAACCATCCGGTTGAGCTCCTCACCGCCCACCGTTCAAAAGGCCTGGAGTTTGATGATGTTCATGTCGTCGGTTTGACGGATGCCATTTGGGGAGAAACTGCCAGGACTCGACATAAACTCATCAGCTATCCGCATAACCTGCCTATCGGTATCAGCGGTGATAACAGCGATGAATACATACGGTTACTTTTTGTAGCGCTCACCAGGGCAAAATCGTGCCTCTACCTCAGCACCCATCAAACCGCCGCAAACGGTAAATCCCTACTTCCTGTTGGATACCTCAACCATCTCGAGCCTACGCCGACGGACGCAACCGCTCCGTTGATAGAACGCATGGAAACCGCCTGGAATACCTCGCTCCAGTCAGTCGGCAAACACACCATGAAAGAATTGCTACATGATACGCTGCAGACGTATAAACTCAGTGCCACCCATCTCTGTAACTTCGTAGACGTATCTCGAGGCGGTCCCGAGCTATTCCTGTTACAAAACCTGTTGCGTTTCCCGCAAGCCATGAGCCCAAGTGCCGCGTTTGGTTCGGCAGTTCACACGACGCTGCAACGTGCACATTCGCACCTCACCGCCACCGGCAAGAAACGACCCATCGAAGATCTCTTCGCAGACTTTGAGACATCGCTCGGTGAGTATCAGCTTGCGAATGACCAGCATGATCATTTTGCCAAGAAAGGCACCGATGTGCTAAATGCATTTTTCGCCGCACGCTACGACAGCTTTTCGCCGTCTCAGCGGGTTGAACAAAGCTTTGCGAGCGAAGGTATCACTATCGGCGATGTTCGGCTCAGTGGTGCGATAGACTTGATGGATATCGACGACGAGAGCAAAACGATTGTCGTAACCGACTATAAAACCGGCAAGAGCACAACGAGCTGGCAGGGTAGAACGGACTACGAAAAGATCAAGCTTCACCATTATCGGCAACAGCTCATGTTCTACAAACTACTGATAGAAAATTCCCGCCGCTACCATGGCTACATCGTTACGATGGGCGTCATCGAGTACGTCGAGCCTGACGCGCGCGGTATCATCAACCGTATTGAGCTAGCCTACGACCCCGACGAGCTCGGGGAGTTCAAGAAACTGCTCAGCGGAGTCTGGGAACGTATCCAGGCACTGGACTTTACAACTCGTGAAACGTACGAAGAAAACCTCCGTGGTATCCAAGCCTTTGAGCACGAGCTGGTAGGCGCCTAAACCATTGACTATAGCCCTGTAAACTGGTACGATAGTTGCCAGCTGCAGGGAACTCCCCAATCTCACCCGAGATAGTTTTCTGCGGAGTACAAAGAGGTGATTACTGTGGGCGCCTTTGGCCTCAGTTCAAATCAGGAAGCGGCAGTCAACGGCGCGCGCGAGGATGTCAAACAGGCTGAGCAAAGCCTGCGAGATGCTCAGCGCTCGCTTGATCGCACGCCTCGCTCCGAGAACGGGGCGGCAACACGAGCCCGCGATGCATGTCGTCGCACGCTTGAGGCCGCCAAGGCGAGGCTTCGTGAAGCAGAAGCAGAGCTGCAGCGAAGTTCCCGGTAACACAGCGTCTGTCCTACGTTTAACAGGACACCGGGGAAGAGTCGCGCTCAGGGCGACGTATGCACCGAGTCAACCCGTCCTTGCGGTTGACTCGGCAACGTGGGGAAGCGTGCGCATACTCAGGTTCAATTCCTGATCTTTCCACGGGGGCCGCGTGACTATCCTCGCAAGAGGTAGTTACTATGACTCAAAGTCGAGCGGCCCCGACCATGTCCTCGCGCCTCCCAGCGAGGAAAGTGGCGCAACGTCCTGAGTGCCGAATACGCTTCGGCGTAGGGGTACGAATAAACGTTGCGTTGCGGCCGCACGGTCAGTTCCCCCACTGACCGTGCGGTACCCTAAGTTCCGGATGGGGCGCGTCCCGAGCGCGCTCCGTCCGGTTCCAAACTCACCGCTGAGCCTGGGAGGGCTCGTAGTGAGAGGCGAGAGTCCATGCTCGCCGAACCGGCCGTGGGGCGGTTCGGTGCTGCATCCCCCGTCAGCACTTAAGCCTCCCGGCCACCCGAACCCTGGGTGAGCCTATGGCTCCCGGTCGCACCGCATGATGCTGATCGGTGAACTCGTTACTACCGTAGCTGAGTTCCCCCATTACCCGCTCCTTCGTGAGCGGGTTTTCTCTTTTTTACACTACAGATAAGTTATGAGATAATAGTCATATATGAACGATATCTGGAACAGCCTGCCACGGCCTTTTTTTGTGCTCGCCCCTATGGAGGCGGTAACTGACGTAGTTTTTCGCCACGTCGTAGAGAGTGCAGCACCACCTGATATATGGTTCAGTGAGTTCACTAACGCGACTGGATGGGTCCACGCTGGACAAAAAGCTATCGGTGGTCGCCTCGTTCGTACTGATGATGAGCAACCTATCATCGCCCAAATCTGGGGCGGAGAACCTGGAGATATGGAGCAGCTCGCACAGCACTGCCGTGAGCTTGGCTTCCATGGCATCGACATAAACATGGGGTGTCCCGTCAAAAGCGCCGTTAAGTCAGGCGGTTCAGCATTGATTCGAAAACCAGAACTCGCCGTCGCTTCTATCAAGGCCGCAAAAACCGCTGCATTGCCAGTCAGTGTCAAAACTCGACTTGGCTACACGAGTCTCGACGAGTGGCGCCCGTGGCTCACAACGCTTTTAGAGCAAGGCATTGTCAACCTCACGATCCACTTACGCACAAAAAAAGAGATGAGCAAAGTTCCAGCGCACCACGAACTCATCCCAGAGATAGTCGCATTGCGTGATGAGATCGCCCCAGACACGCTCCTAACGATAAACGGTGATATCGAAGATCGAGCCCATGGACTCGCCCTCATCGCTGCCAATCCTGGGGTAGACGGCGTCATGATTGGCCGCGGCGTGTTTCATAACCCCTATGCATTCGAGCATGAGCCACGCCAGCACAGTCGCGAGGAACTACTGGGTCTCCTGCGCCTCCAACTAGACCTCTACGACACCTACCGCGAACAAACGGGGCGGCCATTCGATACGCTCAAGCGTTTTTTCAAGATATACGTCCGTGATTTTGACGGGGCGTCACAACTTCGCGACAGGTTGATGCACCTTCATAGTACCGACGAAGTCCGAGCAGTCCTCGACGAAATCCTCGCCTAAAAAACACTACCGGTAGCGTCTGTACGCTACCGGTAGTGTTTTATTGTACTGAGACTTTTTAGCGACGACGGCGTAGGTTTGCGACCTTGAGTCGAACCGCAGCACGGTTCATAAGTGCCTCAGCTTCTGAGATACTAACCGCGTCTTTTGCTGACTCACGGAGTTTTTTGGCGCGCTCGAGGGCGGCTTCGATTTCCTGAGTAGCGAGCTCGTCTGCACCTTCGGCTTCGTCGACGAGGATGCGGATAAGTGTTGGGCTGATCTGCACTACGCCACCATTGATCGCGAACACTTCGCGTGCATCATCGATGTCGCCACGTTTGCGTCGGACATAGAGCACACCAACTGTCGCGAGTGTCACGAGCGTTTCGTGACCAGGGAACACCGAGATGTCACCGGAACGGGTCGGTAAGGTGACTTCGTAAACATCCTCAGACAGTTTTTCGCCAGTTAGCGTGATGAGCTCGAGCTTCATAATCCTAGAGTGAGCCCTTCATGTAGAATGCATTTTCTGGCTTGTCATCGTGTTTGCCTTCGAGAATCTCGGCAAAGCCCTTGATCGTGTCATCGAGCTTGACGTACGCGCCTGGTGTGCCCGTAAAGCCTTCGGCTACGTGGAACGGCTGGCTAAAGAATCTCTGGATACGTCGAGCGCGGGAAACAGTTTGCTTGTCCTCATCAGACAGTTCTTCCATACCCATGATAGCGATGATATCCTGCAGGTCTTTGTAACGCTGCAAGACTTTCTGTACGTCACGCGCCACACGGTAGTGTTCTTCACCGACGATTTCTGGATCGAGGATGGTTGAGTTGGAGTCAAGTGGGTCAACCGCAGGATAGATACCGATCTCAGTCAGCGCACGGTTCAACACGATGGTTGAGTCGAGGTGAGCGAAGGTCGTTGCAGGCGCTGGGTCAGTCAGGTCATCAGCCGGGACATAAACCGCCTGGACACTTGTTACTGAGCCTTTTTTAGTTGAGGTAATTCGTTCCTGAAGGGCGCCCATTTCCTGCTGGAGGTTGGGCTGGTATCCGACGGCAGATGGCAGACGGCCGAGCAGGGCAGAAACCTCAGCACCCGCCTGCGTAAAGCGAAAGATGTTGTCGACGAAAAACAGGACGTCTTTACCTTCATCACGGAAGGCTTCGGCCATGGTGAGCCCAGTTAGTGCCACGCGAAGACGTGCCCCCGGCGGTTCGTTCATCTGACCAAAGACGAGAGAGGTTTTGTCGAGGACGCCCGACTCTTCCATCTCGTAGTACAGGTCGTTTCCTTCGCGGGTTCGCTCACCAACGCCGGCAAATACGGAGTTTCCAGAGTGGAACTTGGCGATGTTGTTGATCAGCTCTTGGATCAGAACGGTCTTACCGACACCAGCACCACCAAAGAGACCAACCTTACCACCCTTTGCGATTGGCGCAATCAGGTCGATGACTTTGATACCGGTTTCGAGAATCTCGGTTTTACCAGACTGCTCGATGAGAGCAGGTGGTTCACGGTGGATCGGCGCGGTCGCGCCCTTTACAGCCTTTTTACCATCGATTGGTTCACCGATCACGTTAAACATACGGCCCTGGGTGTCTTTACCGACCGGAACAGTAATAGGTGCGCCTGTGCCTTCAACTTTATCGCCACGCTTCAGCCCATCAGTTGAGCTTAGCGCGATCGCACGAATGCTGGTCTCGCTGAGGTGCTGAGCAACCTCGAGCACAAGCAGTCCGTTACCATGCTTGATATGGAGCGCGTCGTAGATGGCCGGCAAGTTGCCTTTATCGAACTCAACATCGACAACGACACCCACGACCTGGATGACGTTACCTTGTTCCGTTTTCGTTGTTGTTGCCATTTATTGCTCTCCTTCGTCTTGATAATCTTGTGATGTCCTATTGTATTGTCCTGTCAGCCTGCTCATTTCATCGCCTCCGCACCGCTGCTAATCTCGGCAAGCTCTTGGGTGATTGCTGCCTGACGGACTTTGTTCATCTCGAGCGTCAGTGCATCGACGATCTCGCCGGCGTTGTCACTGGCATTTTTCATCGCGACACGGCGCATCGCGTGCTCTGAGGCACGAGCATCGAGGATAGCCTGGTAGAGGTGCGCCTCAATCAGTCGGGTCGTCGCGTAATCCAGTACCTCTTCGGCTGACGGTTCAAACAGCATGTCGGCAGTCGGTTTTTCAAGCTCATCGATCTCGGTAGTACCGGCCGGCAGCAGGTTACTGAGTTCAGCGGTCTGCACGAAACTATTTACGAACCGAGTCGAGATGACTTCAACCGAGTCAATCTCGCTGTTCTTAAACAGCTCAACGATGGTCTGCAGGACAGGGCGGATCTCATCGACCGTAGCCTGGTCGCCGATGTGATATGAGCCACTCACTTCGACATCACGAAGCTTTGCGACGAACTGTGAACCTTTGCGGCCAATAGTGATCACCGTGGTGTTAATCTTTGCTGCGTCATCAGCGCGCAGCTGTTTCGTCAGTAGCTTGAGAGCGTTGGCGTTGTACGCGCCGGCGAGGCCACGATCACTTGTCAGCACGATAACGAGACGGTTCTTGACCGGCCGCACGGCATAGAGCGGGCTTCTCGCCACATCGGTCGTGTCAGCCAGCGCGTTAAGCACTTCGATAGCCGCCTCGGTAAATCGACGTGTCGCGAGCGTTCGCTCCTGCGCCTTGCGCAGCTTGCTCGCAGCCACCAACTCCATAGCCTTCGTGATCTGGCGGTTAGACCGGACAGAACGGATACGAGACTTGATCTGACGAGTAGAGGCCATAGTTACGCGCTAAAGCCCTTCATTACTTTTGCGGCGACTTTTTTGATCGCCTCAAGAGTCTTGTCGGACGGTTTGTCACCCTTGTTGAGCTCACGCATGGCGTCTTTGTGGCCTGCCCATAGCTCGGTCAGGAGCGCTGTTTGGGCGGCTTTAACGGTATC
>CBIHNH010000029.1:0-7584 GCA_966211425.1 uncultured bacterium
ATTACGAGGGTATCAGTCACTTGATCAGCCGTTGGGGAGAGGACATCTTTAACGTCACACTGAGCCAGATGACTGAAACACCGGTTATCACCTTTGTACTTGAGGGCGTCGAAGCGGTTGCGCACGTTCGAAAAATGGTTGGTACGACTGATCCGAAAGACTCCGCACCTGGAACGATACGCGGGGACTTCACCCATGTAACCCGCGCGTACACGAACCCTCGCGGTGCGACACTGCCAAATATCCTTCACGCTTCGGGTAACACTGAGGAAGCGGTGCAGGAGATTGCGCTCTGGTTCGCCCACGACGAGGTCTACGCCGAGTACGAAACTGCTCACAGCCCGATCGTTCGCGGCCGTATACCAGAAAAGAAAGACAAAAAAGCCGAGTAATCGGCCTTTATGCCTCGGTAGTTCAACGGATAGAATAACTCCGTCCTAAGGAGCAGATGTTGGTTCGATTCCAGCCCGGGGTACCAGTACAAGAGCCGGCCTTTATGGCCGGTTTTTGCATCGATAGATTATCACTGGAAGAACAGGGGACAATAGTATATATACTTTACTTAATAAACTAAATTATATATACTATTATCTATCCACTATTAATAAGGAGGAACTATGGATAAATCATCACACGGCGCGGCACTGATCGTAGGAATCGTTGCACTAGTATTGGGCGGCGGTGCAGGTTACGCACTCGGTATGAACAAAGATATGATGGAGACATCATCAAACAACAACTCACAGCAGTCATCAATGGTCATTACCAGTCCTGCAGCAGATATCAGGGTAGGGATGAACAACTTGCTCCGTGAGCATGTCAGTTCTAGCCTCGACGTTACGCGGGCGATTGCTGATGAAGCCCCGCAGGCCGAGCTTGATGGCGCTCTATCGGCTCAGACCGCAAATGCTGTTGCGATAGCCGAAGCTGTCGGCAGTGTCTATGGTGAGGAAGCCCAAAAACAGATCACGGGAATGTTCGTTGAACATATCAAGGCCTCGAACGATTATGCCCGAGCCGTAGCTGCCGATGATCAGGCCGCCAAGGAAGCCGCAAATACTGAACTCAAAGAATATCTGGAGGAGATCTCTACGTTCTTTAGTACGGCTATAGAAGGCTTGCCGCAAGAAACTGTCTACGGCCTGCTCGAAGAGCATGAAAACTTACTGAACCAATCAGTACAGGCGTATCAGGACGGTGACTTTACACGTTCTTATGAGCTTGAGCGTGAAGCACTAACTCAAATGAATGGTATTGCCGATGCGTTGTCTGGTGGAATCGTAAAAACTAATCCCGACAAGTTCAAGCAGTAATAACCGACATTTTACTCCACCCATCGCTGCGGTCGTATGGCTGCGGGGTGGGTGGATGTATAATCGGTAAGATACTATGACTCATAGACACGACACGCCAGACCTCAGCCAGATATACAGCTACCAAGCGTCAATTTTGCATGCACGGGCGTATCGCAACCTAAAACAGCACAAGAACGCGATCCTAAAGCGTCACGGGCTCAGCATGATGCAGTGGATGGTCTTGGGCCTTATCAACGACGCTAAGGGTGGCGTACGCATCTCCGATATAGCCGAACAGCTCGATACCACGCAGGCATTTGCGACGACCACGGTAAATATTCTCGAGGCACGTGACTTCGTAACGCGGACTGCGGATGAGAAGGATAAACGAGCCAAGTTCGTAAAGATAAAGCCTGATCACCGTCGTCTTGTCAATGAGATCGAGCTGGACGTCCGGCAAAAACTCCGCGAGTCACTCTATGCAGGGGTCACTCGTGATGAACTGACGGCGTTCATGAAGGTGCTCGCGGTGTTTTCGGAGGATGAAAAAGGCGTCCTGAAGTAGCACCCGTCCCTGGCAGCGAAAACGATACCGGATTTTACCGGTATTTTTAGTATGATAGACCTATGGAACTATCATTTGACGGCCAACGCGAAGACGAAGAAGTCGTTCTGGTCTTTCGCCGTCATATCATTGCGCTTCGCAAAGGGTTTTATTCGATTCTAATACCGTTTGTACTAGCCAGCATCCCGACACTCATCAACCCCGGTGAACTACTGTATCTCTGGATTGCGCTGGGCGGTCTCGGATTCGGTTTGTTGCTGTTCGCTTACCACTGGGTGGGCTGGTATTTTACGATATTTATCCTGACAAACCAGCGCCTTCGCCAGAGTACTCAGAAGGGATTATTCGGTAAAAGCGTCATCGACCTGCCGGTGTCAAAGATCCAAAACATAAGCTATACTATTCCTGGGTTCAGTGGTGAGCTTTTTGGGTTTGGTACGATAATCGTTCAGACCTACGTCGGTGATCTTATTCTTGATCTCATTCATCGCCCGAACCACGTGTATAACAAACTGCAGGACGTCACGGCAACGACAAGTTCGCAGAAAACTACGGAAAACTATGAAGAAGTTGATAGCTAAACTGCGCAAGCGCGATAAAACAGAAGATAAACCGAGCCGGATAACTAACGAGACCGTCGCTGAACACCGTGAGCAGATTCTCGCCGGTGGGCGCAAGTTCAAGTACCCAGTCCAGTATGCAAAGCATAAGCTGGTGCTCAACAGTGTTTTAATCGCTGTCGCGGCTATCGTGCTGCTCGTTGCGCTTTGCTGGTACTTCCTGTATGTTCAGCAGTCCAGCTCAAAGTTCATGTACCGCCTCACCCAGCTCGTGCCGGTTCCGGTAGCGAGTGTCGATGGTGAAAACGTACGTTACAGCGACTACCTGCGCAAATACCGTAGCGATATCTTTTCCTTGGTTCAGCAGGATCAGATTAACCTCAAGAGTGCTGATGGTAAACGCCAATCCGAGTATTACAAGCGTAAAGAGCTCGACAGCGCCATCAAAGACGCCTATGTTAACAAGCTTGCGCGCCAGCACGACATCACGGTTTCTCGAACAGAGATCGATGATTTTATTACCCGGACTGTAAACAGTAAGTCGATTAGTCTTGAGGCGTATGAAAAGACGGTGCTGCGTAATTTTTATGACTGGTCACTCGATGAATACCGCGGTATCGTCAAAGCCCGTCTCCTGTCACAAAAGGTCGGCTTCGCTATCGATGACGCCGCCAAAAAGCGCGCCGAGTCTGTTGCAAAGAAAGCTGCCGCACCTGGCGCTGATTTTGCAGCGCTCGCTATGGAGCACTCCGATGATGTCGCTACCGTACCAAATGGAGGCAGCGTTGGTTCGCTACCGCTTGACAACCAGGACGTAAACGGACTGATAGCCGAAGCCAAGCGGATGAGCGCCGGTCAAGTAAAGGGTCCGTTCAAGGGAAGTGATGGCTACTACATCATCAAGCTGATCGAAAAGACCAGTACCTCTGTCCACTATGCACAGATAAAGATTGGCCTCACGGAGCTTGATAAACGGTTCGAAGCGGTCAAAAAGGCCGACAAGATCAAAGAATACATCGACGTCGACAAGCTCTAGCGCATCGTCGGTTCGGGTCGACAAATCCCCTTAGAAACATTGAGAAGCTTTCTTGGCGCGCCCGACCGGATTCGAACCGGCGATCTCCTCCGTGACAGGGAGGCGTGATAGGCCAACTTCACTACGGGCGCACACAGAGAGATTCTCAATGTGATTTTAACTTCGTAAAGCGAATTCAACCAAGCAATCTTAGCAAATTTTGCCCTTCGGCGCAACAGGGGAGACATCGCTGGATAGTTTGGTATAATTGTGCCTGGAAATGCCTATCCTATAAAGTAGTCATAGCTGCCACCTTAGCTCAGTTGGTAGAGCATCGCATTCGTAACGCGAAGGTCGCCGGTTCGATCCCGGCAGGTGGCTCCACGTATGATTTTCATCTGAAGAATCGCATTAGAGCATCGCAAGCGTTATACTAAAGACCATATATGAGAACAACCTTTCAAAGTTCTATAAAAAACCGTACCTATCTGACGCCGCTCGTTATCGGCGCAATCCTCGTTATTATCCTGCTGGTGCTAGGAGCGAGTAATATCCGCTTTTCTGAACTCCAGGTACCTGTTCGTTATAGCTCGTTCGGGATCACAAACTTTTACCGTGAGCAGTGGTTTTACCAGCTGACCTTTATGGTTTTCGGCCTGTCTGTCTACCTGGTAAACATCCTGATCAGCCTCAAGCTATACCAGAAAAAAAGCGCCAACTTTGCGGTCGCGTTTCAGTGGCTGAGTGTCGTTATCTTGCTCATGACGATCGTCACGGTTGCGGCTATATTCCAAGTGGCGGATCTAGTCTAGACGATGACCGACCTCGAGATTCCCTTAGGCAAGCGCACAAAGTTCTACCGTTTCTTTGAGATGCTCCCGGCGATATTGAGCTACCTGATCATACTGCTTCCTATACTGCTTAGCTTTATCAGCCCGATCTACGGCGCTACCTTTATCATCATTTTTATCATCATCTGGTTTGTGAAGACGATCGGCATGTCATACCGCACCATACAGGGGTATAACACGCTACAGCGCGCGCAAAAGATTGACTGGAAAGGCCGACTGCACGACCTCGAGAATCCGGCTGAGGCTCTACTAGGGGGTCTGTATAAGAGTTCATGGCGCCACGAGGTACACCAGCACAACCTCGAACAGCTTGAGGCGACGGTCAATGCTCGCAAGCCATCAGACATCTATAACGCCGTTATCGTCGCCACCTATAACGAGTCGCGCGATGTGCTCGAGCCGACCATCCAGGCGGTTCTCGAGGGTGACTACGACCCAAAGCGCATCATCCTAACTATCGCCTATGAAGCCCGAGGCCCAGAGAGCACTGCCGAGGCAGTTAAAGCCCTGCAGAAGAAATATGAGAGCAAGTTTTTCAAGTTCTTTATCGTCAGCCACCCAGCCGATATGCCAAATGAGGTCGTCGGCAAGGGCGGCAACATCACCTTTGCGGGCCGTCAGCTCGAACGCGAGCTCGAGAAGTTGTCTATCGACCCCGAAAACGTACTCGTGACGACGCTCGATAGCGACAATCGTCCGCATAAGACGTATTTTTCGTATGTCACATACGAGTTTCTTGTTCATCCGGAGCCACGTTATGCTGCGTTCCAACCACTGGCGCTGTTTATGAACAATATATGGGACGTTCCGGCGCCGATGCGAGTGCTCGCTACCGGTAACTCGTTTTGGAACCTGATCGTATCCTTGCGCCCGCACATGCTCAGGAACTTCGCTGCCCATTCACAGAGTATGGCGGCGCTTATCGATATGGATTTTTGGAGCGTTCGAACCATCGTTGAGGATGGTCATCAGTTTTGGCGAAGCTACTTCCGTTTCGACGGGCATTATCAGGTCGTCCCGATCTATGTCCCGATCTATCAGGATGCCGTGCTCGCCGACACCTATCGAAAGACACTAAAGGCTCAGTTTGTTCAGCTCCGACGCTGGGCTTACGGAGCCTCTGATGTGCCGTACGTAGCCGAAAAAGTGTTCACCCGTGAGCGTACCGTACCGTTCGGTGACGGTATAGCCAAATTCCTCCGGTTGCTAGAGGGCCATGTGAGCTGGGCGACCGTGTCGTTCATTCTCTTGTTCGGTGCCTGGGGTCCACTGTTTATAAACCCCGAGTCAAACCGTAGTCTCGTAGCACACCAGCTCCCAACTATCGCCAGTGGTCTGCAGCAGTTCGCGATGATAGGGTTGTTCATCACGGTGTTCCTGTCGTTTCGGATGTTGCCGCCTCGACCAGAACGCTACAAACGACGACGCAACTTCCTGATGCTCATCCAGTGGGTGCTGATGCCGATCACGAGTATCATCTATGGTTCGGCCGCAGCCCTTTACTCCCAGACGCGACTACTGTTCGGCAAATACCTTGACCGCTTTGATGTCACCGACAAAGCAGTTGTTCAGTCCGACGGTACGACAAAGTCCTAGCCGATACGGCGGCTAGTTCGTGGACGGCCCCGACGGGGCTTTTGTGCAATATTTGTGATCAACTGGTGCCGAGCACCATAGCTGATACCCGCGCTTGCATCAAAATGCGATACAACTTCCCATGTCGCTTCCGCGAGTGCTTGGCTTGTGATGGTATCGGTCGCCGTAGCCTGGATATTTTGCGCGACAGTGTGGGCTAGCCAGTAGGCATCATCCGCTACGTTGCCGCTTCGGTGTTCCAGTGAACGAACGATACTGAGCATGAGGCGTGGCAGGCTGAAGCTTTCGGTCTCCTCGGGGCCCTTAACACCAAAGCTGTAGCTGTCATCGGCAACCACCTCGGTAGTGGTAAATACCGTACCACAGGCAGTACACTGACGCCGACGCCATACACTTGGCGTTTTTTTGTGTGGGCGAGAGTTGGTCACCCGGGTATCTGAGCTACATTTTATACAAATCATGACTACATATTGTCATAACGCTGTGTAAAATGCTAGTGGATAACCACCTTTTGACTGCGGATAACTACAAAAAAGCCTACGCTCTCGCGTAGGCTGGGTAGGGTGTTGGTACAGTCTATAGGGGTAGAGATAGCGGTCAGTTATGAACGCTTGCTACGGTTTTCTGATTTTTCGAGAGGAACCAGCTCAAAATATAGCTGAAACTTATCGAGTTCTGTGGTTGTTTGGCTCCGGGGAGCTGTGGTGGATTTTTTGTCCATGTCTCTATATTAGCATATACACGTTATATTGTCAATAGTCATGACGCGTGCGCCATATATCACCATGTGCATAAACAACGCACGATACTGCTCATAACCCACGTGGAAAACTTTGGTATGACCGGGGATAAAAGGTGTGTTATTTTTCATAGGATTAAGGGCAACCATAAGAGTTATCTGCTATAATCAGCTCTGTTAGAGACACTCACGCTAGAGAGCAGATGAGTGAAAATAAAAACGAGTGGAAACGAACATGCCATTAGCGGTAGCCAAGAGGAAAGTGATCCGTACGTATCCGTACCTATTCGGATTAGTTTTTGTGGTTGCAGCTATCTTTGTCGGCGCCTTCGCGTATATGGGGCAGGAGCCATCGAAAGCCTCCGCTCTCACCACCGTCCCCACCCGCATGAACTTCCAGGGCCGCCTCGCTGACCCTACAGGCAACATCAAGCAGAATGGCACCTACAACATGCGCCTCCGCCTCTACACCGCCGCCAGCGGCGGCACTGCTGTCTGGACCGAAGACCGTCTGGTCTCAGCCGGGCAGGGTGTTACCCTGACCAACGGTCTCTTTGCCCTCCAGCTCGGTAGTGTCACCAGCTTACCAGCCAGTCTCTTTGCCTCCGGTCCGCTCTACCTCGAAGTTGAGCTACCAACCCCAGCCACCGCCACTAGCTCCAGTCCTGCATGGACAGAAGGTGCCATGACTCCCCGTAACCAGATGGCTACGAGTGCTTATGCGTATAACTCGGAGACGTTGGATGGTCTCGATAGTACGGCGTTTGCTACGGCGTCGTCACTATCTGGTTACGTCCAGCTCCAAGGCGTCACCCCAGGCACTGCCCAGACAGGGAACATAAACATCACCGGTACGATCATCGCTGGTGGTTTCTCTGGTTCTGGTTCTGGCCTGACTAACCTCAGTGCCACCAACCTCAGTAGCGGTACAATCGCCTCAGCCCGGATCACCGGTTCCTACAC
>CBIHNH010000030.1:0-7580 GCA_966211425.1 uncultured bacterium
GCCACCTCCACAACGTCAATGTGGCGCTCTAGCCAAATGAGCTAATCGCCCTCGTTGGGCAGATATGAGTCTATCAAAAACAGGGGCGAGAGGCAAGGGTATCTGCTACAATGTAGCGTATATGAACGAAGAACAACTACATGCGATGCGTCACAGCCTGGCGCACGTCACCGCACAAGCAGTACAGCACTTATGGCCAGAGGCAAAGTTTGGTGTTGGGCCGGTCGTCGATAACGGATTTTACTATGATATCGATCTCGGTGAGACAAAGATTTCTGAGAGCGATTTTAAACGTATCGAAAAAGAGATGCGTACAATCATCAACAAAGATTTTCCGTTTGAACATAGTGAGAAAAACATCGATGAAGCGCTTGCGTGGGCCGCAGAAGCTAAGCAGCCCTACAAAGTCGAGTTGTTAAATGACCTAAAACGGGCCGGTACGACAGTCGCCCGCGACCTCGACGCTGATACACTCGGAGTCGCTGCCAACGGAGAGAGTGTTGTTGAAAAGGTATCGTTTTATACTGACGGTGACTTCATGGATCTATGCCGTGGGCCACATGCCGAGAGCACGGGCAAGGTCGGCGCCTTCAAGCTGATGCGAGTAGCCGGTGCGTACTGGCGTGGTGACGAGAAGAACCCACAGATGCAGCGTCTCTATGGTGTAGCATTTGCAACGAAGGAAGAACTCGACCAGTATCTCGTGATGCTCGAAGAGGCCAAAAAACGGGATCATCGCAAGCTCGGTCAAGAGCTCGACTTGTTCACGACCTCGCCGCTCGTCGGTGCAGGGTTGCCGCTGTTTACGCCCCGCGGCACGGTGCTTCGAGAAGAGCTGACTCGCTTTTCAAATGAACTCCGCGAACGCTCAGGGTTCGAGAAAGTCTGGATTCCGCATATTACAAAGCAGGAGCTCTATGAAACTTCTGGGCACTGGGCAAAGTTTGGCGACGAACTATTTCTCGTTAAGAGCCAGGAGACAAGTGATAACTTCGTCATGAAGCCGATGAACTGCCCGCACCATACCCAGATCTACGCTTCAAAACCTCGCAGCTACCGCGACTTACCGGTAAAATACCTCGAGACCACGACGGTTTATCGTGACGAGAAGACTGGTGAGCTCGGCGGCTTGAGTCGTGTTCGTTCGATCACTCAGGATGACAGCCACGCGTTTTGTCGTCCCGACCAGATCAACGAGACTATCGACCAGCTGCTTGCTGCGGCAAATGAGCTCTATAGTGCCGTTGGTATGGGCCTCAAGGTCCGGCTGAGCTACCGTGACGAGAGCGAGGCGTACCTCGGTGATATCGCACTCTGGCAGTCCGCACAGGAACAGCTCAAAGAGGCCGTTATCAAAAACGGACTCGAATACTTCGAAGTCGATGGTGAGGCTGCCTTTTATGGGCCGAAGATAGACTTTATGGCTACCGACGCTATCGGGCGCGAACACCAGGTCGCCACTGTCCAGCTAGACTTCGTGATGCCAGAGCGTTTTGGGCTCGAGTACACAGACGAGCAGGGCGTAAAGCAGGCACCAGTTATGATCCATAGCGCGCTTCTCGGCTCTATCGAACGCTTCCTCGGCGTCTATATTGAGCATACGGCAGGACGCTTCCCGGTATGGTTGGCGCCAGAGCAGTTACGTATTATCCAAGTTAAAGACAGTGATGAGGTCGTCACGTTCGTCGACCGCCTGCGCGTGCTTGCTGACGAGAACGGCATACGGATAACGGTTGACGATAGCAATGAAACCGTCGGCAAAAAGATCCGCGGCTCACAGATGATGAAAGTGCCGTACACGCTCGTGATCGGTGAAAAAGAAGTTGCCGAGGGTCGTCTCACGCCTCGGGTTCGAGCTGACCTGGCGGTCGAAGGTCGCGAAGAGATAACGCTCGATGTTGACCAGTTCTTCGGTAGTCTTGCTCATGAGATCAAGGCTCGCGCCAGTATGTCATCCCTCTAGGATATTTATGAACAAACCTATCATTGCCGTTGACATAGACGATGTACTCGCTATCGAGAATGAAGCGGTGCGTGTTTTTGCTAACGAGAACTATGGGTTTACGCATACAGCCGAGGACTACCTTGCGCCAGGTGAATACTGGGGCTATTGGGAGTCGGTTCAGGGCCTGGGCAGCGAAGAGGGCAGACGCCACTACGACGAGTACCTCGCCTCAGGTGCCAAGAGCGACCTGCAGGTCATGGATGGAGCGCTTGAGGCGCTCAGCTCCTTGCGAGAGCGCTTCGACCTGGTTATCGTTACCTCGCGAGAAGCACATCTTGCAGAGATCACCGAGGCGTGGCTGAACAGGCATTTCCCGGAAATATTTAATGATATTGCGTTTGTGGCTCTCTGGACTGGTGAGGTTAAAGGCTCCAAAGCGGATGTATGCATGCAGCTAAGGGCTCAGTACTTGATAGACGACAACCCGGGCCATCTCGAGCTAGCCCGGGAGTGCGGCATAAAGGGCATTTTGTTCGGCGAATATGGTTGGAGCAAAGGCAAGACGATCCATCCCGATATCGTTAGACTGGGTAGTTGGGCGGACATACGGGAGTATTTCGATGCCATCGCATGAGTTTCGGGACGCCGTGTATGCAATTGTTTCCATGATTCCGGAGGGCAGGGTGATGACCTACGGCGATATCGCTGGTCTTGCTGGGCACCCCTATGCGGCGCGTCAGGTTGGCGGACTAGCCCACTTCGGTCCGACCGAGCTGCCATGGCACCGCGTCGTGAACCGTCTAGGTGACTGTGCCGCCGGTTACTATGGGGGCAAAGAGGGGCATCAGGCTGCACTTGAGGCAGAGGGTTTGGAGATAAAAGATTACCGAGTCGTCAACTTTGATAGCCTCCGTTGGAGGCCCTGATGTCTACCGTCCATCATCCAACACCTAGTATCCAGCTTCCACTCATTGTTATCACGGGCCCGACAGCGAGCGGCAAGACAGGACTGGCGCTCGATCTGGCTGAGCGATACGGCGGTGAGATCATCTGCGCTGACTCGCGCACTATTTACGAAGGCATGGATATCGGTACCGCCAAACCGACACCAGATGAGCAGGCCCGGGTACCGCACCACCTGCTCGATGTTGTCCAGCCAGGCGAGAGATATACGGCTGCGGACTTTCAGGCTGCGGCGTACCGGGCGATTTCGGATATACGTATGCGGGGCAAAGTGCCGTTCTTGGTGGGCGGCACTGGGCTGTATATCGACGCGGTTGTACTAGATTTTCAGTGGCCCGAGCGTAGGCAGGATCCAGGTGATTTTGATACCTACTCGGACGATGAATTACGAGTGATGATAAAAAAGCAACAACTAGGGATGCCCCAGAATAGTATGAATCGGCGCCATCTCGTAAATGCGCTGGTACGGGGTGCAAGTACCGGTAAATCTCGTCGGCTACCTCTGGAAAATACTAACGTTGTAGCTATATCAACAGACAGGCTTGTCCTTGCAGAACGCATTCAGGCACGTGCCGAGCAGATGTTCGGGGCTGGTGTTGTCGAAGAAACCGTAGCCCTGGCGAGTCGCTACGGCTGGGATAACGAGGCCATGTCGAGTAACATCTATCCGATCATTCGGCGCATGCAGGGCGGTGAACTGTCCCGATCCGAGGCGATCGAACAATTTGCGAACAGGGATAAGCAGCTAGCTAAGCGGCAGGTAACCTGGTTGCGGCGTCACGACTACGTACGGTGGTTAGCCCTCGACGAGGCGCGTACATATATCGAGACAATTCTAGAGTAAATGTGCTAGTATAGTATTCGATACCAGCGAGGGAAAAATACAGTGATTGACGCATTATTTGGTTCAAAAACGCGAGTAAAATTGTTGCACCTGTTTCTGAACAATCCAGGACGGGCTTTTTACGTCCGCGAGATTACTCGTAAGATTGATGAACAGATCAACTCTGTTCGGCGCGAGCTTGCTAACATGCTCAGCATCGGCATCATAAAGAGCGAGAACAGCAATAACCGGCTCTACTATGAGATCAACCAAGAGTATCCGCACTTTGCACCGCTTCATCAGATATTCGCCGACAGCGGCGTATCGGATGCGGTTGGGGTTGCCGATGCAAACGACTGGTCCAAGCGGCTCAAACCACTTGGAGATGTGCGAGTAGTAATATTTTCTGGCAAACTAGTACATGGATCGACGAGTGATGTCGACGTGTTGATTGCCGGCACAGTCAACAAGACCCAGCTCAAAAAGTTCATCAGCGAGCTGGAAGAGGAAGAGAACAAGAGCCTCAACTACAGCGTCATGGACTACGAGAGCTTTTACTACCGTCTTAGCATAAAAGACCGTTTTGTCACCACGCTGCTCAATACCAAACATACTATTATTGCTGATTCAGAAAACGTACTGAGCGACAGCTAACCATACACGGAGGAATTATATGGATATAGAATACAAAGGCGCTAACTGCATCACT
The DNA here is from genome assembly GCA_966211425.1 of uncultured bacterium. Taxonomy (GTDB): domain Bacteria; phylum Patescibacteriota; class Saccharimonadia; order Saccharimonadales; family Saccharimonadaceae; genus CBIHNH01. The sequence continues at coordinate 4,441 of CBIHNH010000030.1, forward strand.
ATCACAACAAAAAAGACGACGATCGTGATCGACCCAAAGTTGTCAGACGTCGGACTCAAGGATGTGGCTCCAAAAAATGCGATCGTGGTCGCGACCCAGCCCGAGTTTATCGTCAGTGACGAGGATAGCGTCGTTATCGAACGTCCGGGTGAATATGAGGTGCGCGATATTTCTGTAGTCGGTGTACCGGCTGAGCGGATGATTGATCATAACAAAAGTACGCAGGCAACTATGTACCGGATCACCATGGGTGGTGTCAGGTTTGCAGTTATCGGTCACGTAGCTGTCCCGCTCTCTGAGGATCAGCTCGAAGCGCTGGGAGTGGTAGATGTAGCGATCATCCCGGTTGGTGGTAGCGGCTATACCCTCGATGCTCACCAGGCGATAGGAGTTGTGCGCCAGATTGACCCAAAGGTAGTTATACCAACTCATTATGCAGATAAGGGGCTATCGTATGAGGTGCCTCAGATGGATCTCGAACCGTTCCTCAAGGAGCTAGGCGCACCAGAGTCTGAAAAAACAGCAAAATGGAAGATCAAGGGTGCAGTGCCCGAAATCCTAACGCTGGTTGAGCTCGAACGCACCGCCTAGAGGGCAAGGAGTCTCTAGATTAAATAAAAAACCTCCCGAGCGGGAGGTTTTTCTATGTGGTTAGGTCTATACCAGGACGCCTTTTTTCTTCAGCGTACGGATAGCCTGCGTGCTGAGCACCATCGAAACCTTCTGCCCGTCGACGAGAAACGTCTTCTTTTGCAGGTTAGGTTTAAAGACGCGCTTTGTGCGACGCAAAGAGAAGCTCACGTTATGTCCGTGCTGCTTGCCTTTACCGGTGAGTTCACATCGTGCTGCCATAGTTTATTTATTCCTTTACAACCGTTCTATACTACTGTTTTTTAGACTCCGCGTCAAGGGGTCGCGCAAATCTTTTTTGGGGTATACTAGGAACAATGACTTTTGATGTTGCTTATATTGCCCTGGTTATCGTCGTGGTTTTGATATCGATGACGGTTCATGAAGCAATGCACGCCTATACGAGCTATTGGCTCGGAGATGACACGGCCAAGGCGCAGGGAAGGCTGACGCTGAATCCCATAGCCCATATCGATCCATTTTTCACACTCGGACTTCCGATTCTGCTGGCTATCATGGGGTTACCTATCTTCGGTGGCGCAAAGCCGGTGCCATTCAACCCGATGCGGGTGCGTTTCGAGGAGTTCGGTGCAGCCCTCGTCGGTGTGGCTGGGCCGCTGACGAACTTTGTCATAGCTTTCTTCCTCTTCGGTGCATACGTGCTATTCGGCCAGCCGAGCGGGTTCCTAGGCGAAGCGCTGGTGGTTGGGGTTATGGTCAACCTTGGCTTCTTTATCTTTAACATGCTCCCTATCCCGCCCCTGGACGGCTCACGGCTTCTCTATGCTCTCGCTCCCGATGGCGCTCGCCGGGCGATGGAGGTTATTGAACGCCAGGGGGTACTACTCGTGTTCGCGGTTGTACTGCTTTTTAGTAATCAGATAGGTCGCTTTATACTGGCAGCTCGGGACGCTATCGTTGCTGTTTTTGCGGCTATCTTTGGCCTGTAGCCCGGCTGCTTTAGTGATACAATAAAGGTATCCTTCGAGACCAACCGGGGGTAATGTTTTCCTAACACTAGATGAAAGGGAGCTTTATATGCTCACATCTGTGGATGTGTCCTGCGAGCACCCACCTTGCGCTTACGCGGGGAACTCATCTTCCTCGGTCTCTCGAAGGTTTTATTTTGGAAATATCGGGATGTGGCGCAGTCTGGTAGCGCGCACCGCTGGGGGTGGTGAGGTCGCTGGTTCGAGTCCAGTCATCCCGACCATATTGCAATTTCATACTACTTATGCTATAATTTAAAGAGATACTATCATGAAACAAAAAGTCACTACCAAAGCAATCATCAAGCAAGACGGCAAAGTCTTGCTGCTTCGTCGCACCGGTGGCCGTCCAAGTATCCGGGGGATGTATGAGTTGCCAGGTGGTCGCGTTCACATGAACCAGCAGCCCGAAGATGCGGTGCGGCATGCGCTCCGGATTCATACTAACGTGACGGCCGAAACGGTCCAGCTGCACGACGTTATGTCGTTCGTCGACCCGGATGATCGTGAGCTCCAGTACGTTTTTATCGTCTACGAGGCGAGCCTGAAGCCGACTGATAAAACGATTGAACTCAGTTCAGAATATGATCGATATGTCTGGAAAAAGTTGAGCGATATACAACGAAATGAGCTGACGCAGTCTACGCTTCAGGTGCTTGGTCTTCAGGAGATTCCGTTTGCAACAGGGACACCACAACAAACCGACATCACCGTAGATGCAAAAAACACATCATTTGAGCACGCTCTTATCTATACTGACGGTGGATCACGTGGCAACCCGGGTCCGTCGGCAAGCGGCTTTGTTTTCTTGAATGAAGCAGGTGAGGTGATAACTGAGGGGGGCGCTTATCTCGGCATAACCACTAACAACGTTGCCGAGTACCAGGCGGTATATCTTGGCCTTGTTCAGGCTCAGGAGCTTGGTGTTCGCGTGGTTGATTTCCGGATGGACTCGCAGCTAGTGGCTAACCAAATGAACGGTATTTATAAGATCAAGCATCCCGATCTCGCCATCATCAACAACCGCATAAAAGAGCTTGCTAAGCAGTTCGACAAAGTAACCTACTCGCATGTGCGCCGCGAATACAACAAACTCGCTGATGGGGTGGTCAACAAGATACTCGACCAGCGCGAAACCTAAGAGATTTGCTATACTATTTAATAGCCAGATGATTAGGCGATCGCCTGTGGCAACACAGGAGGAAAGTCCGGGCAGCACAGAACAACGACAGTTGCTAACGGCAACCGGGGGCAACCCTAGGGAAAGTGCCACAGAAACGATACTACCTTGCCCCTAAAGGACAAGGAAAAGGTGAAAAGAGTGAGGTAAGAGCTCACAGCACGCTATGGTGACATAGTGCGAGGGTAAACCCTGTCGGCTGCAAGGAGATCTGCTATGCCACCCCCGGGTGGTGACTGTTCGTTCAGCAGATCGTTTTAACCCGCTCGAACCCGCGAGCAATCTCGGGTCTAGATAGATGATCGTCCACGACAGAACCCGGCTTACCGATCATCTGGCTA
>CBIHNH010000031.1:0-6999 GCA_966211425.1 uncultured bacterium
CGGAGCCTGACGATTCGTTGAAGCTCTGTAGCTAAGGGAAAAGCGCAGCCCGAGCGACGGATTTATTCCGCGCCCGGCGCGATGGGAAAAACCGTCGGTTTGTCCTATAATGCGAAGCATAACGTAAGCAGGATACCGATATGGCTACAGCGAAGAAAAAATCGACGGTACAGACAAACAATCCCGGCACACTCGTGCTGCAGTGGCTGACCTATGCCTTCTGGGGCTGGACGGTACTGGCACTCACCTGGTTAACGGCCATCAGCGTTGGCTACTACGTCAAGTCCGGTACGAGCACAAGCGGTGAGAGCACGGTTATCGCCTACTCACTGGCAGCAGTTATCGTTCTGTTCATCATCTCGCTCGTGTGCGACACGTTTTACAGTCGCGTCGAGCCGCTCAGGAAACATGGTGCCGCAACAGTTATCATGATCATCCACGCTGTTATCTTTGCGCTTAGCGGCATTGCAGCGCTCATCGCGGCTGTTTTTGCCGTTGTTCGGCTGCTCATCGGGGACGGTACGAACGCGTCTAACGGCGATAGTGGCGCTATGACGACTCTTATCACCGGGGCAGTTATAGCCGCTGTCTTTGGTGCGACGCTGCTGCGGGTTCTTCGTCCGTTCAAGTTTAGCCGTTCGAGCCTCGTCTACTGGTTGTTTATGGGACTAGTGACCGTCACTATCACCGGCCTTGCTATCGCAGGCCCTGCCTGGAATGCTCGCGAAACACGCGACGATCGTCTGATCGAACGCGGCCTGCCGCTGTTGAGTGAAGCGATTCGCGTTCATACTGAAAAAGCAGACGCTCTGCCTACCGCGCTCGCTGACATACAGGATAAAACTACCGGTGATGCTCGGACATTGATCGAACGCGGCCTCGTTGAGTACGAGCCGGGCAAAGAGGTAGAACAAACCGCCACTGATTTACCGCTCAGTGTCGACCCGAAGTCTATCGTTCAGTCTGCTGAGCCGGTTTTCGCCTACACGCTCTGTGTGACCTACAAAGCAAAGAGTGGCTATGGCGGAACATATTACTACCCGCCGAGCCCAGATGGCGTTTCGGTATCTCCTGACACCTACCAGCACGACGTAGGACGCGTTTGTTACGACCTGCAAACTGGCTACACTGATAACGGCAAGTACTACTAGGTACGGGGTTAGGAACATTAGCATAATATTGCGCGAATCTGTCAATATTGATGCATAATTACGTTTTGGTACAATAGACTTTACTTACATCGCGCTGCGAGTCTTATTTCTTGAGGGGTTTACTGACTAGGTTTTTTCCTGTATAATTCTCTCTTGTAACTATGTCCGGAACCAAGGAAGTCATCAAACTAAACGGTAAGGTAGTGGAATCACTGCCAAATGCTCAGTTTCGTGTCGAATTGGAGAACGGTCATACGATTATCGCCCACGTATCAGGGAAGATGCGCAAACACTACATTCGTTTAGTGCCGGGAGATAAGGTCGAAGTTGAGTTGACCCCTTACGATCTTACGAAGGGCAGAATCAGCTTCCGACTGCGAGATTAAATTTAATTTGGGAGAAACACTGTGAAGGTTCGAGCCAGTGTCAAAAAAATCAGTCCCGATGACCAGTTGGTGCGCCGCAAAGGACGCCTCTACGTCATCAACAAAAAGAAGCCCAAAAATAAACAGAGGCAGGGTTAGTTTATGGCGCGAATAGCTAACGTAACCATCCCTACCGACAAGCAGGTTCAGATCAGTCTGACCTATATCTACGGCATCGGTCCAAAGTTTGCACAGAACATCTGCGCTTCAACTGGTATCGATCCTACCGCTCGCGTCAAGGACTTGACCGAGGCGGAGCTGAAAAAGCTGCGTGACGAAATCGACAGTAACTACACCGTAGAGGGCGACCTCCAGCGTGTCGTTGCCGGTAACGTCAAGCGTCTCAAAGATATCCAGGCTTACCGTGGCATCCGTCACAAAAACAACCTACCGTCTCGCGGTCAGCGTACCCGAACAAACGGACGCACCCGACGCGGCAAACGTGTCGCCGTGGGTGGATCACAACCTAAAGCAGCAACGAAGACCTAGGAATTAGATTATGGCAGAAGCAAAGACAGCATCACGCAAGAAGCAGCGCCGTTCCGTACCGACCGGTCAGCTGCATATTCAAGCAACATTTAATAACACCATCGTGACCTTTTCAGATAGCAAAGGTAACGTATTGAGTGCCTCTAGCGCCGGTGCCTGTGGTTTCCGTGGTAGCAAAAAGGGTACTGCCTACGCAGCCCAGATTGCTGCCGAGAAGGCCGCAGAAGCCGCTAAGAGCCAGTATGGCCTCAGCAAGGTTGACGTTTTCGTTAAGGGCGTCGGCCTCGGTCGCGACACCGCTATTCGTGCGATGAGCAACTTCGATATCACTGTCGAAAGCATCAAAGACGTCACCGGTGTTCCACACGGTGGTACCCGTCCACGAAAGGCAAGGAGAGGATAAGATGGCACGAGATCGATCACCAATCGTTAAACAGAGCCGTCGTGAAGGCTACGCCCTTCATCCTAAGGCTCACAAGATCATGGCTAAGAAGTCTGGTATTCCAGGTCAGCATGGTCGTTCACGCCAGGGCAAGATGAGCCTTTATGCTCAACAGCTCCGTGAAAAACAAAAAGTCCGTCGTTTGTACGGTCTTCTCGAGAAACAGTTTGCACGTCTCATGAAAGACGCAAACCGCGCCGAAGGCCAGTCAGGTGAAGTCCTGCTGCAGCTCCTCGAGCGACGTCTCGATAACGTTATCTACCGCGCTGGTTTCGCAACCTCACGCCGCGGCGCACGTCAGCTCGTGACTCACGGTCACTTTATGCTTAACGGCCGCCGTGTCGACATTCCGTCTATCCGCGTCAAGATCGGCGATGAGATCGTTGTTCGTCCAAAGAGCTCAAAGAGCGGCTACTTTGCGAACATGGAGAACATCCTCAAAGACAGCGTCCAAGGTCCTCTGAGTTGGCTCAAGGCTGACACGAAGAAACTTGCCGTAAAGATAACTGGTTTACCAAAACGCGAAGAAGCAGAAGCTGATATCACGGAACAATTAATCGTTGAGTACTACTCACGCTAAGCTTTAAAGGAGCACTAGGGTAACATACTATGGCACAAGCAATTCACAACCCAACACTCGCCGGCGTCGAAGAACACAGCAAGACAAGCGCAACGTTTGTCGTCGAACCTCTTCACACCGGTTACGGAATGACCCTCGGTAACAGCCTTCGCCGTGTACTACTTTCGAGCATCGAAGGTGCAGCTATCACTTCGTTCAAGATCGACGGCGTTAGCCACGAGTTCACAACGGTTAAAGGCGTCAAAGAAGACGTCGTAGACATCATGCTGAACCTCAAGAATGTTGGCGTTCGTTCACACTCTGATGAGCCAGTTGAGCTACGTCTCGAGAAAAAAGGCGCTGGCGTTGTCACCGCAGGCGACATCAAGACAACAGCAGATGTCGAAGTCGTGAACCCAGATGCAGTTATCTGCACGATCGATGACCCGAAAGCGTCTGTTTTGATCGACATCGTCGTCGAATCAGGCCGTGGTTACCGAACGATCGAAGAGTCAGGCAGCAAGCGCGCACACAGCGACATGATTGCACTCGATGCGTTCTTTAGCCCAGTCAAGCGCGTACGCTACAAAGTTGAGAGCACCCGTGTCGGCCAGAACACCGACCTCGACAAGCTTCTCCTCACCGTAGACACCGACGGTTCACTGAGCCCTCAGGACGCTTTCGAAGAAGCAGCCGCGATCCTTATCAACCAGTACACCGCACTCGCTGGTAGTACTCGCGTTGAAGCAGCCCCAACCATCGGTGTAGAAACCGCAGATGCTGGCGCTGAACTGAACACACCTATCGAAGACCTCAACCTGACTGCTCGCACGACGAACGCTCTGATCAACAACGACATCCGTACGATCAACGACCTCGTTACACTTTCAGAGACTGACCTGCGCGAACTCAAGGGCTTCGGCTCAAAAGCTCTCGACGAAGTCAAAGACAAGCTGGCGGAGATGGAGTTTTAGTTTATGCACAGACACGGATATCAAGGACGCAAGTTCCGTCGCGAGCGCGATCAGCGCCGAGCCCTCATCAAGGGTCTTGCGACGAGTCTTGTAGAGCACGGTGCGATCGAAACGACGATCGAAAAAGCGAAAGACCTTCGCCCGTACGTAGAAGTCCTCATCACCAAAGCCAAGAAAGGCGATCTGCATAACCGTCGCCAGGTCATCGCTGGCCTGAGCACGCTCGACGCAGCCTACAAGCTCGTCGATGAGATCGCTCCACAGCTGAGTGCCCGCACGAGTGGTTACCTCCGTATCAAGCGCACCCGCGCACGAGTCGGTGATAACGCACAGCTCGCACGTATCAGCTTTGTCGACGAACTAAAGGAAACACCTGTGGCAGCAGCACCGGCCGAAAAACCAGCTGCAAAACCAGCCGCAAAGCCTGCAGCAAAGAAACCTGTTGCTAAAGCAGCCGCTAAGAAAGGAGACAACTAGATGAAAACGTATAGCCAAAAAGCATCAGAAGTCTCCCACAAGTGGGTACTTGTTGACGCATCAGAAGCACCTCTCGGTCGTGTAGCGACTGTTATCGCAACTCGTCTAACGGGTAAGTACAAGCCAACCTACACGCCATCTATGGACGACGGAGACTATGTCGTTGTTATCAACGCCGACAAACTCATCCTGACTGGTAACAAGGCCGAGTCAAAGGTTTACTACCGTCACTCTGGCTTTCCAGGCGGTATCAAAGAGCGCTCTATCCGTGAAGTAAAAGAACTTGATGCAGGTGCAGCCATCGTTGCAGCGGTCAAGGGTATGCTTCCACGAAACAAGCAGCTCGCAGATCGCCTGACTCGTCTCCGTGTATTTACCGGTGAGACTCACGGCCACACGGCTCAGCAACCAGAACAGATCAAGGTAGGTAAATAATGGCTAAGAACGAATATTTTTACGGCCTCGGACGTCGCAAAGCTGCAACGGCACGCGCACGTTTGACCGGTGGCAAGGGTGTCATCACCATCAACGGCAAGGCAGCAGCTGAGTATTTCTCAGGCAATACAACGCTTCTTGCTGAGTTGACTGATCCGCTCGCAACTATCGGCAAGCAAAAAGAGCTCGATGTTAGCCTCGTTATCAGCGGCGGCGGTCCAGCTGGCCAAGTCGACGCAGCAAAACTTGCGATCAGCAAGAGCATCAGTGTCATGAACGAAGAACTCGGCAAGGTTCTCCGTAAGGCTGGCCTCATGAAACGCGATCCACGCGAAAAAGAGCGCAAGAAGTACGGTCTCCGTAGTGCTCGTAAACGCGAACAGTTCTCAAAGCGTTAATACGCTTCGAACATCGAAAAAGACCCGCCCTGGGTCTTTTTCTTTTGGCTGCAAGACCCATGCTTATGCTTGAGTTGGCTCCGCCTCCATGATTAGATAGCTCAAATGAGCGAAACACGTCCACGCATAACCGGTACCGAGATGGAGTGGCCAGTCATGGTCAAAAATCACCGTGAGAAATTCTTTTCGCAGGCTACGCGTTCTCAGATTGATGCCGTATACGATCGTCTCGATCCGGGTATCAAACGCGTCAACACTATGCTTACGAATGGTGCGAGACTGTATACGGATGTCGGTGAACATCCGGAGTACGCAACTCCCGAAGATACATCGCTATGGGGCACGGTCGCCAATGAGATTGCTGGTGAAAATATATTTTACGATGCGCTATCGGCAGCTCGTGATGATGGCATAGTAGATGATTTTATCCTGAACAAACGTGTTATTGATGACGAGCTAAATACTTGGGGTTATCACATAAATCTCTCGTTTCTCCGTGACGAGCGGATTGGACTGGAGCACAACATCTATCCGCTTGCACCACACCTAGCTACGGTAGCGATCTATGCCGGCGCTGGAAATATAGTCAGACGCGGTCACAGCGCGGTCTATACGACTGCGCAAAAGACACTGAACCTCAACACCGACATGAGTACTATGAGCCACCAGGCGGATCAGCCACTGATGAGCCTGCGTGATGAATCGCATGCATCGGGTGATGTACTGGGTCGAGCGCACATCACGAGTATGGATGCGAATATCTCGCCATGGGCAACGTGGATGAAGCTCGGAACGACATCGTTGATTCTAAAGATGATTGAGACGGGGTATTGGGGTCAAAAGCCGATAGATCTCGGCCATAACCTATTCAGGCTCGCGAAACAGGTAGCACATGATACGAGTGTCAGCGAGCCGCTAACACTCAGCAACGGAAAAAAGATCAAAGCACTCGATATCCAAGGCGAGTTACTTATGCACGTACAAAAGATGTCGCATACCGAAGGCGTGACGGGCGAAGAGAAACAGGTTATGGCTGAATGGGAACGCGCACTCGATGATCTTGCGATCGATCCTGATAAGTTAGTTGATCGAGCAGACTGGGTGTTAAAACGCGCCGCTCTGCGTCGATTCATGGGGCGACATAGCCTAACGCTAGCTGATGACGCTACGATCAAAAAAGAACGTCAGTGGAGTCATATCGGGACTACTGGCATTGGTGTGCGCCATAGGGATACTCTCTGGCGACGGTGGATAAAACCAGAGACTATCGAAGCCGCTTACCACAATCCACCCAGGACAACCCGCGCGCTAGCTCGATCAGCGATTATCTGGCAGCTTGGCGAGGATAATAGTGATGATGCCGATGATACAGGGCTAAATGTTACATGGGACAAGGCTATCTATGAAAGAAACGGCAATGTATGGGTATTTGGACTCGACGATCCATATGAAGCATCACTTCCAGACCTGTCGGTATAGAGGTGATTCATATTTCATTTTGCTTTTTTAAAAATAGGCGTATAGTAAAAATTACCAACTAAGGGGAGGTTACTATGAAGGCAGTAGATACAGTCGCATCAGTACTCGTAATAGTAGGGGGACTTAACTGGCTGCTCGTTGGCCTGTTTGAGTACGATCTAGTGGCTGAG
>CBIHNH010000032.1:0-6482 GCA_966211425.1 uncultured bacterium
CGCATCCACACCAGTACTGTCACTGTTGCCGTTCTGCCAGAAGCCGAAGAAACCGACATCGAGATCAACGCGGGCGACCTCAAGGTAGACGTTTACCGCGCCGGCGGCCACGGTGGTCAGTCCGTCAACACGACCGACTCTGCAGTTCGTATCACTCACCTTCCGACTGGCCTGGTTGTCACCAACCAAGACGAAAAATCCCAGATCAAGAACAAAGACAAAGCCATGAGCGTCCTCCGCGCCCGGCTTATGCAGATAAAGATTGACGAGGAAAATGCTCGTCTCACCGCTGAGCGCCGCAGCCTCATCGGCTCAGGTGACCGCAGTGAAAAGATACGCACCTACAACTTTCCGCAGGATCGCATCACCGACCACCGCATCGGCTACAGTCGCAGCGGCATCCCGCAGGCACTCGGCGGCGACATCGACGATTTGATAGAAAAGCTCCAGGCCTACGAGCGTGAACTCAAAGCTGCCGGTGCAAACAATTAACCAGTGGCTTCAGGCCGCAACCGAACAGTTCGAGCGTACTGACATCCCTTCTGCTCAGCTCGATGCCGCGCTGCTACTTTGTCACATGCTCGGTGTTGATCGCACGTGGCTGATAGCTCACGCAGAGGAATCGCTCGCGAGAGCCGCCCTCACGAACCCTGGTGGTGTACGCCCGGGCGGTATCAGTGTCTACGGCGAAAAGATTGTGTTACGAAGGCTCAAGCGTGAGCCGATGGCCTATATTCTCGGAAAAAAGGAGTTCTATGGTCGAGAGTTTACTGTCACAAAGGACGTTCTCATACCCCGCCCCGAAACCGAAGCGCTTATCGAACTCGCTAAAAAGTACCAGTTCTCAGGAAATATCGTTGATGTTGGCTCCGGTAGCGGAGCAATAGGCCTTACGCTCGCGAAAGAATTACCTGCGGTCACCATTACCCTGTCTGATTTCTCACCAGCCGCGCTCGAAGTGGCGGAAAAAAACGCTAAACAACTCAGGATAAAACCAGTCACATTCACCGAAAGCGATCTTCTGGGGTACTGGAGGGAACACAAAACACCAGAACAGTTCGATGTCATCGTGGCGAACCTGCCCTATGTTGACAAGAGCTGGGAACGCTCACCTGAGACTGCCTATGAGCCTCGGTTAGCCCTATTTGCCGACGATGGTGGGCTCGCGCTCATCAACGAGCTGATCGAACAAACCCCTGCCATCCTAAAACCTGGTGGTTACGTCTTGCTCGAAGCAGACCCCGAACAGCACGCAGCGATCGTGGAAAAAGCCAGCCAAAACGACCTCACACATCTAGTGTCCCAAGACTACGGGATACTGCTCCAACGATCATAAGGGGCTTACCGTGGGTATTCAGCGAGTGTTGTCTCGACGGTCTTTTCCTTGCCGTCCCGTAGGTACGTGATCGAAACCCTATCCTCTGGAACATGAACCGATATCGCACTGAGAAGCGGATGTGTTTCGTCGATCTTGACGTTTGCGACGCGAACTATGATATCTCCCGCTTTGAGACCGGCTTTTGCGGCAGGGCTTCCCGGTACGACCGCATCGCCCTGATCGCTAACGATATATGCGCCCCGCTTGACCGGGAGGTTATATTCTTTCGCCACCTCGGCAGTGATACCGATATGCGTCACGCCCAAGAATGCGCGTGCCAGCTCACCCGTCTTTGTCACGCTCTCGATTAGCCCTTTGGCATCGTTTATCGGTATCGCAAAACCGATACCCTGGGCTTCCTGATCTATCGCCGTGTTGATGCCGACTACTTCACCGTCAAGGTTAACCAGCGGACCTCCTGAGTTCCCAGGGTTAATCGCTGCGTCGGTCTGCAAGAGATTTGTCAGTCGTTCGGCATCACCCCCTGCTTCACTACCAGCGATAAGCGGGCGACCAAGGCCAGAGATAATGCCAAGCGTTACGCTGGTTTGATACTGGCCGAGCGCGTTACCTATGGCAATAACCTTCTCACCCACTTCCATCTCGGCAGAATCACCGATCTTGGCAGCTTTCAACCCACTCGCTCCATTGATCTTGAGAAAAGCGATGTCATTCACCGGATCGGTACCGACAACGTCAACACCTTCATACGAGGTGCCATCGGCCAACACTACATCAACCTTGTCAGTACCGTTAACAACATGTTTATTGGTCAGGATGTACCCATCCTCAGAGATGATAATGCCAGTACCAGCACCTTGCTGGGTATATGAACGAAAGCCGAGTGAAGCTCGTGATTCAGTTAGGATGGAAACGACGCTTGGGCTAACACGTTCAGCGACATCCGCCACGACAGCTTCTTCGTTCGAGACTACACTACGTTTTTCGGTAATCGTCGAGCCGGAGTCAACCACACCAGATGCTAGCGCTGCCCACGCCCCGAGAAAGCTGAGCGTAAAACACATTAGCGCCAGCCCAGCTACCCGCACAAAACGCGGCTGATGAACCTCCTGGGAGGTTACCTTCTTAACATCCGTTGTCTTAGCATCTATTGCCATAGTGTATCCACCTTTCCGTATGTTTTTTAGAGCGCAGTAATATCGAGTGATCCATTGAAAAGAACGAGTAAAATAGCGATAACCGCACCGGCAAATATCGTTGCGCTTCGTGCATCTTTGATCGCCTTCTTGTTGTCGGCCTCATGAAAAGCCTCATACCATCTGACGGCAACGTAACCGAGCAGGGTCAAAACTATTGCAATCTGAGGAATCATCAGCTGCTGGTCTGCGCCGCCGCCAGAACTGCGATATATCGAGTAGGCGATCGTCCAGTGATGAGCCAACCAGGCCAGCTGTGCAACCACGAGTCCCCAGATGAGACTGAGTAGCGTTCGTTCTTCTTCACCGCGAAACGATGACAGTGCATGACGCGCACATACATACCCGATCAGCCAGGCAAGTACGACCGTCAAAAAGGTGCTATCGGTGATGAGTGGCTTGAACTCAAACGTGTGCGCAAGGCTAAAGAGCGCAACCAACGAGATAAACTGAGCGACTCCGGCCTGTACCAACACCCACCGCTGTACTGCGTGAGGCTTCAGTATCAACAGCCAGCCAACGTAGAGAGCTGCAAGCATCGCTGCCATCCATGGAGTCGTTGCGGCCGTCAGCAGCATCAGTGTTACCACGCTAATGCCGACGAGGAAGTCAACAAGGTTGGCTTGCAAGTTCGCAAACCAGAAACGTGGCCGGACGGCTATGACCCGCCATTTGCTGAGCAGCACGAGAACATACGCCAGATACGGCAAATCAACCGATGGCGTTACGAGGGCGAACAACGCAGCGGCGTAAATGACGTTCAGGAGGATATAGATGACATCACTCCAACGAGAACGTCGCGCTGCTAGTTTAATAAGCTCCATTTCCAATGATTATAACAAAGTCAGCCTCAGACTGCACGCCGCTTGGCAACACAGTACCCGAAGGGTTGCTGCCGAGGATCGACTTGAGCTTGCCGAGAGCACCGGGCTTCTTGCCGCCGCTCAGGTCGTACCATATGTATTCGCCGTAAGCCCCACTTGTTTCAGTGTCACCCGTAGAGACGTCGCTAAATCCAGCCGCCTCGAGCTCGGCTGCCTTACGACCCGCCAGTCCACCGTAGTCTGAACCATTGAGAACCTCGATCGCAGGCTCCTCGCTTCCTGTAGTGCTCACAGTAAGTTTTTTGTTGATAAAGTCCTGTATTTCAGAGAAATCATAGATACCGGCTACCGGACGAACGACACTCTGACCACTGACATTGCCTGTCGTCAGTACTGCCTTGCCCGGCTCAACAAGGCTAACGCGCTTGATGCTGGCCGTCGGTATATCGCCTGCTAGGTTGATCAATGTCTTTACTTCCCCGGCTGAGAAATTAGTTCTAACGTTCTCGCCAAGCGCATCGAGGATGCCGCTGATGGCCACAGGGTTCGCTAACGTACCAGCACTGGCCGCCTTGTCTTTGAGCGCAAGGATGATCTTTTGCTGGTACTGCTCGCGGTCAAAGTTACCCCCTCCGAGACCGTACCCGCCAGCTGCATTTCGAGCACGGGCAAGCGCGAGCGCCTGGTCGCCATTCAGGTGCGCCGGACCATTTGGCCACTTAACGTGATAGCACCGGTAGTTACACTGCCAGTCAAAGTTTCGATCCATGATGCCACGCGGGTCATCGCTATCTATCTCAACCGTCACACCACCGACAGCATTAACCGTATCGCGAACCACCGTGTAGTTGACGTGAGCATAGTACTGGATATCGAGGTCAAAACTCTCCCCGACCGTGTCCATCAGCTTCTGGGCACCGTCCGGTTCACCGCCGTTCTCTGCACCACATTCGTATACAACATTGATCTTACCCTCATAGCCGCTCATGCATGCTTCGCCGTATTTAACCCAGAGGTCTCGCGGCACGCTAATCATGACGGCGTTTTTAGCCTTCTGGTCGACACTGATAACCATGATCGAGTCAGTCAAGTTCGCGCCATCATGTCCAGGATCGTCTTCCGAGGTACCAAAGACTAGGATGTTGGAGCGTCCATTTTCGTCGGTCTTGAGCGTTTGACCGCTACCGAGCAGGTCAAAGATACTACCGCTAAAGAGTTTGCTCGAGGTCATCAGAACCTTGATGCCGAAATACCCGCCGATGAGTAGTAGCAAGACCATGAAAACCGTTGCTATCCGACGACGGCTAAGACGGAAGAGCTTGCGGCGTCGGGGGACCTTCGTCGTTGGTTCGTCATCCAGCGAACGCAGTGATTCGCTGATCTCATCCTTGACCAGTCGCGGAGCTGGTGTCGTCGGCTCCGGAAGCACCGCCTCCCCGCTAACGCTTAGCTGTTGGGAGCCGTTTCGACGGTTCAAAAACTGCCGTGGAATCTCAGGTTTTTTACTGAGGTCACTGGACTCGCCAATCGGCCTCGCATTGCTGCGGGGCACAAAACCGTCTATCGTTGCTCGTCTTTGTCTGTTGTTTTGCATAAAAAAGTTACCTATCCACTATAGCCGATTTTTACTATGAGCGTAAGCGTATTTTGCCCTGTTTTTCACCCTCCAGAGAGTGTATGCTAGATGGGTATCTATGAGAACCTTTTTCGATAACCATCCCGGCCTCAAAGATATCTTAGGTATCTTTGCATTTGTTATCGCCGTTGTCGTTGGGGCGGCTCTTATCAACTTATTTTTATTCCGTAGCTTCAGTGTTTCGGGGCCGAGCATGGAGCCCACGCTCTATACCGGCGACCGTTTGATTGTTAACCGCCTACCCGTTACCTGGGCGCATATCCAGGGTGATCCGTATGTTCCCGAACGTGGCCAGGTGATTGTTTTTAAAAATCCTCACTGGGCGCCAGGTGGTCTCGACGAATATATCGTAAAGCGCGTCATCGGCTTTCCGGGTGAACGCGTCACCGTGGCTAATGGTATTATACGCGTTTACAACCAGGATCATCCAGAGGGTCTCGATGTCGACAAGCTCTATCCAGGCGCAACGAGTCCGACCTTTGGCAACGTTGATACGATCGTTCCAGAGGCTGAACTATTCGTTGCCGGCGACCACCGACAGGAAGGTTTTTCGCTCGATTCTCGTGACGGTCTCGGTACTATTCCCTACGAGGAACTGATCGGCCCGGTTTCGGTGCGAATCTTCCCGTTCAGTGAATTCCGACTCTTCTAAAACTTAGAGGAAGTTTTTCTGGAGCGCTTCAAGCTCTTCGTCGGAGCTATAGCTGATGATAATCTGTCCGCCTTTGGCAGTATTTTTCTGCACCACCGGGAGTGCTAGTCTCTCTGAAAGACGCTTGGTAAACGTTGTTTCCTGCCGGGTATTCTTGATAGCGTGAGCGGCTCGTTCCGTAGGCCTTTGCCCTCGCTTGTAGCCAACTACGTACTGCTCGGTCTTTCGCACACTCCAACCTTCTTTGATGATGAGTTGCAACAGCTCGCTCTGGACCTTCTCTTCGTCGAGCGCTAGTATCTGGCGGGCGTGACCTTCGCTGATCCAGCCTTCGACCAGTGCTTGTTTGGCGTCTTCCGGCAGCTGCAGGAGACGGAGAATATTGCTAATCGTACTGACAGCCTTGCCGCCAACTCGGTGACCGATGTCCTCGTACGTCATATTGAACTGGTTGTGGAGCTTGAGGTAGGCGGTCGCTGTTTCGAGCGGGTTAAGGTCACGACGCTGCAAGTTTTCGATAAGTGCCAGTTCGAGCTTGTGCTGCTCGGACAGTGTCCTGACGATAACGGGAACTTTTTCGAGTCCAGCGAGACCCGCAGCGCGCCAACGGCGTTCACCAGCTACGATCTGATAGCCGTCGCTAATCGGTGTAACCACGAGCGGCTGAATGATACCGTGCTCTCGAATCGATATCGCTAACTCTTCGAGCGCTTCCTCGTCAAAGTTTCGGCGTGGCTGCTCTGGATTGGCGCTGATACGAGCGTGCTTTACGTAGCGAAGCTCTGAACTCTGCTCGTTTTCCGCTGTCGGGTCGAACGTTTCATCGAGCACGTCG
>CBIHNH010000033.1:0-6462 GCA_966211425.1 uncultured bacterium
TGGTGCCCCGAGTTGGATTCGAACCAACGACCTTAGGCTTAGAAGTCCTCTGCTCTATCCAGCTGAGCTATCAGGGCACGTAGAACATATTATACCTGATAAGTTGGCGTATCATCTTCCGCTTGTTCTGAACCAGACAAGTCAGCTTCGTCATGAGACTCATTTTGAAGGCGTTTATGTAGGACTATAGTCGTCAAAATCATTGCCGCCCCTGTACCTACCAACAACCATGGCATAGCAGCTAGGAAGCCTGACTGTACGATCTTCGCTTCACCTGGACTGTTCGGGTTAAATGCGATCTGACGCTTTTCTCCGGTCTCGATGTTCGCAAACAGCGGCTGCTTACTACTTATGACCTGAAACTTCGTACCCATGGCCTCGTACTCAACTACTGGAGAACTCACTCCTGCGACGTTTCTTGATCCAACCACCGTCCCGGCTACTCTCGGCCAAGAACCGTCAACGTAGTTACTGACAAGAAGAAAGGCGCCGAGGCAGAGCACTACTGCACCAATAAAGCCTACCGAAAGTCTTTTTATCACACGTGTCATATCGTTGGTGCTTATTGTACTGCAATCGTGGGCCTAATTGCGAGAAAGCGGTCGCTTCGCTTCACGAGCTCGATCCTTTAGATCACCGAGTTCGATACTTGACGACTATACCAATGTAAAAATCTAGACGAATGCCTAGATTTTTACATTGGTGCGGGCGGAGAGAATCGAACTCTCATCGTTTGCTTGGAAGGCAGACATATTAGCCATTATACGACGCCCGCGAACTGAGTTATTATACCCCAGTTACTCGGTTATGTCAGCAGCTGTAATCTCGAGTGTTTGGCCGGGCTGCAGTTCGCCGCTCAACATACGTTTCGCGACTTGGCTCTCGATCGTTCGCTGTACGGCACGGCGAAGCGGACGGGCGCCAAGCTGAGGATCGTAGCCGAGCTCGACCAGCCGAGCCTTTGCGTCATCGGCAACCGTGAGGGCCACCTTTTGCGGCTCGAGTGTCTTGTTTATACCTGCAATCATGAGATCGATAACCTGATAAAGCTCCTCACGACCGAGCGGCTTAAACAGCACAATCTCATCGAAACGGTTCAGGAACTCAGGACGGAATTGACCAGACGAGATGAGCTCTTTCGTGAGAGCTTCCTCGAACTTTTCGAGCGCCTCACCTGCTTCGACGTGATGACGGATATAGTCAGCGCCAGCGTTGCTCGTTGCAATCACGATCGTATCGCGGAAGCTCACTTCGCGACCTTTGCTATCACGCAAGATACCTTCGTCGAGCACCTGCAACAGCGCCGTCAACACGGAAGCATGCGCCTTTTCGATCTCATCGAGCAGTATCACCGAAAACGGTTGTTTGATGACTTGGGCGCTCAGGCTCATCGCATCCTCAGCACCATCAGCAATCATCCGTGACACATCCTCTGCGCGGACGAACTCGTTGAGATCGAGTCGTATCAAGCGCTCTTCGCCACCAAAATACACCGCCGCAAGACTCTTGGCTAACTCGGTTTTTCCCGTACCTGTCGGACCAAGAAACAGGAACGTTCCGACCGGTCGCTGTTCGTTACGAACTCCCGCACGTGCCCGCCTGAGAGCATCACTGACAACCTGTACCGCACGTGCTTGGTTTATCATCCTCTCGTGGATACGATCCTCGAGATTTAGGAGAAGCTGTTTCTCGTCCTGCGAAGTTGCGCCACCAACTTTGACACCCTGAGTTTGCTCAACAGATTGTTGAACCGAAGAGGCAGTCACGAGCCCGTTCTCGGCGTATTGAGCAGCCGATGCTAGCACCTTGAGCGCCTTTCCTGGCTGCGCCTGATCATATAAGTATCGCTCGCTCAGTCGCAAGGCTTCCTTGAGCGCCTGGAACATAAACGTTACCTTGTGCTGAAACTCAATGGTGATGATCTGATCCTGGAGGACTGCCAACGTCTCATCGGGGGTCGTTGGAGAAATGCTGATACGGTTCATCGCGTTAGCGAGCGATGGATTCCGGGATGAGATCTGTAGCCAACGCTGTTCATCCATCGTCAGTATGATGCGAAGCGCTCCACCGTCGAGCACCGGAAGCAGTATCCTACTGAGATCAACTGAACCGACACCCTCTTCGAGGAACAGCTCTGCATCATCGAGGCACAAGATAACATTTTTTGCGTGATAAGCCTCGAGAAGAAGACGATTCAGGAGATCCTCGAGCTGCCCTCGTCCACTTGCCGCCGATATCAACGAACCGGCATCGAGACTGATAACCTGGCGGTATTTGAGGTTATCAGTAATCGCCGACTCTGCACGCATCAACTCCTCGGCGAACGCGTGAACAATTGTAGTCTTACCAACACCGAGAGGACCGACAAGTGTGATGTTCTGCTTCCCTCCGGAGCTAAACGTATTTAGCATATGGTCGAGGGCTGCCCGGTGGGATGTCAGCTCGATATTGTAAAAACCGCCATTCGCGACCCGTTCGCTGATATTTACGCCAAATTGGTTTAGCAGTCGGAGATATCCAAAGTTCCAGTCCCTGGCAATGCCGCCGGTACGTTTTGGACGGCCATGCTGTTCGACGAGAGTATCAAGCCGAGTAAACCAGTTGGCAAGCTTTGGCAAATCGCCTTCATCGAGTTGCAGATGCGGCAAGATTTGCAAAAGCTCTGGGCTCGTCTTTGTGAGCGCGGCGACGACCGTTGATGCTTTTACGATACCCTCGGGCTGTAGATCTCGGATCGCCGACCAGACGAGCGCAACCGCAGACGGATCGTCGCCCAGAATCTGCATGAGCATCTGCGTCGAAAGCCCAGAGCGTACCATCAGAAACTGCGCACTGGTCACCTCTGCTATCTTACTGGCTAGTACCTGTGGCGTCAGTTTGCGAGGCAGTCGACCGAGCAGCGCAACCTCGAGACGGCCGTCGAGGCTGTCGACAGCGCTGCTCGGTAATTTCAACAAGTACCGTTTGTACCACACGTAGACCATGATTGGCCAAGCTGCCAGGCCGAGAAAGAACCAGCCGAGCCCGCTGCCGTAAACGACGAACAGACCAGCAGCAGTCAAAACAAGAATCGCCGCCACTAAAACCACGCCTGCTATCCAGTTTTTTTGAAAAGCAACCGATAGACGCGCAAGCTGAGCGCGTTCACTGTCATAGTCGAATCCCGTTAACGCCATGGCATCCATCCTAGAAGCGCGACCGGCAACAACAGCAACGGGAGCAGTGGCGCTAACGGCCAAAAAAGGAGTCTCAGTCCGCCTACGATCGCTTCAAAAAAGATACCCACACAACCGATTACGATAAGCATCGTTCTAATAAAAGCGCCAAATAACCTCGAGAAAAGCTGGTCGAACATCGCTCGGATGACAATATCAAGCGATCCTTTCCTGACGCGATCGGCATCGATCTGACGAAACGGCTTAAAGAGACTGCGAGCTGATAATTCGATCGAGTAAAAGTCAGCTGCGCGGTCAAATCTGCCTCGCACAAGCTTGAGCTGATCAAGCCACCCCAAACCGTACCACCAACGCAAAAGAGAGACAAAAAGCATACGGTTATTGTAGCACTGTTTTGCCCCTGTTTATAGCGCATACAAAACTGCGTTATACTGGGATTTAATGATTCCACACAAACATACTCGGCTGGTCGGAAAGAGCGTCAAGCGACTGATGCGCCTACGCGGCGGAGGCTCTGCGCTCCCCGGTTTAGTCGTAGAGCGACTCGATCCGCATTTTTTGCCACGAGCCCTGTCGGATCTTCCCTACGGCGTCGTCGTTATCACAGGAACTAACGGCAAAACGACCACCACGAAAATGGTTGTGCAACTCCTCCGCGCCCATGGGTTAACCGTCTTCACGAACCCAAGCGGAAGCAACTTTACCAGGGGTATTGCGGCGGCTCTCATCGACAAGGTCGACGACAAAGGAAAACTCGTGGCCGACGTTGCCGTTCTTGAGCTCGATGAAGCCCATGCGGTTCACTTCGTAAAACTTGTCAAACCTCGCTTCAGCTTGATCCTAAATGTACTTCGCGACCAACTCGATCGTTTTGGTGAGATCGACCATACTGCAAAGTTATTGCAGCGCATCGTCGACGCCACCACAGAAGGTGTTGTCCTGAACCGCGAAGACAGTCTCGTCCGAGCAATGGCGCCGGACAATAAAAAAGTGCAGTACTTTGGTCTGAGCACAGATCTCCGAGCCCTCTTCCCGAGCGACGCCGAAATGCACGGCGGCAAATCTAGCAACGAAAAACAACCCCACCCACATCGCGGTGACGTTATCCTTGAAAAAGTAGCCGGTCGCACAGCGACCTTCGCATTTGGCACGACCGAACAAAAGCCAGTTGAGCTAAAGATAGATGGCGTCTACAACGTTCTTAATGCAGCCGGAGCACTCGCACTCGCACTGATGATATGCGGCTTAGGTGCTGATGAGTCAAAGACCCTCCTCGCCGAGCTCAGCGAAGTCAAACCGGCTTTTGGACGCGGCGAAGCTATCCTAATCGATGGCGAACCCCTCGAAATAGTACTCGTCAAAAACCCGAGCGGATTTCGTCTCGCGCTCCGTTCGTACGACGACAGCCCTGCCAGCACTATGATTGCGATAAACGACAACTACGCTGATGGCCGCGATATGTCGTGGCTTTGGGATGTGTCATTTGAGAGCCTCAGGCCAGCCGTCATGATGGTAAGCGGTATTCGCGCCTACGATATGGCTCTCCGCCTCCAATACGATCAGGTAGATGTTTCGCACGTGGAGCCGGACCTCGCAAAAGCGCTTAGAGCCTTCATTGATCACACATCGGGTCGACGACGTATTTATTGCACGTACACCGCTATGTTGTCTCTTCGTCGTGAGCTGGCAAAAAGTTATCCTGTGGAGGCTATAGAATGAGCACCGAGAAGAAACTGATCAAGATTTTGCACCTTTATCCTCGCGAAATGAATATTTATGGTGACTGGGGTAATGTTCTAACTATCATGCGCCGAGCTGAGTGGCACGGGTACCGGACCGAACTCCTCGAACACCATCCGGGAAAACCGCTGCCCGAAGATATCGATATCATCATCGGCGGCGGAGGCCAGGACTCTGGTCAAACAGTCGTAAAAGACGACCTGCAGCGAATCAGCCAGCAGCTACATAAGCTCGCTAACGAGGACGTACCGATGCTGATGATCTGCGGCATGTACCAACTCTTCGGACGAGTCTTTCGTACACATAGTGGCGAAGAAATACCGGGCATCGGTATCTTCCAGATGGAGACTACGGCTGGTGACACCCGGTTAATCGGCAACATCGTCACAAAAACACCGTTCGGCGAGCTGATCGGGTACGAGAACCACTCGGGCCTGACTGTCCTCGATGAAGACCAACCTGCTCTCGGTAGCGTTATAAAGGGCGCGGGGAACAACGGCTCCGATAAAACCGAAGGGGCGATCTACCGCTGTGTGTTTGGTAGTTATATGCACGGCTCATTGCTGCCAAAAAACCCGGTATTTGCTGACGCGCTCGTCGAAGCAGCGGCATTTCGCCGTCACGGCAGCTTTGAGCCAGCTATCCTCGATGACCGTTTCGCAACGGAAGCTCGAGCCCGTGCACGTAACCGCTCACGCTAGGACACTGTTGTTTCCTGACATGTTTTTTGTCAAAAACTCGCTATAATAGAAGGATGTCCACGACTCAAAAACGTCGTATCTACGAGCTAGACCTGCTCCGCGGGTTTTTTATTTGTGTCATCATTCTCGATCATCTGCAGTTTTGGCCGAGTCCGCTCCAGTACTTCACCGGACAAGGCCGGCTCTGGGTATCCGCTGCCGAAGGTTTCTTCCTAATTTCTGGTCTGCTTATCGGCTATCTGCGTGCCTACAAGGGCGCAAACACGCCGCTGCGCGTTCTGACTCGTGGTATGCTACACCGCGCAGGCATGCTCTACCTATGGGGAGTGCTGATCACCTTTGTTGTTGTCGCTCTCTCGGTTCTCATGCCTGGCAATAGTCCATTGCTGCCAAAGTCACCGAGCGTCGAACATACCAGCTCACTTATCACCTACCTCTGGAGCGTTGGCTCAACCGTCTTTTCATCTGACTGGATCTACTTCCTACGTCTCTATGCGATCATGCTCGCCGTCACGCCGCTGTTTTTGTGGTTGCTCCGGGGGGGTCATTGGCTGCTGGCGCTGGCTGCGTCACTCGGTATTTACGCCGTCAGTATCCTCGGCGGCATCGACGAAGCCGCTATGCAGTGGCAGGTTTTGTTCTTTGGTGCAGCTCTGATCGGCTGGAAGCTCGAGGCGATTCTCGCCTGGCTACGGGCTCGGAGAAACATCCGCCGTGCCGTTATCGCCAGTCTTATCACCGTTACGCTTTCAACCATGGCGCTAAGCTATTTCATGGTTCATGGCTGGGACTACGTAGAGCGCCCACATACGGCTATAACTCGGGAAGCCTACGTCTCGGTTCGT
>CBIHNH010000034.1:0-6130 GCA_966211425.1 uncultured bacterium
TCATCCGCCGGCTGTTCAAGGTAGATATCAAAGAGCTGGTCAAGAACGACTTCAGACTGGTCGTCCTCGGTGGTCGTGACCGATTGCCAGACGACATAAACCAGATGATCGACGAGGCCGAGGAGGCTTCGAAGGACGGCAAGCGCGCTACGCTCGCCATGTGCTTTAACTACGGCGGCCAGCAGGAGATCGTCCGAGCGGCTCAGCGTATCGCCGAGGCTGATATTAATCCAGCAGAAGTGACAGCAGAGTTGTTCGAGCAGTATCTGGATCATCCGGCTATTCCGCCATGTGACGTCGTCGTTCGCACGAGCGGCGAACAGCGCTTGAGTAACTTTATGTTGTGGCGAAGCGCCTACAGTGAGTTCCTGTTTCTCGACAAGCTGTGGCCAGATATGCGCGCCGAAGATGTAGGTGCTATCATAGAGGAATATAAGCGGCGTTCACGAAGATTTGGAGGGTAAAACGCTAGATGTTAGAAATTCTTAACTTTGTTTTCTCGGTACTGGTCGGGCTTTTTTTGTTGGTTTTGCTCGTGGTACTACACGAACTAGGTCACGCCATCGCAGCACGTCGCAATGGGGTTGTGGTCGAAGAGTTCGGTATCGGCTTTCCGCC
The DNA here is from genome assembly GCA_966211425.1 of uncultured bacterium. Taxonomy (GTDB): domain Bacteria; phylum Patescibacteriota; class Saccharimonadia; order Saccharimonadales; family Saccharimonadaceae; genus CBIHNH01. The sequence goes on from CBIHNH010000034.1 coordinate 619, forward strand.
GAGGGCATGGGCGCGCAAGCTGGGAAATGGCGTTTTGTTCACGCTCAACTGGCTACCGCTCGGTGGCTACGTAAAGCTCCAGGGTGAACATGACGCTGCCGACAAGCCGGGGGATTACGGTGCGGCCAGCCTCTGGGTAAAGACAAAGATATTGCTCGCCGGTGTGTTTATCAACTGGGCGACGGCTGCCTTGATCTTTACTGGCCTGGCGCTCGTTGGCTTACCAAAAGTCATCGATAACCAGTTTACGGTAGCCAGCGATACGACCGAGATTCGCAAACCAGTAACGATCGTCCAGACTACCGACGGGTCGCCAGCTGAGAAGGCCGGGCTAGAACCGGGTGATCAGATTCTACGCTTTGCCGGACAACAACTCGATGAACCAAGTGACCTCAGCGCCCTAACTGAGCAGTTCAAAGGAAAGACCGTTGAGGCGATCTACAAACGGGGTGGACAAGAGCGCTCAGTAGATTTAACGCTTCGTGCCGAGAACAAAGATAGCAAGGGATACCTTGGGGTTAGCGCCGACCAACGCACCACCTATCGTTCGACCTGGTCAGCACCGATAGTCGGCGTTGCACTGACCGGACAAGTCACTCAGGTGACGCTCTCTGGCCTCGGTGATATGCTCGCAAAGTTTGGAACCGGTATCGTGGACAAGTTAACCCCGTCCGAAAATGCCCAAGAACAGGGTGATAAAAAGCTTGATCAGGTAAGTAGTGGTGTTGCTGGTCCGCTAGCGATCCTCGGCATCCTGTTCCCATCGGCTCGCGAGGCAGGGATAACCTCGCTGCTCTTTATGACGGCGCTGATTTCACTAGCGCTCGCTATCATGAACATCCTGCCGATCCCGGCACTTGACGGTGGTCGTTGGTTTGTTACCATGCTGTTCCGTGTACTGAAAAAACCGCTAACCAAAGATCTTGAGGAAAAGATCCACGGTACCGGTTTCATGGCGTTGATGGTACTGTTCGTGCTCGTAACCATTGCGGATATCGGCAAGTTTGGCAACTAAGGTCCACAAATCGTTCGACAGGCTGCTGACGATCGTCGGTGAGTCGTCGTGGTTACTATTCAGTTTCTTTTTCGTGGGTTTTATCTTTGCGTTGGCGATCAATGCAATCCCAGGAGGTGAAGGTTTTTTTGAGGCTTCACTCGGGCAATTACTCGCTGGCGGTGTGATTTACGCGCTGGTTTTGGCCGTGGTGGTGCTGCCAGTTTTGCTACGGAGGGGTTGGCGAAGGCTCGGCGACCTACTAGGGGTTACGAAGCGCCCGGGTTGGTGGATACTCTGGCTGCCTGTAGTGATGTGGGTGCTCTATATGTCGACGACAATCATCGTCGGTATCGTCGCCAAGCTGGTGCTGCCATGGCTTGATGTTGATCAAGAACAGCAGGTTGGTTTTCAAGATATCTCTCAGCCACTTGAGTACGTGGCAGCCTTTATCGCATTGGTGATCCTGCCGCCGGTCGCCGAGGAGCTTCTGTTCCGCGGCTATCTGTTCGGTCGCATTCGCGAGCGAGCTGGTTTCTGGCTGACGACGGCCGTTGTGAGCATCGTATTCGGCTTAGTTCACCTACAATGGAACGTCGGCATCGATGTGGCCGTGCTCAGCGTCTTTCTTTGTTATCTGCGCGAACGAACCGGTTCGGTTTGGTCGAGCATCGCCCTGCACGCCGTAAAGAACGGCGTGGCGTACTTCTTCCTGTTTATCGGCCCGTTAATCGGTATACAGCTGCTGTAGCTGGTATAATACGAACAAATGCGAGTTTCCGAACTATTTACCAAAACGAGCAAAACCGCTCCTGCCGATGAGGTTGCCAAGAACGCACAGCTACTGATCCGTGCTGGCTTCGTTTACAAAGTTATGGCCGGAGTCTATGCCTATACACCGTTAGGACTTCGTGTGCTCGAAAAGATCAAACAGATTGTGCGTGAAGAGATGAATGCGGTTCATGGACAAGAGATCATCATGAGCAGCCTTCAGCGAAAAGAGACATGGGAAGGCACTGGTCGCTGGGATGATAAGGTTGTCGATGTCTGGTTCAAATCAAAGCTAAAGGACGACACAGAAGTTGGTTTTGCTTGGAGCCACGAAGAAGCAATCATGGAAATGATGCAACAGTACGTCAAGAGCTACAAAGACTTACCAACCAGCGTTTATCAGTTCCAAACCAAGATGCGCAACGAGCTTCGGGCAAAGAGCGGTATCATGCGCGGTCGAGAATTTGTGATGAAAGACATGTATTCTTTGCACGCGAGCCAAGAGGACATGGACCAGTACTACGACAAGGTTATCGAAGCCTACAAAAGGATCTACGACCGACTTGGCCTCGGCGAGAGTACGTTTGTCACGTTTGCGAGCGGCGGCGCCTTTACCAAGTTTAGTCATGAGTTCCAGACTATCTGCGATGCTGGCGAGGATATACTCTACGTCAACGATGACCGGACGGTGGCCGTCAACGAAGAAGTTCTCGAAGACGCGGCTATGGAGCTTGGTATCGACAAAGCTAGCCTCAAGCCCGTAAAGAGCGCCGAAGTGGGCAATATCTTCAAGTTCGGCACCGAAAAGTCCGAGCAGATGAAAATTTTCTACACTGCTAAAGACGGTAGCCAACAGCCAATCTACCTCGCGTCCTACGGGGTTGGCATTACCCGAGTGATGGGTGTGATTGTTGAGAAGTTTGCCGATGAAGCTGGTCTCGTATGGCCGATTACCGTCGCGCCGTATCAGTTATACCTTGCAACGATCGGTGATGTGGCGGAGCAGGCGGACGCACTTTACAGCGAACTCACCGCGCAGGGTGTCGAGGTCCTCTACGATGACCGCGACGTTCGCCCAGGTGAAAAGTTCGCCGATGCTGATCTCATTGGCGTTCCACACCGGGTCGTTGTTAGTCCACGTCTTAACGAACAGGGGTCGTATGAGTATAAAGCGCGCACAAGTAGTGAAGCGAAAATATTGACGAAGGACGAGCTAGTTGCTATACTCATTGCAGCTGAATAAGCGAGGGTAGGGTCTGATACCGGTGATATATGCACACGAAGAGTGTGCTTTTAAATAATAGAGAACTAGAGGACAGCTATCATGAAAAAACAATACCATCTGACACTCGAAGGTAAAAAAGAGCTCGAGACCGAACTTTCTGAACTGATTGCTAAGCGTTCCGAGATCGCTGAGAAAATCGCTAACGCCCGTGACTACGGTGATCTGAGCGAAAACGCTGAATACGACGCAGCACGTGAAGAGCAGGCCATGCTCGAGACTCGTATTGCTGAGCTCGAAGATATCCTGAAGAATGCAGACATCATCAAGCCAAACAACAGTAGCACTATCGGTGTTGGCAGCACGGTTCATCTCGAGAACGGCGCAAAGGTCGTTTACCAGGTCGTCGGTCCGGTAGAGGCTGACCCACTCGAGGGCAAGATCTCTAACGAGTCGCCAATTGGCGCCGCACTGATGGGCAAAAAGGTCGGTGATAAAGTTACGATCACGACACCTAAGGGTGAGGTTGTTTACTCGGTTGAAGCTGTCGGCTAAGAGATTATCCTAAAAACTACAAAAATGGCACCATCTCGGTGCCATTTTTGTTTGGTTGGCTGCTCAAAGCTTAGGCTTTTTTGAACAGCGACGAGAGCTTGAGGCGGCTCGAGAACTCAAGTGCGCCGAGGTTGAAGGCTCGGATAGCGATCATCAGCGACAGAACCATAAAGACGATCAACGTGATTAGCGCCAGTGACGACTCTAGTAGGCTCATGTTGCCGACGGTGTTACGCAGCAGAGTGACGACCGGAGATGTGAGCGGAAAGAACGTCAGGAACTTGACGACGGGATTTTCCGGATCGGTAACGATCATCATCACGAAGTAAAACGGAATGAAGGCGCCGATGAAGAACACTGCCGAGAAGTTGTTGGCTTCCTTTGCGGATGGCGCATATGCCGCGGTTGTCGTCATAAAGCCGGCAAACATCAAAAACCCAACGATCAGGTAGCTAGCTGCAAAGAATATCGCCATCGGGTCAAAAACCAGTTGCGTAAGGTCGATACCGGCAGGCAGGCTCAGAGAGTTGCCGAGACTGAGCGCAACGACGAGCGCAATACCTCCGAGCACTCCGAAGAAACAGAGCTGGGTGAGGGTTACAAGCATCACAGCCAGGAGTTTGCCGATGATGAGCGATCGACCGTGAACGTAGGTGAGCACCATTTCCATCGAGCGGTTTTCTTTTTCCTCACTAATGCTGGAGAGCATGTAGCTGACCGAAAAGGCAAAGATGATGTAGAACAGCACGACAAAGATGCCCGGTACCACGTAGGCGTTAAAGCCTGCCGTTTCGGTGCCGTCCTCATAGGTGGTTATCGTGCTCTCGGCGCCACTTTGGGCGAGCGCAATGATATCGCTCGAGCCGAGCGGCAGGAAGAGACTCGTTTTGATCAGGCTGCTACCGAGACTGCTGACGCTACTGGATTTCGTCAGGTCGTTACTACTGAGGTAGATGTCGTAGTTGCGGGTACTTTTCAGATCATCAGGATATACAATCAACGCCTCTAGCTGTCCGGTGCGCACGCGTTCGCGCTGGGCCTCGAACTGAGAGGAGTCACTGACTTTTAGGCCACCACCCTCGACGATTTCATTTCTGAGCAGGCCACTCTGGTCGATGATCGCGACATTTTTGAGGTCTTTGGCTAGCTCGTCGATGCGGTTTTCGCTGGATTTGTTCCCGAGGTAGCTCAGGCCGAGGGCGGCCCCGATCAAAATAGGAATAGCGAGCATGGCGATCCAGAAACTCGGTTGTTTGATGATGGTTAGGTATTCGTGTCGGATGACGGATCGGAGTTTAGACATGCGCGGCCTCGGCGTTCTTCTCGTTATAGATCGTGACAAAAATATCTTCGATCGACTTTGATTTGTACTGTTTTTTAACTGCGGCGACGCTACCGTACGCTAGAGCTTTTCCATCTTTTAGGATAAGGAGACGATCAGCGAGCCGTTCTACCTCTTCCATGAGGTGGGTGATATAGATGACGGCGGTGCCTTTTGACTGGTATTCATCGACAATATCGAGCAACAGTTTGCGGTTAACGGGGTCGAGTCCTTTGGTCGGCTCGTCCAGTATGAGTAGCTTCGGGTCGTTCATGATGGCGACGCCGAGCTGAACCTTTTGTTGCTGGCCTCCGGAGAGTTTCTTTATGGTCGTGTTCACTTTGTCGGCGAGGTCAACCCGCTCAAGATAGTCGAGCGAGAACTTTTTTGCTGCTTCACGGTTCATGCCTTTGAGCTCACCGAAGTACACCATGGTATCGAGTACCTTTGAGCGCGTGTATAGTCCGCGTTCTTCGGGAAGATATCCGACGAGGTGGGCCTGCTCCGGTGTGTACGTCTTGCTGTCGATATGCAGGGTGCCGCTCGTTGGTTTATATATACCGAGCAGCGAACGGATAGTACTGGTTTTTCCGGAGCCGTTAGCACCCAGAAGGGCAAACACCTCACCAGGCTGCACATCGAAGCTCAG
>CBIHNH010000035.1:0-6085 GCA_966211425.1 uncultured bacterium
CGCGTCTATCAGCTCGGGCAGCTACAGGGTCGCACCAGCTGGCTATGTTCAAGCAGGTGATGTCGTCGGTGGCGTCGGTAGTACAGGGCTTTCGACAGGACCGCATCTTCATCTCGAAGTGCGCGCCGGCGGTAGTGGCTGTAATATTACGGCCGACCCTGCAAACTATATGCAGCAGCAACCCGTTAACCCTGCGGTAGTGACGCAGCACTACCATAACTCTGACGGTCTATACAGGTGCGGCTTTCATCCAGGAACCGACTACGGCGCATCCAATGGTTCACCTATCTTTGCGATAGCCCCTGGTATGATGTATCGCGGCTGTTCTGCGCAACTGCTTGGCACCGATGCGTATGGATATGTCGCCATAGTTGAAATGGGTAACGGAGCAATCGCTATCTACGCACATATGAGCGGTGGTCCGGCGGCCTGTAGTTACAACACATGGTATAACTAACAAACTCGATTATCTAATCAAAACCGCACCCTAAAGAAGTGCGGTTTTTGATAGAGCTCATGCTAGTATAGTATGAGTATGAATTTGACCGAAACACCCCAGGAACACCCCCAAAAACCAGCAAAGAAAAAAATACTACGCGGACGAACCGTTCCGGTTGCGAATGCGTTTTTTCTCGCCATAGTTGTTGGCTTGATTGGATTTGTTGGCGGTACGCGCTCCGAAGAGATATTTGCCCGTTTTGATAGCAACAAAACCCCAGCTAGTATCGACTTTAGCTCGCTCGACGATGTCTACGATGTTCTTCGCAGCAAATACGATGGCAAACTCGACCAACAGGCGCTTATCGACGGTGCAAAGCACGGAATGGCTCAGGCGACAGGTGACCCGTATACGACGTTCTTTAACGCCAAAGAAGCCGCTCAGTTCGAAAGTGATCTCGAGGGCAGTTTTGAGGGTGTCGGTGCGGAACTTGGCAAGCGTAACGACCGCCTCATCATCATCAGTACGCTCGACGATAGCCCCGCAAAGGCAGCCGGTCTGCTCGCAAATGACGTTATCGTTGAAGTAAACGGTGAAGATACCAGTAAGTGGAGCGTCGAGCACGCCGTTTCAAAGATCCGCGGTGAAAAAGGTACGACCGTTAAACTGACCGTTTTGCGCGGTGACCAGGGTCTAAAGGATATCTCGATCACACGCGCCGCCATCACCAACCCGAGCGTAAAGAGTGAGATCACCCCTGAAAATGTCGGTTACCTCCGCATCTCCCGTTTCGGCGAAAATGATACCGCTTCACTCAGCCGACGGGCTGCCGAACAGTTCAAGGCTGCCGGCGTCAAAGCTGTCGTGCTCGACCTGCGCGGCAATGGCGGCGGTTACCTGGATGCCGCGGTGGACGTATCGAGTCTCTGGCTTGAGGACGAAACCGTCGTCACGCAGCGCTCACAGGGCAAAGTAACAAACACACTCCGTTCGCACAACGATGCACCCCTGAAGGGTATCAAGACGATTGTGCTCGTTGATGGTGGTAGTGCCAGTGCCAGCGAGATTGTCGCCGGTGCACTCGCCGACCATAAGGCTGCGACGCTCGTCGGAGAAAAGACATTTGGCAAGGGAAGCGTTCAGACTATCGAAGACCTGCCTGGTGGCGGCAAGCTCAAGGTAACTATCGCCAAATGGTTCACGCCAAACGGCAAAAACATCAACAAAGAAGGCATCAAACCTACCGAAGTTGTCGAGTTGACTGTTGAGGACATCAACGCAAACCGTGACCCGCAGAAAGTTAGGGCGTTCGAACTGGCGCGCTAAGCGCTTGTGGCTGAAAACCCGATAGAGTACACTCATAAGAGAACCTATGGATACGAAAAAGAAGATCTTACTAGTCGAAGACGACATCGCTCTGGCGAATGTCTACAAAACCCGCCTCGAGGCTGAAAATTTTGATGTACGTCACGTCGATAACGGTGAACAAGCGCTGACAAATGCCATCGAGTTCCATCCTGATCTCGTCGTTCTCGATGTTATGATGCCAAAGATCAACGGCTTCGATGTCCTAGACTTGCTCCGTTCAACTCCTGAAACGATGAACACCCGGGTTATCCTGCTGACGGCGCTCTCACAGGCCAAAGACAAGGAACACGCCGAACGGCTCGGCGCAGACGACTACCTCGTCAAATCCCAGGTCGTTATCGGTGACGTCGTCGCCCGCATCAAACACCACCTCGACATCAAAGACTAGACGACTACGCGCTTAGCATAAGCTTATTGACAAATAGGCAATTTTTTGCTATCATAATGCTTATGGAATCAGAAAATAAACATCTAGAATCACCTCACGTTCGTAGCCGAGAAGAAGTCGAGGCTATCGCCGCAAATACAGAACGACTTGAAAATGCGAAGCGTCTTGTTGCTCGGCTCGGCGGATTGGGCATCGACGCAGCGAAAGACACCGAGTCCGAGCCTGTAGGCCACGAGCTTAAAGATCGGCTTGATGGAAGCTCGTAACTCCACAGAGAAGTAACCGATGGCACACACAACCGAGAATATATCCCATACTGACAGCCCTGAAAAAAACGGTATGCGTGCGGCCGAACGATTTAAAGCCGAACTCACAAAGCTAGCAGAACGAATTCCAGAAATCAACGCGCGTCCAGAAATCGGCGAGGCAGGCATACAACTCATAGATGAGTACGGCCTCAAGCCGTCATTATTCGAAGATGAGGGCAGGAGCCTGGTTTTTGCCGCTATCGCGAGCAGAGAAGCGGATCGTAGTGATTCATCCGACGACCAGGCTCATACAGAAAAGATGTATCTATCTGATGCGATAGCACTGCTTGCATCGGATCATAGTGACAAGTTAATCGATGCTAAGCGTCTGATTGATGCAGAAGATACGCAGTTTGATGAAACGACCAGATTTCGAGTGTATGAAAAGTACACAGATGTTCGTTTGTCTCATGGAATAAGCGAGGCTATTCGTTCACGGGGATTGCTCGACGCCGTCAGAAGTCGTCTTGGTGTTACTGATGAAAACGAAGATCCTTTTCAGATTCGCGTACTCAGTATTGGGAGCGTCTTTCAGAGCCGTGGTCTCGATGCCCCAGCTATCAATTATGATGACATTGACTACACTAGCCCCGACGATAGGGCGCTAGTTGATAAAGCTCACGAAGAACGTAATGCCGTCCAAGGTTGGAAGGATGGCTTAGAGCAAAGAGCGACTGAGTTTAGAAAAGAGCTTGGTATTCCGCAGTACTCATCAGACGCTTGGGTTACCGAGATTAATGGCGAAAAAAATCTATGTATTAGTATGCCACTTGCAGAAAAGTTGCTGGATGAGAGTCTTACCAGTGGGTCACAGAACTATAGTGCGCGTGACCGCGAGATGGATATCTCAATACTTGAGCACGAATACACCCACACCCAGGGTGGGGTCAACCTGGATGGCAAGGCGGTCTTTGGCATTAATCTCGAAGAGTTGCGTGCTGAGTATTTCTCTGGAAATAACCTTGGATATCAGGATATCAAAGGCCTTTTCCGTGATTACGAAGTCGTCACGGGACAAAGTGTCGCTCTTGAAATGAGTAAGCTCGAAAAAGGCGGTACTCCGGCTGAGGTGTATAGTCGGGTAGCCAATACCGTCGGGTTGAGCGAAACGTTGAGTATACTTCTCGCATCACCTGATAATTACGTAGACGAACAGAGTAACACTTTCACAAAGGCCGTACATGAGCATATAGGTGGAATTGACGGTGTTCTTGGGTCTGTCCTCGATGCACAATTGGGCGCCGGCGCTAAAGATGCTATCGAAAAGCGAGTAGACATCACCGCAAAACGCTTGAACGAGATAGTTAACCGACCAGGGTCGCCTATTGACCTGGACTTTGTCGAGAATACACGCAAGAGGGCGGGGTCACATGCCGTTACTGAGCTTATTGTTGAGCGAGCAAGAGAGCTGCAGAGGGCGAATGCCGAATCTACTATCAATTAAAAATACCGATTATCACAATCGGTATTTTTAATGAGCCTTGGGGCAAATTATTCTACGACGACTTGGGTGCGTCGGGCAGTTTTGCCGGTGAAACGACGTGTTTTCACTTGGCGAAATGCAACGACACCTTCGCGCTCAGCGTGGATGGTGAAGTTACGGCTCATGTAGGTGCCAGGACCAGCTTGCTTGGTTTCGCCTACTTGGCGGACGAGAACTTCGCCAGCGTTAACTTTTTGGCCGCCATATCGTTTGACGCCAAGTCGTTGTCCGGGACTGTCGTGGATATTTTTGCTTGATCCACCTGCTTTAACTTTTGACATAATTACTCCTTAGTCAGTACTACTAATTCGCGGCCCGTAACCTGGTCCTCTCTACGGTAGATGAGGTCTTCACGATTAGCGTGCACAAAATCTATACGATTGTACCCCAGTTTCTCGAGGTCGTCAAGTAGGGGAAGGTGGTGAACCGTCCCGTTGGCGTACCATGCTGGCATGGCGATACAGATAGGCGCGCCGGATTCGATCTGTCCTTTGAGATTACGCAAGAACTTGCGCATGATGAGGTTGCTCGTTTGTATGGTTTCGTGAAGGGCTTCTTTGGTCGGCTCAGTGGCGAACGGATGGCCGAGGTAGCCTTCGCAGGCGACAGCGTCTATTGGTTTGCGCCAAGTGTGATCGGTAGCGTCCGCAGTTTCGAGTAAAAGCTTTGTTTTTATCGGGTAGCGCTCGAACAGCCAGTCGATGTTGTCTTTGGTGTAGCGGATCATTTTTTCACTGATATCGGTTCCGTAGAGGGCATATCCCATCAGCGACGCCTCTTGGAGGACGACCCCAGTACCACAGAACGGGTCGAGGATAGTTTTCTGGTTGCCATCCGCCGGCAGAGACCAAACAGATAGGTTAACGATGGTTTGGGCGAGTTTCGGCGGGAGCATACCGACGAATGTGTCGCGTTTTGGCCGATCACGGTCTCGTTTGCGGTAGGCGTCGATAGCTTGAACCTCTGTAGCTCGGGCGATAACCATCGAGTTGCCGTCGCGAGCGATTATGATCTCGCAGCCACGGTCGTCGGTCAGGTTATTGTGATAGGTCTGGGCGCTCGAGAGGGCGAGCTCGTTGTTTGGAACGACACGGACTGATCGGCCGGTGTCGCGCAGCGCACGTTTGAGTGACAAGATGTTGGCGTTGAGTTTTGGCACGGTCATGTCGAGGCCGTAGAGGCTGACGCCGAGCTTGAGTTTACCTTCGGTAGAGGCTACTTCGCCTGCGAGATTTTTCTGAAGCCAGAGGAAGGCTTTTTGCGGATTTGTGCCCTGAATAGTGGTTAGAATCCGACCGGCTTTGATGCTGCCGCCGAGACGCTTGAAGTCAACATCGGCGTCGACGGCTGCTGCCTGGTTGCCGACCGGTCGCATAGCATCGCTACCGTACAGTGCTTCGAGTTCTGCTAGGCCGATAGCAGGTTGACGGCCGAGAATACAAATAATCATGAAGTCCAGTATATAGTAGTCGGCTTGCTATACTAGAGGTATGTCTTTCCGGTCGTGGCTCAATATACTGACGGCGCTCATCATTCTGGTTCTCTTGTGGACGTTACGGGATGAGCTGGTTCGAGCGTGGCATCTACTCGGAACGGTAGACCTCTGGATCCTAGCGCTGATCATCCCACTGCAGTTTCTCAGCTACTATGCGGGCGGGGCGGCGATCTTTTCCTACCTCAAGCAGCGTGGGCAGGCGAGTGACGTCAAGCCATGGGATATGGCGCGGATGTCGCTGGAGCTAAACTTTGTAAATCACGTGTTGCCGACGGCGGGCGTTTCCGGCGTGTCTTATATGACGTGGCGGCTCAGTAAACTTGGCGTGAGCTCTGGGCGCGCAACGCTCGCGCAGGTGGTGCGTTTGACGATGTCGTTTTTCGCCTTTGTCTTGCTGCTGATGATAGCGGTCGTGGTCGTTACGCTCGATACCGGGGTTAACCGACTGACAATCCTGGCGACATCAGGTTTGGTCTCAACTATTATTATCGGCACTATGCTGCTCTGGTTTATACTCGACAGCGAACGGAGAATGGAGCGCGTTTAGCGTGGTATCTCGAGCCTGGTTCACGGCTTTGGACGGAGGGTTCTACGGATCAAGTCA
>CBIHNH010000036.1:0-6082 GCA_966211425.1 uncultured bacterium
ATAACGCCGAATGGGCTATTGCTCACCTCGGCAAGCAGGTTGATACGCTTATCACCATTCCGAATGACCGCTTGCTCCAAACGATCGACCGCCGCACGCCGCTACTTGAGACGTTTAAGATCGCCGATGACGTACTTCGTCAGGGTGTTCAGGGTATCTCTGAGCTGATCACCGAACACGGACTCATCAACCTCGACTTCGCTGACGTTAAGGCCATCATGAGCAACGCAGGAAGCGCCCTGATGGGCATCGGACGTGCCAGTGGTGATAACCGCGCAGCACAGGCCGCTCAGCAGGCTATCGAATCACCGCTCATCGAAGTATCTATCGATGGCGCCAAGGGTGTTCTGTTCAACGTCACCGGTGGTTATGACATGAGTATGTCTGAAATCCAGGAAGCTGCCGAGATCATCACCAGTGCGGTTGCGCCTGATGCGAACATCATTTTTGGTGCGACACTCAAACCTGAGATGGAAGACGACCTGATCATCACCGTCATCGCAACTGGTTTCGACAGTCAGTATTTCCATGAGCAAGCACAGGCCCTCTCGTCGATCTCGCTCGGAACTCCGGTTACTGGTCTTCACGAAGAGGAAACGACCACATCCGTGCACGATGTCGAGGCCGCAAAGGGACGCGAAGCTGACGATGAAGCAGTAAACGCAGCCGTGAGTTCTATCAACATGAACCTAGACACTGAAGCGAAAAGCTCATTTGACGACGAAGAAACACCGACCAACATATGGCAGAGCGCCAACGAGGATGAGTCAGATACTCCCGCTTTCCTGCGCCGACGTAAGAAGAAAAAAGACGAAGACAAGAAGTAATCTAAAAAACCACCCGACAAAACCGGGTGGTTTTTTAAGTGCTCCGCAACCAAAACTTTCATCCGTCAGCTGGCGGATTGAAAGCTTAGGTTGCGGGAGACAGGGGACTGTCACCCGCGCTGGCTTAGCCAGTTGGAGCCCATTCGGCCCATTGTCCGTTCGGGTGGATGACGATGCTGACGAACTGCATCTCCTGCAGGTCGAGCGACGGATGGGGAGGAAGGCGGTAGGCCTCTCCTTTCTTGTCGCCCGTCAGCGGGCAGACGGTCACACCGTCTTTGCTGATGAAGCCGGCTTGAGCCGACACCTGCGTGCTCATCGTGCATTTTCCTTCTCTTGCTGCTTCGGAACCGGGTCGTTGAGGATTCCGAAGATGGCGTCGAGTATGCCGATGATGATGAAGCATGCCATCACGCCTCCACCGAGCAAGATCGCGAGGATTTTGGAGCGATCCCCGGGTACTGTAGCTGCGGCCATGACGAGCGTGTTCATGAGGATCACGGTTGCCCCTGTCTCGAAAAAAACATCACCATCGGGATCGATGATAACCTGCCTATTATAGCAAAAATGATTAAAAAAGTCAATACTGTGTCGTTACTGACAGACACCTCAAGACAGGGTATACTAGGGTCTTACAGTAACTCCTCCCGGTATAGCTATATATAGTCATAAGCGCTATATGTTGCACAAAATACACTTGCAAAACGCTAGATATGGGGGGTATAGTAGAAACCAGCTACACAAGCAAACTTGGGAGTGTAGGGTTCTGTTAACAGAAGACAAGGAGAACAAAGAGAGCTATGAGATGTCCGCGCTGCCGGTTCGAAGATGCCAAAGTCGTTGAGTCGCGAGATGCCAGTGATGGTGATGCGATCCGTCGTCGACGTGAATGCTTGAGTTGCAAGCATCGTTACACGACCTATGAGCGTATCGAACGGCCAAACCTCGCAGTCATCAAAAAAGACGGTGAACGCGAACTGTTTGATCGCAAGAAACTGTTTGCGGCGATACATCGCTCAGTCGGCAAGTTCTTTAGCTCTGACGTTGAGATCGAAGAGATGGTTGCTCGTGTTGAGGACCAGCTCTATGCCGAAGGCAGTTCCGAGGTTAACTCGCGAGCTATCGGTGATCTCATCCTGGCTGAGCTCGCTAGACGCAACGAAGTCGCCTATGTTCGATTTGCCAGTGTCTATCGTGAGTTCAAGAGCCTGAACGAGTTCGAGTCGGCGCTCAAGCAACTCCGAAGCACGTCCTCTGAAAAACAGTAAAGGTGCTACTCATCATCCTTTGGGAGGTGTGGTGAGATAACAATACAAAAAACAACTTAAAAAAATCTATAAAAACGAGGAGGGTAGAGTTATGGCACAAACCGTGTCCGCGCTTTCTGTTGCGCGATATTTTACGGAAGTTGGAACACATCCGTACGACCAATTGAACTGGGTCAAGAGAGAATCAAAGATCGTTAACCCGGGATCAGGTAAGGTTGTTTTCGAACAACACGACGTTGAGTTTCCTGAGTTTTGGTCACAAAATGCTATCAACATCGTTGCCCAGAAGTATTTTTATGGCACCCCTGGCACTCCGCAGCGCGAGAAGGGTCTGAAGGACCTGATCGACCGTGTTGTCGACACTATTACCCGCCACGGCTACGATAACGGTTACTTTGCTGACGAAGCCGAAGCCGACACCTTTAACGCAGAACTCAAATACATCCTCGCAACTCAACGAGCAGCATTTAACAGCCCAGTCTGGTTTAACATCGGCACACCAGATCGTTCACAACAAGCCAGCGCCTGTTTCATCCTCAAAGTTGATGACACCCTCCCAAGTATCCTGAACTGGTACCGTGAAGAAGGTATGATCTTTAAGGGCGGCTCTGGGGCAGGTCTTAACGTCTCGGCTATTCGCTCGAGCGCTGAAAAACTTAGCAGCTCAGGTGGATCAGCCAGCGGCCCAGTTAGTTTCATGCGTGGTGCCGACGCCAGCGCCGGTACGATCAGCAGCGGTGGCAAGACTCGTCGTGCGGCCAAGATGGTCATCCTAAACATCGACCACCCAGACATCGAAGAATTCATCTGGTGTAAGGCACGCGAAGAACGAAAAGCCTTCGTGCTCGAACAGAACGGTTTCGACATGGGCCTGAACGGTCGTGACATGGTCTCGATCCAGTACCAAAACGCTAACAACTCTGTTCGTGTCACCGACGAGTTTATGCGTGCGGTTGAGAGTGACGGTGACTGGGACCTGGTCGGCGTCAAAGACAAGAAAGTCTACAAAACCGTCAAAGCCCGTGAACTCTTCCGCCAGGTGGCCGAAGCCGCTCACGAGTCCGCCGACCCAGGCATGCAGTTCGATACGACTATCAACGACTGGCACACGACACCAAAGGCTGGTCGCATCAACGGCTCGAACCCATGCTCTGAGTACATGCACCTCGACAACTCTGCTTGTAACCTCGCATCACTCAACCTGTTGAAGTTCCTGAACAATGACGGAACGTACGATATCGAATCCTACAAACATACCGTCGAGACTGTTTTCCTGGCTCAGGAGATTCTCGTCGGTTACTCTGAGTACCCAACTGAAGGCATCGACAAGAACGCCCGTGCCTACCGCGAGCTCGGCATCGGCTACGCCAACCTCGGTGCGACACTCATGGCGAAAGGTTTGCCATACGACTCCGCTGAAGGTCGCGCCTTTGCTGCCTCACTGACCGCAATTATGACTGGTCACAGTTACGCGACGAGTGCTCGTATCGCAAAGCGCGTTGGTCCATTTGCCGGCTACAAAAAAGACGCCGAAGGCATGAACCGCGTGTTGCGTAAGCACCGCGATGCGGTCAACGACATCGACGCAAGCCTTGTATCAGAAGACCTGCTCAGTGCTGCGGCAGAAGCATGGGATGACGCAGTAGAGCTCGGCGAAAAGTTCGGTGTTCGTAACTCACAGGCCAGCGTGCTCGCTCCAACTGGTACGATCGGCTTCATGATGGACTGCGACACGACTGGTGTTGAGCCTGACTTTAGCCTGACCAAGTTCAAGACACTAGTTGGCGGTGGAAGTATGGTTATCGTCAACCAAACTATCCCGCGCGCCCTCAAGACACTCGGTTACAGCAAGGCAGACGCCGAAGCTATCGTGAGCTACATCCACGAACACGGGACGATCGTTGGCGCACCAGCACTCAAGGAGTCTGACTACGAAGTGTTTGCGTGTGCGGTTGGCGATAACGCCATCCACTACATGGGTCACGTGATGATGATGGGCGCTGTGCAGCCGTTTATCTCAGGCGCTATTAGTAAGACCGTCAATATGCCGAAAGAAGTCTCTATCGAAGATGTAGAGCAGCTCCACATGGACAGCTGGAAACTCGGCATCAAAGCAGTCGCTATCTACCGTGACGGCTCAAAAGTCGGTCAGCCACTTAGCGACAAAAAAGACCAGAAAAAAGAAGAAGTAAAGGTCGTCGAAAAGGTTATCCAGTCCAACCAGCGCCGTGAACTGCCGCGCGTCCGCACCTCAAAGACGATCGAGTTCAAGATCTCTGATCTCAAGGGTTACGTGACGGTTGGTGAGTTCGAAGACGGACAGCCAGGTGAGATCTTTATCACCGTGGCAAAGATGGGTTCAACTCTCGCCGGTCTGATGGACGCCTTTGGCCGCTCGGTCAGCTATGGTCTCCAGTACGGCGTGCCGCTCAAGGCGTACGTCCGCGGTATGAGCAGTACGAACTTTGCGCCGTTTGGCTCAACCGATGATCCAGATATCAAGACTGCGACGAGCATCGTTGACTACATCTTCCGTCGACTGGCGCTCGAGTACTTGAACATCGATGATCGACTCGAGCTTGGCCTCGCTAGCCTCGAAGATCTCGAAGCGGAACTCGAAGCCCAGCAGGCGAGCCTGCTTGACGGTCCTACCGAAGCTCCAACTGATGTTACGGGCCCAACTACAACGGTAGCGGAAGTAGTGCCAGCTGATCTGCCTCGTGACGAGCCAAAGGAGGCAACGCTCCGAACAGCGCGCGCAGAGCTCAAGGTAGCCGATGGTTCATCACCACTTTGTAGCAACTGCGGTAACGTGACACAACGAGCAGGTAGCTGCTACGTATGTACGAGCTGTGGTTCGACTACTGGCTGTAGTTAAGCCTCGGGTCTAGCAAAGCACGAAACAGGCCGCCCGAAAGGGCGGTTTTGTTTTTGTTCTGGGGGCTATTTACCAAAAGAACAGACAATTTTACTGCTACAATAAACTCATGAGAACTCTTGTAGTCTATAAAGAGAAAAGTGATCATCGGGCACCAGTTGAGACGTTCCTGCATGACTTTACGCGGCGAACGGGCAGGGAGATCGAAACTGTCGACCCCGAGACGCGTGAGGGTGCGGAACTATGTCGGACCTATGATATCGTCGAATACCCTAGCGTCGTGGCGCTGGATGACAACGGCGTAATGCAAAACCTATGGCGCGGTTTACCGATGCCAACTATTTCGGAGGTAAGTTTCTATGCTTAAGACCTTAAGAGAATATTTCACCCATAAGGATAAAAAGATGCGCGACAACCGTTGGATTTTCACGAGCATGCTCGTCGGAGCTGTACTCAGCCTACTGGCGTCATTTGTGCTTTCAGTCGAAGCTATCGAGATTGCAAAGAACCCGAACGCGGAGCTGAGCTGTAGCGTGAACATCGTACTGAACTGTGCGACAGTGGCAGCCCACCCGAGCGCGACGTTCATGGGCTTCCCGAATAGCTTTATCGGTATGATGGCAGAGCCGGTAGTGATCGCGGTGGCTATCGCCGGTCTCGCTGGGGTAAAGTTCCCGCGGCGTTTCATGTTCACGGCGCAGATCTTTTATACGGCCGGGCTCTTGTTCGCGCTTGGGTTGCTATATGTCAGTATGTTTATCATCCAGGCGCTCTGTCCATGGTGCTTGCTCGTAACATTGACGACGATCCTCGTCTGGTTCGCGTTAACGCGCTACAACATCAGGGAAGACAACCTCTATTTGCCGAAAAAGCTCAGCAAACGAGCACATGCCTGGCTCGACAAGGATTATGACAAGTTCGTCATGGCGGCGCTGATCTTCGTTATCGTTGCCGGTATTTTTCTGAAGTACGGCGACGGGCTGTTTGCCTAGAAAAGGGAACATATGACTGACTTTTTAATCAAGTTACTTGTCGCCGGTGGGATTATGGGCAGTATAGATGCGCTGTGGCTCAGCGTTGTGGCAAACAGGTTTTACAAAAGTCAGCTG
>CBIHNH010000037.1:0-5760 GCA_966211425.1 uncultured bacterium
ATGATTTTATTTGTAGGCCCTCCAGGTTCCGGTAAGTCTGTCCAAGGACAACTGCTCAGTGCGCGCCATGGTTTTCGTTGGGTTTCTGCCGGTCAGCTGCTTCGCGATACCAAAGACCCAGCCGCGTACGAACACATGACAAAAGGCGAGATGGTAGACAACGATCTCGTAAATCGACTCGTTGGCGAAGCGATCGGCCGCGCCAAAGATATCGCGCATCTCGTGCTCGATGGTTATCCTCGTCAACTAGAGCAGGCACAGTGGCTTGTTGATGAACTACCGAAACATGAGCGCAGTATCGCGGCGGTTATCGTACTGAACGTGCCTGACGGAGAGATTTCTCGTCGACTCAAGATTCGTGGTCGTCTCGACGATAACGAAGAAGTGATAGCGGCTCGCACGAGACTCTACAACGAGGAAACGCAGCCGATTCTCGACTACTACCGCTCGCTCGGTATCGAGGTTCGCGACGTGAATGGTTTTGGTAGTGTCGGTCAAGTTCATGATCATATCGATCAGGTGATACGCGAGTGTTTGGGCGAATAAAAACCGCCGATGAAATACAGGCGATGCGGGAAGGCGGCCAACTGCTCGCAACAATCTTTGATGGCCTGAAAAAACAGGTTAAACCGGGGGTAACGGAGCGTGATCTTGACGGTTGGGTTCTCAAAGAAATCATTGCGCTTGGTGCCGAAGCTACGTACAAAACACCTGAAGTGGGTTTTCCGGCTAGCATCTGCATATCAACAAACGATCAGATCGTTCATAGCGTTCCTACCGACTATGCACTACGACAAGGCGACGTGGTCGGCTTTGATCTCGTTATTTCCTATAAAGGCATGAAAACTGACAGTGCATTTACGATGGTGGTTGGCGAGAAGCCGGTCGGCGACACAAAACGACTACTAGATTACACCGAACGAAGTCTCTACGCTGGAATCGATGCGATCAAGGGCCCGGTTCGAACGGGCGATATCTCTGCTGCGATCGAAGCGGTACTACGCGAGGGCAAGCTCGGTATTGTCCGCGAATTGGTTGGTCATGGGATCGGCCACAGTATGCATCAGGCTCCCGATATACCGAACTACGGGACGGCAGGAAAGGGGTATTTACTCGAGGTAGGCGATACGGTGGCGCTTGAACCGATGACGACGCTTGGAAATGAGGGCATCGTGACTGACCGTGAAGATGGTTGGACGATACGAACTCGTGATGGAAGCCTTGCCGCGCACTTTGAGCACACGGTGCTTATCACCGAGCACGGTGCCGAGATCCTCACGGCACTAAGTGACGTATAATAAAGCTATGAAGATTGCTATTGCTGGATTCGGACTCGAAGGCCGGACCAACTATGACTACTGGAACACACCCGATAACCAACTGACGATCGTTGACGCCAGGGAGCAACTCGACGATCTCCCCGTAGGCGTACCGACGCTGCTCGGCGCTGACGCCTTTTCTGAACTAAGTGGCTTTGATCTCGTTATCCGCACGGCAGGCCTTGCGCCGTCAAAGATAAAAACAGACGGCAAGATCTGGTCCGCCACGAACGAGTTTTTCGTGAAGTGTCCCGCACCGATCATCGGTGTAACCGGTACAAAAGGTAAGGGCACGACTGTGAGTATGATCTCGAGCATGCTCAGTGCGACCGGAAAGACGGTTCATGTCGTGGGCAATATCGGCGTACCTGCGCTCAGTGAGCTTCCAAAAATATCAGCCGAAGACATCGTTGTATTTGAGATGAGTAGTTTTCAGCTATGGGATATAGAGAGAAGCCCGCAGTTGGCGGTAGTACTTATGATCGAGCCGGATCATTTGAACGTTCACCCAGGCTTCGACGACTACGTCGCTGCCAAGGCAAATATTCGTCTTCATCAAAAACCTGGTGACTACTGTCTTTACCACCCGACCAACCAGTTTTCGCGCCAGATTGGACTGATGAACGTCGAGGATGGACACAGTAGCAGTGGGCGCTACGGCGTGCCGGATGACGGACATGTCTATGTGAGCGAGGGTGCGTTCTGGGTGGGAGATCAGCCGATCTTCAGTATTGATGCGGTTCAGCTACCGGGGGCTCACAACCTTGAGAACGCCTGTGCAGCAATCAGCGCAGCACTCCGCTTTACTGATGATGTTGTATCTGTCGAGCAAGGGCTTCGTTCCTTCGAGGGCTTGCCCCACCGACTTGAGTTCGTACGAGAGCTTGACGGTGTTCGCTACTATAACGATAGTTTTTCGTCTGCTCCGGGCGCAACCGCGGCGGCCGTGCGAGCCTATACCGAGCCGGAAATTGTTGTGCTTGGGGGTATCGATAAAGGTGCTGATTTTACCGACATGGCCGAAGCAATCAAGTCGTCACCAAACATCAAACAGCTCATTATTATTGGCGAAATTCGACACAAGCTAGCTGACTTTTTGGTGAGCCAGGGTGTTGATTCACCGATCGATGTCAGTGAGGCGCACACCATGCCGGAGATAGTCCGGCTCGCGAAAAACTATGCTTCATCAGGGGATGTCGTGATACTCAGTCCGGGCTGTGCGAGCTTTGACATGTTCAAGGATTTTTACGATAGGGGCACGCAGTTTCGAGAAGTAGTCCTGGGTTTATGAGCGTTTTTGTTTTTGAGAGTTACGAGTTTGAGCCGGGCACAGGCCTAGCTCGTTTTCGTTATAGTTTCACTGAGGACAAGAGCGCTACGTTCTGCGAGGAGCTCAGCTTTGGCGCTGCGGAAGAGTATGACCAGCAGGTCATGGAGCGCGCGCTTTTTTTGGCGTTTATGCTGATCGGTGTTTCGTACTACAAAACCGCTCCGACACAGCAGGTACTGATACGGACGGGTGGCTTGGATGAATGGCAGGCAGAGTTCTTTAGCCGGTTTTATCAGGAAGGGCTGAGTCAGTTTGCGTTCGAAAATAATCTCACGCGTGCAGAGCTCGCCCAGTTTACGGCGCATGGCGATTCGGCTTCACCCGTGTCCTATAAAGGCGCGGGTGTTCTGAGCCTTCAGAGCGGCGGCAAAGATTCGTTGCTGGTCGCGCGCATGCTCGAAGAAGCTGGTCGTGATTTTAGTGGTTTTTATGTCAGCAGTACGGGCTCGGCACCGGACGTTATTTCGCATCTCGGCGGTGAGCTTCTCATCGCAAAACGCACGATCGACCACGCGGCGCTGCGCCGTGTCGGTGGGTTGAACGGACACGTACCAGTTACCTATATCGTGCTTGCCATTAGTCTCATTCAGGCGGTGCTGTTCGGAAAGAACGTAGTCCTTGCCGGAATCGGCCATGAAGGTGAAGAGCCGCATGAATGGATCGGAGATTTGCCGGTCAATCACCAGTGGTCAAAAACTTGGCAAGCCGAGCAGTTATTTGCCGAGTACGTGGAGCGCTATATCTCGCCGGATATTCGTGTCGGCTCACCGCTACGCGCCTATACCGAACTAAAGGTATCAAAGCATTTTGTCGAGCTCGGATGGAGCCGCTATGCCGGTTCATTTAGCTCGTGTAACGTCGCAAACTATCGCCAGGGCGCGTCAAATGAAACGCTGACGTGGTGCGGTGAATGCCCAAAGTGCGCCAACTCATATCTATTGTTCTCTCCGTTTGTGTCTGCTAATGAGCTGATCGCGATTTTTGGCAGTGATCTCTACACGAAACCCGCGTTAGCTGAAACATTTAAGGGGCTCCTCGGTATCGACGGGGTCATGAAGCCGTTTGAGTGTGTGGGCGAGATTGACGAGCTTCGCTATGCGTATCACCGGGCTCAAAATCGTGGTCACTACGCAGCGTTGCCGTTTGAGGTTCCGCGAGCCGGCTCCTTCGATATAGACAGGCAGTATCCTTCTGCTGACTTTTCAGACTTGTTTGCATAATCATTTTATTTGCAGAGCTGCTACACAAGCGGTTATACTGGCTGCATGCAAGAAGTATCTCGATATGCAGTCGGACTCGACATAGGCACGACATATGTACGAGCCGTTGTCGGACACCTCGACGGCACAAACGAAAAACCAACAATCGTCGGCGTCGGTGTTGAGCCGAACAGCGGAATGCGAAAAGGTACGGTCGTAAATCTCGTCAATACCGCACAGGCGATCGACAAGGCGCTCGAAGCCGCTGAACGCATGAGCGGACACCAGATTCATGCCGTCACGATCAGTGTTAATGGCTCTCACGTCGTTGGCATGAGCAGTAAGGGCGTAATCGCGGTAGGGCATGAAATCACCGAAACTGATCTCGAGCGCGTCGAAGAAGCCGCAACCGTCGTTCAGCTGCCGGCTAACCGTGAAATACTTGAGGTGACGCCTCGCTCATATCAACTCGATGGCCAAGAAAACATCAAAGACCCGATCGGCATGACAGGTGTGCGGCTCGAAGTTGATGCGCACGTTATCACGGCACTTGGCCCGCATCTCAAAAACCTGGTGAAAGCCTGCGAGATTACCGAGACGCAGGTAAACGGTCGAGTGCTCTCAGGCCTCGGAGCAGCACGCGCTGTCGTCAGCGGACAGCAGACAGAAAACGGTGTCGTGCTCGTTGATATCGGCGGTACCACGACAAATGTCGTTGTGTTCGAGGAGGGTGACCTCCAGCACGTTGCTGTTCTTCCGGTCGGTAGCGTCAATATAACGAACGATCTGGCCATCGGCCTAAAAACAGACCTCGACGTGGCCGAGAAGGTGAAGGTCGACCACGCGGTTGCCGTCCCCAACGCGCATAAGAATTCCAGCAAAAAAGCCGTCGTTAAGGTAGACAAGACGTCGCATGAGTTTGATATCGAAGATATCGACATGATCGTCGATGCGCGGCTAGAGGAAATCTTTGAGTTGGTTCAAAAAGAGCTTCGTAGTATCGGTCGCGACTCAAAACTGCCCGGTGGCGTTGTGTTGACTGGCGCTGGGTCGCTGATGCCAGGTATCGATGATTATGCAAAGCAGGCCCTGCAGCTCAGCGCACGCGTCGGCAAACCGACTGGTTATGGCGGCGTGGCTGATCAAATCGAGTCGCCAGGCTTTGCGGCGGCCGTTGGGCTGATGCTCGCAGATATGGATTCTGCCTCACAAACCCGCCCGCATGGCGGCTCACGCACAGACGCTCAAGACAGAGCCGGCGATATCGCGCGCGGCGTAACCAGCAAAATAACAGGGATATTTAATAAGTTTCGTTCATAAAATGTATACAGACGACAAGTCGAGTTGCCAGGTGTGCAGTTTTTTTGTACCCTAGGTAAAGACATGTATACTAAATGTGAACAAAGCGGGGGAACGCCAACGTGCCAGAAGTAAAACCAGCAGATATACAGACATTCGCCACCATCAAGGTGATTGGTGTTGGTGGCGCAGGTGGTTCAGCGGTAAACCGCATGAAAGAGGCCGGCCTGAGTGGTGTGCAGTTTATCGCTGTTAACACCGACGCCCAGGCACTTCACAATTCAAAAGCAGACATCAAGCTCCATATCGGCAAGGACGCGACCCGCGGTCTTGGCGCCGGCGCTGATCCAACAGTCGGACAGGCTGCAGCCGAAGAGTCTGAGGAAGATATTAAAAAAGCCCTTGAGGGCGCCGATATGGTCTTTGTTACTATAGGTGCCGGCGGTGGTACCGGATCCGGTGCTGGCCACGTCGTGGCGCGTATCGCCCGTGAGATGGGTATCCTCGTCGTCGGTGTTGCCACAAAGCCGTTTAGTTTTGAAGGCGAAAAGCGCCGCAATAACGCCGAATGGGCTATTGCTCACCTCGGCAAGCAGGTTGATACGCTTATCAC
>CBIHNH010000038.1:0-5402 GCA_966211425.1 uncultured bacterium
ACTAACCGGATCGAGCTCGTACTGCCAGTGTGTTGGCGGGATGTGCTGGATGAGGTCAGCTAGGTCGGCCCGGCGTGGGCTCTTGAGGATTAGCTGCCAACGGTAGCTGTCGCGGACGCGTTCGTAAAATGCCGGGGCGGGTCCGAGCAGCTCCATGCCGGGAGCGAGGTGAGGTCGGAGTGTGCTAGCTAAACTACGTGCGGCGCGGACGCTGGCACTTTCTGATTTGTAGGTACAGGTGATTTTGAGCAGGTAGCAAAACGGTGGATAGTTGGCGCGTTTTCGCTCAGAGGCGGCGTACTCATAAAAGTTAGTGAAGTCACGGTTTATGCCGTATTTTACCGCAGGATGGTCGGGCTGGTAGCTCTGAATAACGACATGGCTCTGATGCTCATTTCGTCCGACACGGCCGCTGACCTGAGCGAGCAGTTGAAAGACACGCTCGCTCGACTGGTACTCCGGGAGCGCTAGGCCGCTGTCAGCTTGAACGACACCAACAAAGCGGAGCTTGGGCAGGTCGAGGCCCTTGGCGATGACCTGGGTGCCAATGATGATATCGATATCACCATCGTAGAGGGCTTGGTACTGGCTATCAACCGTCTCGTGGTTCAGGTTGTCGCCATCAAAGCGCGCGATACGCGACTCGGGGAAAAGCTTTGCGAGCTCCTCAGCGATGCGTTTAGTACCGATACCTTTATGGATAATGTGCGCACCTTGACAGTCCGGACAGTTTGTCGGGACGCGCTCCTGATGGTTGCACAGATGACAGCGTAGTTGGAACTGATCGGCATGCAGCGTCAGCGGGACATAGCAGCGGGGACAGGCGGCGCTCCAGCCACAGTTTTCGCAGAGCGTTATCGGTGCACTACCTCGTCGGTTATGAAATATGAGCGCTTGATGACCGGCCCCGAGCGTTTCGCTTAGCTGCGTGAGTAGAGTATCGGACAGAAACGGGCTGCGGTTGAAGTTGCCGCGTTTTGTCATATCGATAACGGTGACTTCAGGTAGGATGGCGCCTTGACGAGCAAGCTGGGTGAGTTCGACGATGCTTTCGGGTGAGTTTTTCTCTGCAAGGTAATAGTCGGTAACGCTCGGTGTCGCACTGCCGAGTACCAGTTTGGCGCCGTGAGCAGAGGCGAGAACGCGCGCAGCTCGAAGTGCCGAGTAACGCGGTGATTTTTCCTGTTTGTAACTTGGTTCGTGGCATTCGTCGATAACGATCAGGCCGATGTCGCGGAAAGGGGTAAAGAGCGCTGAGCGTGGGCCGATAACAACCCGTGGCGTGGTAGAGTTCAGCGCCTCTAGCCAAGTGTTATGACGGGTTGCTTCGGTCATAGTCGAATGGGTTATCAGCACGTTTTCGATATGGGCAGCAAAGTCGGCGACGATCTGCGAGGTAAGGGCGATCTCGGGTACGAGGACGATGACTGATTTTCCCTCCGCCAGCGTTTGTTTGGCTAGCTCAATATAGAGAGCGGTCTTTCCTGAGCCGGTTATACCACGCAGGAGTGAGGTGCTTTCGGTTGTGCTATTGATATGGGCGAGAGCACGTTTTTGTGCACTGTTGAGTACAAAATGTGTTCTATCTCTACGGTGTTGAGTGGGTGTATTTACTACTTTTCTCCGTGTTTTGAGGACACCGCTCGGCAGCATCGTTTGCCAGGTGGCGACCGGGTGTGAAACGTAGTAGGTCGAGAGCCAGTCGTGCAGTCTGAGTAGTGGCTCTGGTATGGGCGTTTCAGCAACGACGCTCGCTACTGGTTTGGTCTGGAACGACGGTTTTTCGATGCGTCTTAATACGACGCCAGCAACGTCTTTTGAGCCGACGCTGACATTGACGATCATTCCGGGCACCAGCCGATGCTCGGAATGATAAGTGAGGGCATCGCCCACGCGGCCAATAACGCGGAGCGGCGAAACGAGGTAATATTCCATGTCTACGCTTTATTATAGCGCGGGGCTTACGTTACTCTATGACCGACTGGTTTTTGAACCGGTACGCCTATACAATAATGCTTATGTATTTCAGTTCACGACTCGATGCTGGTTATCGTCTCGCTCAGGCGATGCAAGATAGATATCGGTATGAGAACTCAATTGTCGTAGCGCTCAACGATGGTGGGGTCCAGGTCGGCTATCAAATCGCGGCGGCACTACATTGTCCGATCGCTTTGCTCCTCATCGAGGAGATCGAGGTGCCGGGCGAAGGCGAAGACCTCGGTACGCTGAACCAAAGTGGACGCTTTACCTATAACGGTATGCTCTCGGCGGGTGAGGTCGAGGCGTACTACAATGAGTTTCATGGCTATCTCGAAGACCAAAAGCGCGAAAAGATGAGTAGCATAAATCGGCTGCTCGGATCGGGTGGTATCGTTGATGCGGAAATGCTCAAGGAGCGCCATGTGATCCTCGTTTCTGACGGACTACCGAAAGGTACCAGCCTCGATGCAGCAGGGGACTTCGTGAAACCTATCCGTATCGAGAAGCTTATAATTGCGGCGCCGGTCGCGTCCGTCGAAGCGGTAGACAGGGCGCATATACTCGGTGACGAGCTACATATTCTCAGCGTAACCGATAACTATCTCGACACCGATCACTACTATGATGTTAACGACGTGCCGAGTCAGGAAGCGACGCTGGCGATGATCAATGAAATAGTACTCAGCTGGCACTGACACTGCCCGCAGTACGAAATATATTCAATGTCAAGGCTTGTCGTCGTGACACTAAAACTGTAGAATAATTAGCAACGAATATAAAACTTAAGGTGTGAGATTTTTATAGAGTATGTTAGATGTTTTTATCACGTCGCGGGTTCGTCGAAAGATTATCGTTGTTTATGCGAAGTATCCTGATTTCCGAACGCACGTGCGTGGACTAGCCAAGCTAATCAAAGAGGATCCAGGTAACATCCAACGAGAGCTGAAGCGACTTGAGAAGGTGGGGTTCCTGACGAGCGAAAAGCAAGGCAACACAAAGATTTATTCCACCAATAAACACTTTGCGATCTTTAAAGAACTTCAGAGTATCGTCATAAAGTCGCAGCAAACACAGGCAGGACGCAAGCGGGCTGCATCTAACGACGCCGCATAGATAGCCTATGGCATTAGTTGAGGCTGTATTAGCTGCCCGGGGCCTGACCGATCCTAAAACTCGGCAGGCCTTTTTGCATCCGAGTTACGAGGCGATGCGGCATGACCCGTTTCTGCTACCGGATATGGACAAGGCTGTTGAACGGCTGGCAGACGCAAAGGAAAAGGGCGAAAATGTCGTCATCTACGGCGACTACGATATCGATGGCCTAACAGCGTCGACTGTGCTCTGCGAAAGTTTTGCGGCATTCGGTATCACGGCGCGTGTCTTTATCCCGAACAGGTTCGTGGAAGGTTACGGTCTGAGTGCAAAAGCGATCGAGACGCTCGCCAACGAAGGCGCGCAGCTGATCGTTACCGTTGACTGCGGCAGCCTCAGCCACAAAGAGATTACCCGTGCAAATGAGCTCGGTGTTGACGTCATCGTGACCGATCACCACTCGGTAGCCGAGACGATGCCTGATGCGGTCGCTACTATCAACCCGAAGCGCCCCGATCATGACTATCCGTTTATTGACCTAGCGGGTGTTGGCGTTGCATTTAAGCTGGTACAGGCGCTCCAGACGCGACTCGAGGGCTTGCCTCTCGGACAAGAAAAGTGGTTGCTCGACCTGGTTGCACTCGGCACGGTCTGTGATGTTGTGGAGCTGACCGACGAAAATCGTGCGAACGTGTACTGGGGGCTCGAGGTTATGAAAAAAACTCGGCGGCCTGGCGTGCGGCTGCTTATGGCGGTATCCCGGGTTGATCCCGAAAAGCTGGTGGCGCGCAGCCTAGGTTTTGGACTGGGTCCTCGGCTCAATGCTGCGGGGCGGCTAGAAACGGCGCAACTAGCGCTCGATTTGCTGATGACGACCGATAACTCGGTGGCTTTTGAGCTGGCCGAGCGACTGGATCTGATGAACCGTGAGCGTCGCACCGAGCAGGATAGGATATTTAAAGCGGCGCGTCAGCTGGCTGATGTGATGGATGACGACAACGTACTAATCGTCAGTGACCCCAGCTGGAGTCACGGAATCATCGGTATCGTTGCGGCAAAGCTACTCGAAACGTACCATAAGCCAACCTTTGTACTCCAGGAACTTGAGGACGGAACCGCGAAAGGTTCCGCGCGCAGCTACGGTGATTTCTCCGCAGTCGAGGCTATTCGGGCGACTGAAATACACCTGATCAAAGGGGGCGGTCACAAGTTGGCTGCGGGCGTGACCCTCGAAACGACAAAGATTTCAGTTTGGCGCGAGGCGGTCAACGACTACTATCGTGGCCTCAATCTGGTTGATCAACTCCGCCATCTCGAAGTCCGATCTGATGTTACGTTGCCTGACTTTGCACTATGTACCGAGGGAAATATTTCAGCGCTCAGTCGGCTCGAGCCATACGGGAACGGCAACCCCGAGCCGGTGTTTGAGTTTTCGAAACTGACTATCATGAACCGACGGACGATGGGCGCGGATGGGCAGCACGTCAAATATCGATTTGCCGACAAGAATGGCCAGAGCATGGAGATGATCGCTTTTAACAAAGCCGACACGTTCACGGCAGATATCGGCGAGATGGCGGCCGTATGGTGCGAACTCGGTATCAACGAGTGGAACGGCAGGAAAGCGGTTGAAGGCAGACTACTCCGCTTAGAGGTTGTATCTCTGTAAAACTTCTGTTAGAATATTTCGAGTATGATTCAAGTAACACGTAAAGATGGCAACGAGGCAAACGAAAACCTCATCCGTCGATTTAACCGCAAAGTCCTCCAGTCTGGAGTGCTTTCTACTGTCAAAGCCGGTCAGCGCTTTGCAAAGCCTATCAGCAAGGTCGAACGCCGCAAAAAAGCGATCGTCCGCCGCGCTCGTAAGGCCGACAAGCTTGCGAAAACCCGCCTCGGTTTGCGCTAAACTGAGCGCCTCGAGCAATTATCCTGTCTCGGTTATACTAGAGGCAGGATTTTATTTTGACCACCTAATTATGCAAAGGAATATCTATGAGTAATCTGACCGACCGTATCAATGCTGATCTGAAAGAGGCGATGCTTGCACGTGACGAGTTCGTGACTATGACGCTGCGTGGTCTCAAGGCTGCGATACTAAACGAAGAAGTCGCAAAAGGTGCCCGCGACACCGGTCTCGGTGATGAGGCAATCGAGCAGTTGATTGCCCGCGAGTCTAAAAAACGTGACGAGGCTGCCAAGCTCTTCGAGCAAGGCGGCAATCAGGCAAGCGCTGACAAAGAGCGAGCTGAGAAGGAATTACTCAGCAAATACCTACCTGAGCAGATGTCGGAAGACGAGATAAAAGTGCTGGTTGCCGAGACGATTGC
>CBIHNH010000039.1:0-5380 GCA_966211425.1 uncultured bacterium
GCCCCTCTCGCAGGAGGCTCGCCGCGAGATCACGCTCGACGCTGAGTCTTCGGCGTTGGCGACGATCACTGTCGAGTACGACTGTGGAAACCCGCCTCCGTCGACGCACGACGAGTGCCCGGACATCCCCGGCGACCAGCCGGAGGGTTACGAGTGCGAGCCGCCTCCGCCGTCCAACCCGCCGGTCTTCGTCCAGTTCCGCGAGTTCAACGATCTCGAGGTCAACTGGGTCGACGACCACTGCGTCACCGTTGACACCCCCGCGGGTCACACCGCAACGGTGTACTGGGAGGCTGACTTCGGATCGTTCGCGATTCCGCAGAAGACCGCTCAGGACGGCGTCCAGATCTGTTCCGACTACAAGGCACCTTCCGAGGTGCCCGCTGGTGGAACAGACCAGATCACGGTCAGGGCCGTCGACAACGTCACCGACCTGTCGGTCACCGACTCGACGGATCCGTTCGTCATCCACCCGACCGCTCCCCACCCGGAGTGATCAAGCAGTAGGTTGATGTCGCGGTGGCACACGAGTGTTTTGAGCCTAGCTCACCTCGTGTGCCCCGCGCACAATCCTTAGAAATCTCAGTGACTATCTAGTTTGCATTATCAACCCGTCAACTTTCAGAAGGAGACACCCATGAAGAAATTGCTATTCGCAGCTGCTTTTGCAGCTACTTCAGCTCTCGCGTTTACGAGTACGGCTTTCGCAGATAGCCCAGGCTCACTCGCAACCGGTCCTGACCTCTACCAGGTCAAAAATGTCACCAAGGGCAGTGCTTACGGTTCATCTGCAAGCGCAACTTGTGGTGATGTCGTTAAGTACAGCATTAAGCTCGCTAACAGTGAATTTGGCTTGCTTACGAACGTTACCGTCAAAGCACCCCTTAACGGTACTATGACTGCTTCCGCAACTAACGCCGCAAACCAGAACACTAGTGTGTCTGGCAGCGTGACAGTAAACGTAGACAAGGGCAACCTTGTATACGTTCCTGGCTCAACCGTAAACCTTAACGTCAACGGTGGCCACATCAAAACCCTCGCTGACACCATCACTACAAGTGGTGTTAACAAAGGTAACCTCAACGGTTCTACTCGTGAGTTTGTTCAGTTCCAGGCAAAAGTTGTTTGTGAGACTCCGGAAACTCCAGAGACTCCAGAAACACCTGAAAAGCCAGTTGCTGAAACTCCAAAAGTTATCGCTGCAACAGGTCCTGCAAGCACAATCGCTGCTATGTTCGGCCTGAGCTCCCTAGCTGCTGGTGCTACGTACTTTGTACGTTCACGACGCAACATTCTTGGCTAAATAACCCGAGTCTGACCGCTCTTCCCTGTCTAGAGGGGAATCCTCTGTTCACTCAGCGGAAATCCGATCAGACACCTAAAAAACACCCCGGTTTTTCCGGGGTGTTTTTGTTATAACGTGAGTTCTGCTAACTTGCGGGTCGTGTTCTCGTTTCGGATCGTGATACTTTTATACACCGCTGTGCCGACGATTTTGCTATATCGCGATCGTGAAAACGTTTGGAGCGGCGCGGTCCAAAAGATAACCTTTCCATATCCAGCGACACTCTCGTACTCCGGTTTGGCTACACCTACTTCGTTCATGATACTCTGCGCAGTTGCTGGCGCGATAGCAAAGATAGCGTTATGTTTGTCTGCGCCGCTTCCCCACCAGGCCGGTGCATGAGCAAGCGCCCTGTGAAGTTCGTCGCGTGAGATGATAGCGCACACAACTGCGAAACCAAACCTATTAACGATCGCCGACTCGCACTGTTTTACCAGCACCGCCTCATCGGTCTCACGACTTTCAAATATGACGTTGCCGCTGTTTATATAGGTTGTTACGTTTTGATACCCAGCGTCTTCGAAACAGCTCCTCAGCTCGCTCATCGGGACTTTGTTGTTGCCGCCGACGTTGATTCCTCGGAGTAAACAAATATACTTCATGCCTGCGCGTAGTGCTCTGATAAGATTTTGTATGAACGACTCTTGAGAGCTATCAGTGCCGCGACAGCCATGATCAGGCCAGCTGCAAAAAACACCAGTGCGATACCGCGCGCTTCACCGCCACCGAGCAACCAGCCAAAGGTTGCTTTGCCAGTCTCGGAGTTCATGTAAGGAATGATGCCGAACTCGGCGATCGGACCGATCATAAAGGCGGTTATCGGCGCCGCGCTAGCTTCAACACTCTGTGCAAATCCAAAAACCCTTCCCTGGCGCTTGTATGGCACAACCCGCTGGATAACGGTTTGCTCCGCCGCCTCGATAACAGGAATCAAGCACATATAGATAAAGATACCCGCCGCGTAGAGCCACCAAAACTCACGAATCGTAAACAGTGCTCCAAGCAACCCCATGAAAACCGCCGCGAAGAGCAATGTCCGCATCGGATTAACCCCGAGACCTTTTTTCGCGATCACCATACCACCAACCACAAAACCCATCCCCGCCACTGCAAAGACAAAGCCCCACGCCTCTACCGAGAACAACGTCAGTCCATATGGATCCATCAGAGCTATGTAAACGCCACCGATCAAGTTGTTGAACATCGAAAAAAATATTAGAGCCATCAAACCCGGTACGGCACGGATCGCAGCCAAACTCCCCTTCAGATCAACCTTTTTACCCGCAAGCTCCGGGTCATGCAATATGCCTTTTTCGGGTATCGAAATAAAGAGGAGATGGCCGAGAGCGAAGGCTGTCAGAGCGATAGCGATCCCAAGCGTCCAGCCCATACCGAGAAGCCCGATTGCCAGACCACTAAAAGCGCTGGTAACGATAAAGCCGAGGCCTTGCACCGTTCCAACGAGGCCGTTCGCCTTGTCATGGTCAGCCTTTGGAACCAAAAGCGTCACTGTCGTAGAGAGGGCGATGTTGCGCATATTTTCAACCACGCCGCCGACGAGGATAATCCCGGCGAATAGCCAGAACGCCGGACCCGTCCAGTCAACGAGTACTCGCTCAGGAAAAAGGAGGTAGAGCAGCCCAGCGATACAAAACGCCACAAGCGTCACGACACTTGAAGCCGTCATGACATTTTTTTTCTTGTTGTGGTCGACGATGGTACCGAACGCGATACTGCCGACAGCGACAAGTAACATGTACGACCCGCCGATGATAGCGGTCGCAAGAACCGACCGCGTTTCCAGATACACCCAGAACGTCAGTGCAAACCATAAGAAACTCGTCGTCACGTTTGCGATAAGTGTATTGAGGAGTACCTGATGAAAATGTTTCATGGTGTTATAACTTTGCGAGACATTCTCGCCAGTACGACTGCCACATGTCTTTCGCTTCAGCAGACTGCAGCCCTGTATGTGTGACTGACACCATAGCCCGGCTGTCCCCCTTCTTTTCACTCGCAACACTCACTTTCGAGCCATCCGCAACATCACAGCGCCAATAGAGTCGAACCGGCGTCACGCTGGTTCGGATATTGCTGATAGGCTGTGTATTGAACTCTTTTGCGATACCGTATGCTTCGGACCAAAGCGCAAAAACGTCTTCCTTGGTGCCGGCGAGCATTTTCGTCACGCTCGTCTCGAAAGTGCCGTCAGCTCGTTGACCGGGCTCGCGACGGCCTATTTCCTGCTCATACGCGACCGTAACACCTTGCGCCCACCAACCCGCGCTCTCAACTTTGCCGTCAAGTTCTTTGAAAACGAGCTCAGCGATAGCCGTGTGATCAAGGTCTCGTGCACCGGCTCGATCGAGTAACTCTACCCACTCGTTCCACTGTTTATTTGTCGCTGTTTCAATACCTCTAATACTGCTTGGTTTCGTTGCCATATCAGGCGGTCTTTCGTCGAAGTGTTAGTGCGCCAAGCGCAAGCGCCGCAGCGACAAACGCGCCAACCACCCAGACATCACGCCACGCTTCGCTACCGAGAGTAGTTTCGACGGATACACGGTTGAGCGCATCGATAGCGTAAGTGAGTGGCAGAAAATACGCGATCTTTTCAAGCAGATCGGGAAGTTTCTCGAGCGGCACGAGAAGCCCACAGATCACGACTTGGGGCAGTATCAACGCTGGCATGAACTGTACAGCCTGAAACTCGGTGCGAGCAAACGCGCTCACGAGCAGTCCGAGCGCAACACCGAGAAGCGTGTCGAGAAGGGCGACAAACACCACGAACCACATCGGACCGGCGACATCCATGCCCAGCAGATAGATCGCCACGCCACTGGTGAGCAGTGACTGTACAACGCCAAAAATACCGAAGGCGATGGCATAGCCTAGGATGATATCGAGCTTGCCGATCGGCATAGACATCAACCGTTCGAGGGTGCCGCTGACTCGCTCACGGAGCGTCGTGATACTCGTCACCAAAAACATGACGATAAACGGAAATACCCCGAGCATTGCCGGTGCGACCTGATCGAAAACACGTTCATTGTCGCTAAACACCCACCACAGCAAGCTGATCAAAAGCGTCGGCGCAATCAACATCAGTGCGATTGTACGGTGATCATGCGCAAGCTGTTGCAGAATACGTTTCGTCGTCGCTATCGTTGTGCGTGCGTGATACATTATCGTTCTTCCTTTTTGACCGACTTGATAAATGCGGCTTCGACACTCGTCGTGCCGGACTGTCTCAATAACTCCGTCCTACCACCGCCCCAAAGGAGCTCGCCGTCACTGAGCAGTAAAAGTTCGCTGCACCTCTCCGCCTCGTCCATCACATGACTCGATATCAACAACGCCTTACCTTCTGACGCAAGCTCTGCAAACAGCCCCCATAATTCTTGCCGAAGCACTGGATCGAGGCCAACTGTCGGCTCATCGAGCACCAGCAGATCCGGTTCTCCGAGCAGTGCAACCGCGAGCGATACCCTAGCTCGTTGACCACCGGAGAGAGTGTCGACAACTTGTTTTCGCTGTGGAGCAAGCTGCACCTGCTCGATCACTTTGGCTACGCCAGTGCGTGATGCGCGGGTGATCGACGCGAAGTATTCAAGGTTTTGCTCTACCGTCAGGTCTCCGTAAACGGATGGCGACTGCGTGACGTACCCGATCCGTTCGCGAAGACTCTTGCCGCTCGCCCGTAGCCCGAGAACGTTCAGCGCACCAGACGATATTGCCTGCACGCCGACGATTGCACGCATCAAGGTAGTTTTACCCGAACCGCTAGGTCCGATGAGACCTGTTATCGTACCTCGTTTTATCTCAAAGGTTAATCCCCGGATAACCGGCTTCTTGCCTTTGTCGATATGGAGACTCTGGGCGCCGATAGCGGTTTCTGTTGCATTCATAAGCCGATTATATACCTCATCTCTCGCGGCTGCGATAGCTAGCGACGCTCAATGTTCGCGAGAACGGCAGCCTTGATAAGTTCAGCAGGCAAAGGTTTATCGAGCCCGAACCATAACGTCCCTTTAC
>CBIHNH010000040.1:0-4559 GCA_966211425.1 uncultured bacterium
AACTAAGATAAAAGACGTAAATCGCGAGGACCTACGTCTTTTATCTTGGCTGGGGTGGAGGGATTCGAACCCCCGAATGCATGGACCAAAACCATGTGCCTTACCACTTGGCCACACCCCATTGTCGGACCAAATACAGTAGTGATTATACCACAGGGGCACTCTTACAAAAGGGCAGAGAAGTGCTGACGTAGTTTGCGAAGTTTCGGTTCTATGACGGCCTGACAATAGCCAGCGTTTTGATTGTTTTCATAATAATCCCGGTGATAGTCTTCAGCCTCGTAGAACTCCCCAAGTTTCTCGATACGTGTCACGATCTGCTCGTCGAGCTGCTGCTGCGCCTCATCGCGAGAGGCGTGTGCCGCATCATGCTGCTCATCATCAGTATAGAAAATAACCGAAGCATACTGCGAACCGACATCGGCACCCTGGCGATTGAGCGTTGTCGGGTCGTGTATCGTCCAAAACACCGCCAAGATCATATCAAGTCGTATAACATCCGGATCGTACACAACCTTCACGACTTCTGCGTGACCCGTCGCGCCGCTGCACACAGCCTCATACGTCGGGTTTGGTGCTTCACCGCCGCTGTATCCAGAAATAACCTCGGTCACACCGCGTAGCTGCTGATAGGCAGCTTCGAGGCACCAAAAACATCCACCCCCGAGAACCACTGACTGGTTATTTTTCGTCATCAGGTTTGAAATCCAAACTGAGCGAGTTTACGCAGAACCGCTGACCACCTCGATCCTTTGGACCATCGTCGAAAAGATGTCCGAGGTGCACACCACAGTTCGTACAAGTGACCTCCGTCCGAACCATGCCATGCGATGTGTCGGTTGTGAGCGTGACATGATTACGGTTCGCCGGTTCCGTGAAGCTCGGCCATCCAGAGCCAGACTCAAACTTTGTATCACTTGCAAAAAGTTCCGACCCGCAGTTAGCGCAGTGATAGCTACCTGAGCGTTTTTCACGGAGCAGAGCACCGGAAAAAGGTGCTTCCGTTCCTTGCTCGAACATGACATGCTTTTGCTCATCGGACAAATCGTTATTCATACTAATCTATTATACGCTTTTAACCGATATCAGGTACACTAGATAAACATGCAAAAACCTATTAGCGCTACTCTCAAACTCGATAAAATCGTCGGTGGCGGGCAAACACTTGGGACGCTTGATGATGGCCGTAAGGCATTTGTCTGGGGCGGTCTACCCGGCGAGTCTGTTACGGTTACTGTCACAAAGAAAAAGAGTAAGTTTGTCGAAGGTATTGCCACAGACATCCACGAGCCGAGCAAAGCTCGTGTAGAGCCTCGCGATCCCGACAGTTATCTGAGCACAAGCCCGTGGCAGATAATGGACTTCAGCTCAGAGCAACACTTTAAAGCGGCGCTGATCGAGGAAGCATTTGAGCTACATAGTATCGTTCTTCCTAACGCTATAGAGGTCTACACCGATAATGAACAGTATGGATACCGTAACAAGGTTGAGTTCAGCTGGTGGGGAGACACCATAGATGGTGTAGAGACGCTAGATATAGCGTTTTTTAGGCGTGGTACGCAAGGGAAGATTCCAGTTGAAGGAACGAGCTTGGCGCCAGCGTCACTTAACGAACTAGCCGTAAGCATCCGCGATATCCTGCGGGCAAAGCAGGTTGAGGCGCGATCTCTTAAAACGCTACTTATACGGTCCGACCAAAACGGCTCATGTGTCTTCCAGCTCTACGTCAAAGACAAGTCTATCCAGCCACTAACCGAAGAAGACTTTTTGGCAACTGGCGCCCAGGGCGGTGAGGTTATCTATTCTGATCCGAAATCCCCGGCATCCGTCATCACAAAACGCCTCGTTAGTTTCGGCGAAATCCGCCTGACCGATACTGTTCTCGACATACCATTTACCTACGTCTGTGAAGGGTTTTTTCAGGGAAATATACCGGTCTACGAACAAGCGCTTCGTGACATGAAAGAGTGGACCCAGGACAAGCCTGTTGTTGATATGTATAGCGGCGTTGGGTCGATCGGCTTTACGATCGGCGGCGATCGGCTGACCCTCGTTGAAATAAACAAAAGTGCAGTCGATGAAATGAAACGAAACCGTTACGAACTCGGCAAAAAAGCCACGATCATCGAAGCTAGTGCCGAAGATTCACTCGACTATATCGACGGAGAGTCGACTATTATCCTCGATCCTCCGCGAGCTGGCTTGCATACACGTGTCATCGAACGACTACTCGAACAAAAACCCGAGCGAATCATCTACTTGAGCTGCAATCCCGTCACACAGGCCAG
Source organism: uncultured bacterium (assembly GCA_966211425.1). Classification (GTDB taxonomy): domain Bacteria; phylum Patescibacteriota; class Saccharimonadia; order Saccharimonadales; family Saccharimonadaceae; genus CBIHNH01. The sequence continues at coordinate 2,289 of CBIHNH010000040.1, forward strand.
GGACATCGGGCTACTCGGCGAAACGTACGGTGTCCGTGCTCACCGCGGTTACAACTTTTTTCCGCGCACACCCCATATCGAACACCTCGTTATCTTGGACCTAAAGCTAGGCGCTTAGCTTCGTACACACTCGAACAAACTCGCGTGTACTCACCCAGCATGCTATCCGTCGGCGACATGAACGCGAACACCGGTATACCATGTGCATACGCATAGCCTAACTCAAACGCACCACTCAGGCCGACATAACCCTCGGGGCAATGCAGCCACATAAAATCTGCCTCACGTATGGCTGCGAGATGATTGTCTTGGATAGTTTTGACTGGCAGTGTCTTTTCACCTTTTGAGCGTACGAACACATCACCATCGAACTCAATGCTGCGCGGAGACAGCACCTGGCAGCTCGTTCCAAGCAGCTCATCATAAAGTTTCTGTAGGCTATCTGGGTTTCTGCGAAAGGTTCCACTGATAACGACTTTTGCAATGCTAAAACTGATCATCGTCGTACACCTGGATTGATTCAGTAAACGGTATCGCCTCGAGTGCGATGCGCGCCTCGATGTCAAAGCTTTTGTACCGTTTATCTTGGCTCTTGACCTGCCGGAGAGTAAGCCACTCGTTCTTGCCGCCTTCGAACGACTCAAGTAACTCACCAGATACCTTGTCGCAGTACATCATGTGAAAGACCTTGTCCTCAATAATCTCACCGGTTTGTTCGTGAATCACCCGTTCATGGTATATGCCACGGTGCTCAAAATTTCCCACGAGGCCTGTTTCCTCCTGTAGCTCACGTGTTGCAGTCGCGAGAATTGTCTCGCCCCATCGCACCTTTCCTGACGGGAAGCCCCAAAAACCAAAATAAGGATGCTTGAGTCGTTCTTGCACCAAGAATTCTTGCCCAGTGTCACGCTCGCGGCGCACGACGAGTATCACTGCGCTTTTCGGCTGCCGTTCGATAACGTTTTCATCCGTATCGAGTTTGTTTGCGTATTCTTTGCCGCGAACCGTAAGTCGATAGACGGAATCAGTTTTTTCTATATAGCCATTCTCAACTAACCGTTTGAGATGGAACTTGAAATGATCGCTATCAAGGCCGGACGTTTTCTGGAGCTGACTATAGCTGGCTTCAGGCGTAAATAGCAGTTCACGCAGAATCAACGTCTGAATGGGGTGGATGGTTGTTTCGTAGCTCATAGCCTAGATGATAGGGTTAACCGCGTCGTAGGTCTAGGGAAGTTATCTTCCCGATAGACCTCAGGCAGCTTTGATACGTCGATATTGATACTTGGCCGCAACCCGCCACTTACTGCTGTCGTTCGCATCAAACTGTTTGATAGTGCCATCGGTAACCGCATCGATCAGAACGAGCGCTGGATTATAGCTCGCGCTCAAACGATAAAAGCGCAGGTCACTATCGGAAATGTCGTGACGCCCAGGATAAACTGCTTTGAACTTCTGGACTGCGATATCATCGAAATAATTCGGTTGATGTGCTGGCGGTAGGTAGGCATTCGCTTCTAGCCCCATGCGTTTAACGAGCTTCCTCACGTCGCCGAGCGTCAAAGGTGCGCGCCCGTGGATGAGTGCATACAGCTGGTTCTTTGTGGTGAGAAAGATACTCGCCGTCGTGGTGTGCGTTGTTGGTATGTTGCGAACAACGACCGACTGAATATCGAGTTTTTTACCAAAATGCTCGCTTGCGATGGCCTCAAGTGCCATGTCGTCGTAAATATCCGGATTCATCACCGTATCCTCTTCATAGTGTTATTGTAGCACCACTGATACAATGGACTTACCAATGAAAGACTTTGCGACTCGATACAGCGCTCTAAATTCCGCACAAAAACAAGCAGTAGACACGATAGATGGACCTGTCATGGTCGTCGCGGGTCCCGGTACTGGAAAGACCGAGCTGCTCAGTATGCGTGTTGCAAACATACTGCGTAGTTCGGATGTACTGCCACAGAACATTCTCTGTCTTACCTATACCGAGTCAGGTGCATTTGCGATGCGGGACCGACTGGTTGGTTTGATCGGCGCCGACGCCCACAAGGTAGCGATTCATACCTTTCATAGCTTTGGCTCGGAGATAATCAACCGAAACGCCGAATATTTTTATCATGGTGCTTACTTTCGCCCAGCCGACGAACTCAGTAGTTACGAAGTGCTGAGAAAAATCTTTGAAAAACTACCGCATGACAATCCGCTCGCCAGCAAGATGAACGATGAATACACCTTTCTCCGTGATACGCAGACGACCATATCGGATCT
>CBIHNH010000041.1:0-4319 GCA_966211425.1 uncultured bacterium
GTTTTTGTACTTCAGTTGAGTTAGCGATAAATACATCGACGTCTTGGGCGGCTCCGTAATCAGCCTTTTTAAGATGCGGCACTAGAATAGGCATAACCAGACGCGCTACCCAATTTAGCTTACCGAGGCCAGGATTTCTACGATATTCATCGTAATGGCTCCAGTAATAACGGATGGGAGTATGGCAGTAACAGATATGTATCTGGTCCTTGCGGGTTTTTCTTACCTGCTTACTCTCTGCGCTCGAGCTACTAATAATAATATCGAACTCACTCAGGTCAAGATCTCGGAAGGCTTTAACGCGTAGCATCGGGAAAAGACGTTGTAGCTTGCGTAGTGGACGCGGTAATTTTTGCAACCACGTCGTTCTGACATCAAGATTCTCAAAATACTTTGCCGCAAGACGATCCGGCTCATAAACTGAGGTGTATATAGGCGCATCTGGGAATGCTTCGTGGAGTGTCGCATCGACACGTGTTACGCCGCCCATGTCGGTTATCCAGTCGGTAACTATTGCGACGCGCGGGTTTTTCACTATTTTGCTCCGTTTCGGAACAGAACGACGCCGATCGTCTTGAACAAGATCTTTATATCGAGCCAGAACGACCAGTTCTGCGCGTAGTAGAGTTCGAGTTCGACACGTTTCTCAAACGGCAGATCGCTGCGGCCAGAGACTTGCCAGAGACCGGTCAGGCCGGATTTGACGCTGTGGAGTAGTGAGCCGCGACCTTTGTAGAGTTTGAGCTCTTGCGGCAGGATCGGGCGCGGTCCGACGAGGCTCAGGTCGCCGCGGAGAACGTTGAGCAGCTGCGGCAGCTCGTCGAGAGATGTGGCGCGGATAAAGTGGCCAAAACGGGTGATGCGTGGGTCATAGGCAACCTTGCGGTGTTTGGTATATTCCTCGGCCAGGTCTTCGCGCCCCATGTCGCGGAACTCATCTGCGGCGTCGCGCAGGCCGTACTGGGCACCCATGCTACGGAACTTGTAGAGAGAGAACCGTTTTGAGTAGCGTGTCATGCGGTCACTCCGGTAGAGGACCGGGCCTGGGTTAAATATCTTTTGGAAAAACGCGACCAGAACCAGTAGCGTGCCCCAGATGGGGAGGGTTGCAACGGTGAGTATCAGGTCAAAGATCCGCTTGACGACTTCACCCCAACCGACGAGCGGTGTCTGGTGAACGGCGATGATCGGGTAGCCGAGGAAGACATCGACCTGGTTCTTGCCCGAATAGAACTCCGCTTCTCCTGGGATAAAGCTATAACTGATGTGACGGTCCTGGGCAGCGCCCATGATGAGCTGGTTTCGCTCTGCCTTGTCGTAGAGGTCAGTCTGGATGATAGTGTCGATACCGAGTCGTTCGAGGTCTTGCAGAGCGCTCGTCAGTGACGTGTAGTGGACGACATCTTCGCCTCCGTTGGTGCCGAGGCTGGCGACGACTCGGTAGCCGGTTTGGCGGGTGTTGTTGAGGTTATCGATGATGTCCTTGGTCGCGTCGCCCTTGCCGATGATCATCACACGCTGAATACCCTTGCCGAAGTAGTAGGCTATGTCGCGGATGAGCCGTAACACCTCGCGGCCGAGTACCAGGAAGAGGAAGGTGGCGACGCCGGCGTAGACTGGAACCAACCGGGCCGGAAAGATCGGCTCATCAACGACGAATGCGTAGCCGATGATCAGTAAGACTCCGATAAACGAACCCATGAGGAGTTTGCCGAACTCCGTCAGACGTTTGCGGTAGACGGCGGGGCTATAGAGGCCAAGCCCCCAGAAGGTGAGCAGCCAGAACGGCGTTAGTTGAACGAAAGTCATAAAGAAATCCCAGGCTTCGATCTGGTTCACGAGCGGTCGGTCGTCGAGCTGGACGCGAACGATGTAGGCGACAACGAAGGCACCGAGCACGGCAAGAATATCGACAGCGATCAGAGCTAGGGTATAAAATCGAATCGTTTTAACAGGCATAGTTGGTACTAGTTATTGTACCATTGAGGTAATGAACACGCGCAAACAGCAGCAGATGCCAGCATGGCTCAGCCGGACGCTCCTGATCGGACTCGGTCTCATCTATGTTCTGATGCCGCTGCACGCGTTCCTGTCCACCTGGGGCGGAACGGCGATCGGGCCGCTTTGGGTATGGAAGAGCTGGAAGGAAATCCTTCTCGGTGGTCTGGTGCTCCTGACGCTCGGCTGGTTATGCACGAAGCCAGCGCTGCTAAAGGAGCTTGTGCGCCGGCCGCTCGTTATCGCGCTGCTAGCCTATCTGGTGCTCAGCTTGTCGCTGGCTGCGGTATTTTCCTCACGGATCGAGAGTGAGGCGCTCCTGGCGGGCTTGGCGATGAACCTGCGCTATCTGGCGGCTGGCGTGCTCGCCTATATCGTTTTTTGCTACGGTGGTTTGTCTGCGAACTGGGTGCTCCGAATGTGCTGGATACTGCTCGGTTTTGGCGGTTTGCTCGCGACGATCGCGGTGGCGCAGATACTACTGTTGCCACCTGATTTTCTGGCAATGTTCGGCTACGACAAGACAACGACGATCGCGCCAAACCTGATGATCGATGACAATCCCGATATGCTCCGAGCATTTGCGACCCTACGTGGGCCAAATGACTTCGGTGCTTTCCTGATCTTGCCGTTCATATTGACGATCGCGTGGTTCCGAAAACTCCCGGTATGGGTGAGCGTGTGGTCGCTCCTTATCCTCACCTGGGGACTGATATTGTCCGGGTCACGGAGTGCTTGGATCGGACTGGTCGTGGCTATCATGACCTACGTTGGCTTCAGGCTCGGCAAACGTCTGGGATGGAAGCGAGTCAGCGCGATTGCTGTTGTCATTGGCGTCGTCGGTCTCGGTTCGCTCTACGCTGCGGTACATGTGCCAGAACTTCGCATGGCGGTCTTTCACTCGAGTCCAGGTGACTCGTCCCTGACCGAAGGTTCAACGGATGACCATATCAGTGCGACGCTCGGTGGCGCAGAGCGGGTGGTAGAGGCGCCGCTTGGCTGCGGACCAGGCTGTGCGGGTCCGGCCTCGTACTATGGTGACGAGCCGAAAATCAGCGAAAACTATTTTGTACAGATCGCCGAAGAAACCGGTATCGTCGGCCTTGGCCTGTTCCTAGCTCTCGTGACGTTCGTCGGCCTGAAGCTGTTGCGGCTCAAAGAGCTGCAAGATGTCGGTCGTGTCCTCTTTGCCGCACTTATCGGTTACGCAGTGATCGGACTGCTGCTGCATGTCTGGGCTGACGACCCACTCAGTATCACATGGTGGCTGCTCGCCGGAGCGGTTATAGGGTACAATGAGAGGCAGCAATGGAAAAACTCAAAAAACAGTTCACGCTCCAAAACCTGATAGAATTCATCAAACTCCAGTTAGCTGGAAACATATTGTTTTGGGGGACGTATCTCGGATTTTTCCTGCTCTACGAAGTCGCTAACTGGACGGAGATCGCCTCGCTTGCCCTCGCTAGTATCGTGGCTCACGCACTGTTCTTTTTCGTGAACAGCGAATGGGTATTTGACGAAAACGGCAAACGGCGCAAGACATCTGGCGAGCTGACACGGTTCGTCGCGTTCATGGGTTTGAACTACTTTATCAACCTCGGCATCATCTATGCTCTATCGCACTATCTCGACATCACCCCGTATATCGGCCAGTTTATCTCCGCTATGTTCTTTACTGTTTGGACGTTTGTCGGGCTCAAGTACTGGGTCTTCCGAGAAGCGCATCGGCACGTATCACTGCGAACAAAGGGTAAGAAAAATGACAAGCGAACAGCGGCCTAGCAAAAAACAACGTGAACTCCTCAGTTTTATCGACGGTTTTATCGCCGGGCACGGCTACGGCCCGAGTTACCGCGAGATCATGCGGGCGCTCGACTACAAGTCAGTCTCGACGGTAGCCGTTCATGTTGGTGGATTGATCACCAAGGGGCATCTCGTCAAGCGTGACCGCTCGGCTCGCTCACTCGAAGTCGTCAAACAAACCGCTACTGCCGAGCCAAAGTCAGGGCCCGTCATGGCAGTCGATGAAAAATGGTTAGTTGATCATATCCAAGCACGCTTTACTGAGTACGAAAAACAACCAACGACTAAAAAACACGATGATCTCTATGTGCTCGTCGGCGCACTCCACGTACTCGGCCTCGATGCGCCTGCAGCCGCGTTCAAAGCAAAGCTCTCATCGCTTGCAAAACAGGGCTAATACCTCTATAATCTGTTGCTGTATTCCATGGGGTCCCCGCTAAGTCGGAAGGACTTCGCGGGGTAGATATTCCGGCTTAGCTCAGTGGTAGAGCAATTCGCTGTTAACGAATGGGTCGCTG
>CBIHNH010000042.1:0-4116 GCA_966211425.1 uncultured bacterium
GGTCACAGGTTCAAGCCCTGTCGGTGCTACCACGATAGAACCCGATCATTTCGATCGGGTTTTCTCGTGGTAATCCTACGGATCTGAACTTGTGACTCGCCGGTGTAGCCGGCGATAGTCACAGGTTCGTGAAGCACAGTGCAGAAAAGAAAGCAGCGAAGCTATTTTCTTTTCAAGCAAGCGGAAGAGCGAGTTCACGAGCGATAGCCCCGTCCACTTTAATCAAAAACACCCCGTAATGACGGGGTGTTTTGCTGTGATAACTAACTAGTCTCGTTTTTCGCCAACGTTGTTCGTGTTGAAGTCAACGAAGGGAACGAACTCAGCCCAGAGAGCTTTTTGCTCAGCACTGAGTTTCTTGGCTTTTTCGATCCAAGCGCCAACAGTCGCTTTCTTAAGAGAAACTTTTTCACCGACTTCGAGTTCTGGTGAGCTAGCTTCATTCGTCAGGCCATTTTCGGCGTAGAGGATCTGAGCCAGGCTCAAGTTGGTGTCGGTTTTGATGCCGTAAGTCTGGACGGCTTTACGAGCCATCTGGCTGTAGCTGTCGCCAGGTTGGGCAACGTAGTGGTAACTGTCGGTTGACGCCTTTTTGTCATCGGCCGCAGAAACGGTAGCGGTCGGAGCCTGGCTAAAGACAAGACTGGCCGCACCTACGAATACGAGTGTTAATAGTTTTTTGATCACGATATACTCCCCATTGCCCACCACGGTTTACGTTGGTTGATAAAAACCAGTGTAGCATAAGCGGCTACAGGGGTGGAGTGGCGTATACTATTTACATATGTTTATCGGAAGTAGTAAGGCGTGAAATATATCGTTGCCGTGTCTGGTGGAATCGACTCCGTGGTATTACTCGATCTGCTATCGAAGCAGGTAGGAGAGTTTGTTGTCGCGCATGTCGATCATGGTATCCGGCAGGATAGCGCAGAAGATGAAAAGTTTGTGCGTCGGTTGGCCGAGGGCTATGGCCTCCAGTTTGTGTCGACACGGCTTGAGTTAGGCTCAGGCGCTAGTGAGGAGGCCGCGCGCCATGCCCGTTATGAATGGCTCGATGAAGTCATGGTCTCGCACGGTGCCGATACTGTTATAACCGCGCACCACGAGGATGATGTTCTCGAGACAATGTGCATCAACCTGCTGCGTGGCACCGGGTGGCGCGGACTCAGCTCGCTTCGCAGTACGCCGACCCGGATACGTCCGCTACTCGGCTGGAGCAAGGCGCAGATTGTCGAGTACGCACTCTCGCATGAGCTCGCCTGGCGCGAGGACAGCACCAACGAATCGTTTGCCTACTTCCGTAACCGCATCCGTTCCAGCGTTATCCCTCGGCTCACTGCCGAGCAGCGTCAGAAGCTACGAGGACTCTACGTTGATCAACTCCGACTGCTCGAGCAGATCGAACAGGAAACTGCGGACAAAAGGAGTCTTTTTATACGCGAGAACCTTCTAAGGCGTTATGAAACGATGATGGTTGATGACGAGGTTGCCTCTGAGTTCATCCGACAGTGGCTCGGGGCGCCGCTCGAACGAAAACGGCAGCGTGAGCTGCTGATGTTCCTAAAAACAGCGCGGACGGGAAGTCGTTGGAGCCTGGATCGAGAACGCTTCGTGCTCGCAAAAGAGTCCGGACTCATTGTAGTGCGGCCTCGAGGCTGATAAGATATATAGGTTAGAGTTTTCTTATTTAGAAAGGTGATATAAGTAGTGGCGAAGATTCCGAAAGTGCCAAAGCGTCCTAAAAATACCAAGAATAATTCGTGGGTGCGAAAAACCCTCTTTTTTGCACTGATCGCACTGTTCGTGCTGTCATTTACCGCCGTTCTGTTCCCGCAGCAGAACCTCAAAGATGTTGCGTTCTCTGATGTGATAAACCGTGCCAACAAGGGCGAAATCTCCAAGCTCGAGATACAGGGCAGCGATATCTACGTGACGCCGGAAGGCCAGAGCGAAGCGACCGAAAAATCATACAAAGAAGCCGGTAGTTCGATCTACGAACAAGGCCTCAAGCAGAGCGCAGACGTTGAGGTTGCGGTCAAAGCACCCTCAGGAACCGATACGGCTATCTGGAACGTGCTCAGTCTCTTGCTGCCCGCACTTCTCATCGGCGGGTTGATCTTTTTCATGTTCCGTCAGGCGCAGGGACAGAGCAACCAAGCGATGGGCTTCGGCAAGAGTAAGGCTCGCCTCTACGGAAATGAGAAATCGCGCGTTGTTTTCACTGACATCGCCGGTAACGATGAAGCCAAAGAAGACCTCACTGAGGTTGTTGATTTTCTGAAGCATCCTAAGAAGTTCCAAGATGTCGGTGCAAAAATCCCTAAGGGTGTGCTGCTTGTGGGTCCTCCAGGAACCGGTAAGACGATGCTCGCCCGCGCTGTAGCCGGTGAAGCGGAAGTGCCGTTTTTCAGCATCTCTGGTTCTGAGTTTGTCGAAATGTTTGTCGGTGTCGGTGCATCACGCGTCCGTGACTTGTTCGAAAAGGCCAAGAAAAACGCCCCATGTATCATCTTTATCGATGAGATCGATGCGGTTGGTCGTCGTCGCGGCTCAGGTATGGGTGGTGGCCACGACGAGCGCGAACAAACCCTAAACCAGATCTTGGTTGAGATGGACGGTTTCGAGACTGGTACGAATGTTATCGTACTTGCCGCAACCAACCGCGCTGACGTTCTCGACCCGGCCCTGCTACGTCCAGGTCGTTTTGACCGCCGAACCAACATCATCCTTCCGGAGCGTAAAGACCGCGAAGCGATCCTCAAGGTTCATTTCAAGGACAAGCCGACTGATGACTCGGTTAATCTCGACAAGCTTGCTGCTAAAACAGCCGGTAGCAGTGGTGCCGACCTCGCTAATATCGCGAACGAGTCCGCTATTATCGCGGCGCGACACAACCGTAAAAAGATTACCAACGATGACGTAACGTCTGCCTTCGAAAAAGTTGCGATCGGCCCAGAGCGCAAAACGAAGATCATGAACGACAAGGACAAGGAGCTGACCGCTTACCACGAGGCTGGTCACGCAATCGTCGGTCATATCCTGCCTGACAGCGACCCAGTTCACAAAGTCACGATCATCCCGCGTGGTGGCACGGGTGGCGTTACGTGGTTCCTGCCACCAGAAGATCGCAACTATACGAACGTGGTTGAGTTCAAAGACATCTTGGCGCGCGCACTCGGCGGCCGTATCGCTGAAAAGGTCGTCTATGGTGACGATCGCATCACGACTGGAGCTGGTTCCGATCTCAGAAAAGCGACCGAGATCGCACGCGATATGGTTATCGAACAGGGAATGGGCGACAGTCTCCGTGACCAGGTTTTCCACGAGGATAACGGCGGCATGATGTTCGATCGCATGACACATGAACGACCGTACAGTGATGATACGGCACGACTGATCGACCAAGAGGTCGAGAAGCTGATCAAAGAAGCGGCAAAACGAGCTGAAGTGGTCATAGCCAGCAACATGAAATATCTTGAAGCGCTCGCAAAACGACTGCTCGTCGACGAAACCGTTGATGAAACCGTCGTCGAAGAGGTGTTAAAAGGCGCAGTCCTGCCAAAAGAGGCAAAACTCTACTAACAGATTAGCCATCAGGGGTCTATAATAAGCAACATATGGGACGAGTCAGAAACGTCGTAGCCCGCGCGAACCAGCGCCTTAGTGTCCAGCTAGCAGCAATCCTGCTAGCTGGTTCTACCTTTTTGTCGATGATTCTCGGCCTGTTTCGTGACCGCTTGCTCAACAGTACCTATGCCGATAGCTATCCGGTAGGGCTCGACGCCTACACGGTAGCATCGATCGTCCCGGAGTTCATGTTCATCCTGCTCGTCTCGGGCGCGCTCAGTGTGACATTTATACCGGTCTTTAACAGCCGTATCGAAAAAGGTAACAAAAAATCAGCCTGGGAGCTCAGTACGAGCCTGGTCAATCTGCTGGCGCTCGTTACGTTGGTGGCGAGTGTTCTGATCATCATCTTTGCGGACCCGATCGTTCGGTACGTGGTAGGCCCTGGGCTTGATGAGTCAGCCCGTGCGCTCGCTGTCAGTATGCTGCGGGTAATCGCTATTAACCCATTCTTGTTTGCGATCAGTGCGGTGATCGCGAGCATCCAGC
>CBIHNH010000043.1:0-3862 GCA_966211425.1 uncultured bacterium
GGTGCCCCACACCCTGTGTTGACTTGGGGGTTGTTCCCGGGGTTACGCGCCCCCTGGCGGTCCCCCCCCTCCACCCCCCTGTTGTGGGGGCCCACCGCCACCACTACACTACGTATATTGAGATGAACGTAGGATTCTGACGAGTTTCAGGGCCCTACGTACGTATCCATAGACACTATCCACCAGAAAAGGAGTGGTGATGAATCACCGCAATCGGTACGTTGCCGCGGGCGCGGTAACAGCACTAGCCACCATCGGTGGGCTATTGCTCACCGCGCCGACGACGAATGCCGATATGAGCGAGACTCGTCGCGGCGTCATCGAAATCACGATATCGAACGATGCATGGCCTGAAGAGCCGACAGTCTCTCTCGAGGAGACTGTGGTTCCAGAAGGCCAGGTATTCGTACCGACCGACACAGAAGGGAACGCCAAGTGAGCAAGACGAGAGCGTATTCAGCCTGGGTGCTCCTGATCCTTATGTCGCTCGGCCTCATAGCGCTTGCCGTCTTCGTGACACCGATCAAGACCATCGGGTCCGGCTCCATGGAGCCGACGCTGCCGGTTGGCTCTCGGATCATTATCCACGAGCAGACCAGCTACGATGTCGGTGACATCATCACCTTTCGGGCCGATGACGGCGACATCGTGACACACCGACTCGTCGAGTACGGCGAAGGCGGTACGCTCATCACCAAGGGCGACGCCAACCCGACACCAGACGTCTGGGATGAGCCGCTCACTGAGAGCGATGTCGTGGGCAAGGTGATCTTTACCACTGCCGTCACGACGCTCGATTTCTGGAAGACACAACGAGGTATCGGCATCATCCTGTGCCTTGTGGTGATAGCGATAGCGCTTCGATGGAGAACGGACGATGATTCAGATGCCGATAAGGAGCTGAGCGACAACCCCGCATGATCCAGCGTATGAGTAGATACTCCGCTGTTGATCAGCGGGGTTTTCTACTTTTCTATAGAGCTTGTGGTTATACTAGTTTTAGATGCACGCTATAGATGATGAAGAATTCGCAAAACTGATTTCCCGAGCTATCGATGAGATGCCCGAACGGTACGTGACGTATCTCGATAACATCGTGATTACCTATGCGGACAACCCAGATAGACACCAGTCTGCGAAGCTGCGGTTACGCGGTGACTCGTTGCTGCTCGGCCTCTACGAAGGCATTCCGTTGCCGCAGCGTGGGGCGGGGTACAACCTGGTGTTACCCGACAAGATAACACTCTTCAAGTACCCGCTACTTGCGGTGTCTCATGACGATGCTAGTTTTTATAAGAACATCAAGCACACACTCTGGCACGAGATAGCTCACTTTTACGGTCTCGATCACGACAAGATACACGAGATCGAACGCAACTGGCGATAGTTAAATCATATTGACTTTTTGTCATGTTTATGCTTAAATGTAAGTATAAGTTAATTCAAACGAAAAAAAATCATATGCTAAAAATCAAACACAAACACCATCTCGATTTTCCTCACCTCACATTTTCGGGACGGACGCTTGATTTCAGTCCACTCAAGGCCGACGAAGATGAGCTAACTGTTGCGATCACGAACGACACAGAGGAGCGCGACGATACTTGGGAGCTCAACGAGCGACCTGACATGGGCGAACTCACCGCATTTTGGTCCGAAGTCGAGGCCGATGTGGCGAACGACCCGAGCTGGTTCAAGATGAGCGCCGAGTAGTCAGCTAGCGGACAGGCCGTTGTATCTGATACACTAATACGAAAGCGTAAGGAGTATTAGCATGGACGACAACAAGAACCCCAGTGAACCTCAAAATGAGTTTGATCAAAATGCCGATCGGCCATATATCGAAGAAAAAGAAGAGTTCGTAACGTCACGAGGCGAACCGACAACGCTAGAGTCACCATCTGCTGAAAGGCCTGCATCTATGGTCATGTCAAAGAAACAATCTGGTGCTCGTAAGTGGCTCCTCTGGGGATTCGTCGCACTGTTGCTCGCCGGCCTCGGCGCTTTTGCGTATTGGCAGTGGGCGGAAGCAGAAACGGCGAAGCAAGAGCTTTCTTCTGTACAGGGTGAGCTTCAGACGGTTAAGGCGAGCGCGCATAAAACTACTGATGCCGAGATGGATGACGAACCAGTCACGAATACACCAGACGACAAAGAGCTAGCTACTTTAGAAGCAGAGGCGTATCTCGCGGCTCTACAGGATAATAAGCTCGAAGTGCTAGAAACTGAGGTCGAGGACACTTTTGCGGTTGTTACCGCGGGGCTACCTAACTCAGACGCTCCGGGCAAGACGATCGTTCTCGAGAAAGCGGCCGACACATGGGTTGTGATATATAGCGGTGAAGCGGGTAACACCCCGGCCGCAGACAAGACGAAGCTAACGACCGAGTTTGGCGTTCCGGTTACGCTACTTGACTAACAGCGGCTTTACAAGAGGTCTCATCTCTGTTACAATCTCTTCTTGAGTTAAAAATTAAATCATAGGAAATACCCATGAAAGCTGTAGTTCGAGTTGGAGGCAAGCAATACACTGTCTCCGCAAAAGAGACCCTCCTGGTGGACCTCCTCCCGGAAGGAACAAAAGAGCTCACTCTTGAACCACTGATGGTATTCGATGGCAAAGACGTCAAGATCGGCGCGCCTGTAGTCGCAGGCACAAAGATCAAGGCAACTGTCGTCGAACCAGAGGTTAAAGGTGACAAGATCCGCATCATTCGTTTCAAAGCGAAAAAGCGTGTCCACAAAGAAACTGGCCATCGCCAGAAATATAGCCGTATCCAAATCGGCGAAATTAAGTAAGGAGGGGTTCACCCCTCCACTTTTTTTCAAAGTAAATTTGAAAAATACGTTCCTCCCCCTAAAACTCGCACTCCGTGCTCGGAATCGCACGGAGTATTTTTGTTTTCACGCGTGCTACAATAGAGGTACTAAAAAGAGGGAAATATAAAAGTGCCAAAACCTACGGTCATCGCGGTGACAAACCAAAAAGGTGGTGTCGGCAAGACGACTACGACCGTCAATGTCGCATACTGTCTCGCAAAGGCAGGCAAGCGAGTGCTTCTCGTTGACTTTGATCCGCAGGGCAACGCCACAAGCGGGCTAGGGGTTGATAAGAACGAGCTAGACAAAACGATTCGTGAAGTTATCATGAACGAAGCGCCGCTCAGTACGGTCGTCCGGGCTACCGAGACAAAAAACCTCTGGTTGCTTCCAGCCACACCGGAGCTCGCAAACACAGAGGTCGAGCTCGCTGCTGCTGATAGGCGTTTTTCACGCCTCAAGTTAGCGCTCCAAGGTACTGACGAGTATGATTTTGTACTTATCGATAGCCCGCCAAGCCTCAGTTTGCTAACGGTTAATGGTTTGATCGCAGCTGACTACATACTTCTACCGGTTCAGGCTGAGTTTTACGCGATGGAAGGCCTCGGCCAGCTGCTCGAGACTATGAAGTTGGTTCGCAAAGGCATGAACCCGACACTTGAGCTTATCGGTGTGCTAGTGACGATGATGGACACCAGAACAGTACTCTCCCGTCAGGTATTGACCGAGATCCAGAAGCATTTCCCCGGCAAAGTGTTTGAAACAACTATCCCACGTAACGTGCGGATTGCTGAGGCGCCTAGCCATGGCGAGCCAGTTGGCAAATACGACAAATGGAGTAAGGGCGCCCGCGCATACAAGGCGCTTGCAAAGGAGATATTAGATCGTGTCAGCTAAGAAAACAGGCGGCCTCGGTCGCGGCTTTGAGTCACTCATCCCAACCGACGTGCTCGATGAAACGTTCGACCCGACAGCGGAAAACGAGCAGAGTTCAGAACTTCGTTACGTAAAACACGCTCGTATCAGCGCCAACCCAGAGCAG
>CBIHNH010000044.1:0-3651 GCA_966211425.1 uncultured bacterium
GCAGTTGCAACCTTTCAGGCGGTCGAACGAATCGGCATGCCCGAGGCGCAGTACAACCTGTTCCACTGCGCCGTTGCGTTAGCCAGGGCTGAGAAGTCACGTGAGGCAACGGACCTTATGTATGAGGCACTTACTCTCGCCAAAAACTATCCTGACTCACCCGTTCCACTTCATATCCGAAACGCACCGACGACACTCATGAAGGATCTCGGCTATAGTAAAGGCTACCAGTGGCAAGCAGACTTCAAGCCAAAAAAAGGGTTCCTGCCCGAGGACATCAAGCTTTCTTAGGCTCGAGCCGTTTGCGTTCAATCGCTTCCCGGTACCGCTCTATATAGTTTTTTGCCATCACTTCAGCCGAAAACTTTTGCTTCACGGCCATCCTACAATCCGCTGGATCAATCTCATCAACTCGCTGCATATATTCGGCAAATTCTTCTTCCGTATCCGCGAGAAAACCAGTAATACCGTGCTCAATAATCTCTGGCATAGCACCACGCCGCATAGCCACAACCGGTGTTCCGCACGCCAACGCCTCGATCACAGCCATGCCAAACGGCTCCTCCCACTGGATAGGAAACAGGAGTGCTTTTGCTTCCGATATAAATTTCATCTTTTTTGGACCCGCCATATTACCCGAGTAGGTGATCCGGGGATTACGGACAACATAGGAAAGCAGTTCGTCGCTATAGTACTTAAACTCGGGATGTTGGCGGTACTTACTGAGGGGGTTTGCCATCTCGAGGATAAGCTTTTGCGGCGACCCTATATCACCGATCGTACCTGCCATACGGAGCCGGTATTTGAGTTTGTGGCAATATTTCGCAGCGATATGATGCCCTTTGTCTCGATTGAACCGAGCGAGTGTAATGAAATAGTTTTTCTTTTCTTCGACATAGGGAAAGCTCCGCACATCAACGGCATTATAAACAGTGCCGAGAATATTTTGTTTGGCTTCGCGTGGCGCCGACTCGACTAACGCATCGGAAATTCCGACCAGATATAAGTGATGGTCGCCATTGACGCGTGCCCAAAACTTTCGGTTGTCTGGTTCGCCCATCTTGACGTCTTCATCGGTCGTAAACGGCGGCCCATGAAGGGTGTGAACTGCTGGCGGCATGTGAGGCAAACGTGTTGCCCATGACAAGACCTGAGGGCCAATGTGACCATTGTGGTCATGAATAACATCAAAGTTCCCATCAGCTTCGATCATCTTGAGCGCCTGTTGAACATGGCCGCCGACGATCGGCAGAACCTTGTACCACGCATCGTGTATGTGCTCGAACTGTCCGGAAGCCTCTACTGGGTGGACGCGTGCGCCGTGAAGTTTGCGCCCTCCTACGCCAAATACTTCAACCTCGACGCCCGCAGCAATAAGTCCTTTGACTAAGCCGTCTATGACCGCTTCGATACCACCGTAACCTTTTGGTGGAATAGTAAGCCATGGCGTGGCGACAATAGCTACTCTGAGTGGTTTACTTGGGGTGGTACGGCTCTTTTTCGGCATGATTCTCGTTCAGTATAGCGTTTTTAGAACGGGCCAGATGTGAAATAAGTTACCGGTGATCGTCGCCTCGTCGCGCCATAATAGGTAGGATGCAAGAGACCGATTCATTCAAAGAACCGTTTGATTCGCTACCCCGACTACTTGCGGGAGAGAAACGGCTTCGCGTTGAGGATATAGAGCTTTACGTTCCGACCCAGCCGCCTTCAAGCTTGCGTGAGCTACAACGCCTCGCTCAGGTAAAAGCCGAAGGTGAAGTCGGATCATTTGGCCCCTCGCTCGCGGCTATCGCGCTAGAAAGGCCAAATGAATCAATCTCACCTGAGTTACGAAAATACGAAGCTCTGTTCGGACGCGACTCGCTCCGTGTCGCCCTCGATGTGCTCCCAATGTATCCGCTGCTTATGCACGCAACGATCCACGCGCTCGCTCGTCTGCAGGGCACGACGACACACGCTGCCAGAGAGGAAGAACCAGGCAGAATCATACACGAATACCGAACTCTCGATGACCCTGTCGCGAGAGATATTACGGAAAAGTATGGCTGGGAGTGGCCCTACTACGGTTCAGTCGATGCAACACCGCAGCTCATGCATGCCATTTATGAGTACATGCGTCTGGCGCCAAACGGTCGATCTATCCTCCGTGAAACGACAAGAGGGCTCGACGGCCAGGAACGGACAATTGGAGAAGTTTATAAAAACGCGTTAACCTGGGTCGAAAACAGGTTGAACGCAAACTCAGAAGGCCTCCTGGAGTACAAATCGGCCATACCGTACGGTATCGAGAACCAAGTCTGGAGAGACTCGTGGGATGCGTATTTTCATAGCGACGGGACGATAGCCAATCTTGATGGGGGCATCGCCTCAGTAGAAGTTCAACAGCTCACCTACGATGCGCTGGTAGAGGCTGCCGCCGTATACGAGCGTGAGTTCGATGACCGCGAAAAAGCCGCATCGTTACGCGCCCGTGCCGAACGGCTTCGTGAAACGATTCTCGAGCACTTCTGGGTAGAAGAAAAAGGCGGATACTTTGCACTCGGAACTGACCGCGATGACGAAGGTAGCTTGCGGCAGTTAAAGATTCGTACCTCCAATATGGGGCATCTGCTAAGATCGCGCCTGCTTGCAGGAGAGCCCCATCGGCCCTACCGCGAAGCGGTTATAGCTCAGCTGTTCAGCCCCGAGATGCTCAACGTCAGCGGCATCAGAACACTTGCGACAGACGAGGTGCGTTTTCGCCCCGGCGCCTATCATAACGGCAGTGTCTGGCTCTGGGATACCTACTACTGCGCCGAAGGACTTCGGTATCATGGGTATTATGGCCTCGCTACACACCTCGCCGACAAAATCCACATGGTCATCAATGTCACACAAAAGTTTCCCGAGTATGTCCGTGGTGACGATCTCTCTACCCCGACGATTAACACTCGTGTTGTAGAGTATTTTGATGAGATTCATGACCGTGTCAACCGTGTTGAACAACCGCCCCAAGAGGTTCAAGCCTGGTCGGTTGCAGCTGATATCGCTCGTGACTACTACAGTGGCCGTGTACCAGATCGAGCATATGATGCACGTGCAGCACGACTTGAGGACGCGATACTTACCATGCTTGAGTCCGAGGGAGACAAAACACTAGCGGGATAGCCACTTCTCTGTTGAAATAGTAGGGTGAATTCCACCGTATCCCGTCTCATCAAGTTACTGATCGTCCTGGTCATCGCCCTGATCGGCGCTTACAAAACCTCTGAGATCGAAACCAGAAAACACGACGACTCAACGGTAGCCATCGAGACGATTGACTCACCAGCCGGTGAGGTGCTGGCGAGCATTCCAATAAAAGGCCGTGCCGCAAAGACAGGCTATTCACGCGAACAATTTGGCGGAGGATGGGAGCGTATAGAGGACTGCGATATGCGGAACTATATTCTCGCTCGCGATCTAATCGAAACTACCTTCGTAACCCCAGGCTGCAAAGTTGCTAGCGGAATCCTCAGCGATCCGTACACCGGCAAACACATATTTTTTATCCGTGGCAGCGAAACAAGTGACGATGTCCAGATTGATCATGTCGTCGCGCTGAGTGATGCCTGGCAAAAAGGTGCCCAACAACTGTCGGCTAAACAAAGAGTTACCCTGGCTAACGAT
>CBIHNH010000045.1:0-3454 GCA_966211425.1 uncultured bacterium
CCCAAGACTCTTGAAGCGGTCAAAAAAGCTACTGACGAAGTTAAGAAAGATCTCAATGCTGCTGGAGTGAAGCCAAAAGACAATGCGCTTGCATCATGGGCATATACCCCAGAGAAAATCGAGGTCATTCGAAATATGCCTAAAACATACTCTGGCCTGAACGATGCTGAACTCGTTGGCCAGACACCGCAAAATATTCAGATAGCCGTTACTACTGGGGCAATAACTCCAGAACGCGCTCGAAACCTCCTCGACAACCGCACCCTTACGGCAATGTCTGACGATAAGCGTGCAATTCTCCAGACTATTGCAACCTCGCCATCAAGCAGCGGAGGAGGGGGAGGAACGCCTTAGCCTATGGCAGTCTATAAAGTACCCCAAGATGTTGAAGCCGAAGACAAACTGATCGGACCGTTCAGCTTTCGTCAGTTCATCTACTTGATCGTGGCGGCCCTCGGTATATTTATGGCGTGGCTACTTGGGCAGATATTTATCGGCTTGATCCTGATCCCGGCACCGATCATCGTGGCATTTCTCGCGCTAGCACTGCCACTTCGTAAAGACCAGCCGATGGAAACCTACCTGATCGCTATGATCAAGTTCTTTTTCAAACCACGTAACCGCCTCTGGGATCCTGAGGGTACCATCTCTCTCGTCCAGATAACCGCACCAAAAGTATCTGAGAGCCCACAGCTGAAGGGATTTGGCGGCTCAGAAGCATCGCAGCGTCTAGCATACCTCGCACAGGTCGTCGATACTCAGGGCTGGTCAACCAGGGGTGCTACCTCAGCTAACGACAGCCTCTCTGACATATTCGTCGCCGAGGCCTCACAAGCGGTCGATGTCCTCGATGCTGACAGTGGTGTCGCTCGATCGCTCGACCAACGCATAAATCAGGCCGACGACGCCCGTATATCTGCCGTTCGTGCCCAGTTCCAGACTGCCATACAGCAGCCCATCGCAACCGCATCTACGCCGGCTGTTCAGACTCAAACTCCTCAGCCTACTCCCGTCCAAACCGTAACACCGACGCCTCAGTCGGTTGCTCCGGCGACACCTCAGGCCGTAGCCGGCGCGACCGAAGAGCCTTTACCAGCGATTGAGTACAACCCGTACCCATCTTCGATGCGCCAACACGTCATAAACCCAGCAGGACAAGCGCCAGCACAACCAGCAGCTCCCGCACCCCAAGCACAAGCGGAAAAACAACCTAGTAGTGATACCGTCTCCCCTGATATAATGAGACTTGCAAACAATAACGACCTTTCTATTAGCGCCATCGCACGTGAGGCGCAGCGGTTGAGTGATACCGACGACGAAGTTGTCATCTCGCTCCGATAAACCAGAGTTAGAAGGGGTGGGGGATAAAGGGAACCGTTACTGATGGATCCAAATAACCAACAGCAAGCAGCTCAGCAGCCGCAACCTGCGCCTATGCCGTCAGGCTCTGTTGCTAGTGGTCCCCAAACTCCACAAGCGTCTCAACCGAGAAACCCGAACAGCACCCAGAACACGCTGCTGATCTCTGAGCTCCGCGAAGGCATGGCTATCATGAACGACGGCAGTTTTCGTGCGGTCGTCGCGTGTCAGTCGATCAACTTTGATCTGATGAGTGCGCGCGAACGCGAAGGGGTAGAGTATAGCTACCAGAGCTTCCTCAACTCACTGTATTTTCCGATCCAGATATTTGTTCGGTCTCAAAAGGTCGATATCGGACCCTATCTCGACCGGCTAGCAAAGATCCGCCGCGACCAGGACAACATGCTCCTCGGCGTCCTAATGGATGACTACATGGGCTTTATCGACGCTATCTCCCAGGAAACGAATATTATGGACAAAGACTTTTACGTTATCGTGCCATATTTCCCAGCCGGAGACGTAGCTTCTCTCGCCCAGAACAGCAAAAACATCTTTACTGCTTTTTTGAAACCCGACCAACAAAAAGTCGTCACCATCGATCAGGCCGCCTACACAAAAGCAAAGGAAGAGCTCGGTAACCGTGTTAACGCCGTCATGAGCGGTCTGTTCCAAATGGGTATAAAATGTACTCAGCTCAACACCAAGCAGCTTGGTGAGCTCTATTACAACATGTACAACCCTGACACTGCCGTACGCGAACCACTCGGTAACTTCGAGAACCTTACGTCGACCTATGTCCGAAAAGGCGACGGTGCCGCCCCGCAACCACATCTCGATAAGGGGGTTCAGTAACGTGGCATTTGGCAAGAAAAAACAAAGTGCGATAGACATCGCCGAACAGCAACGACAGCGCGAACAACAAGAAGTTGAGACCGAGTTCCTCAAGGGAATAACCACCCTCCGAGACCTGATCGCGCCGAGTAGCCTCGAGATCCAGAGCGCATACTTCCGTATCGGTACAAAATACGGCCGCACCCTCTATATCTACGGTTACCCACGCCAGATCTACACCGGCTGGCTCAGCAGTATCATCAACGTCGACGAAGTTATCGACGTCAGTATGTTCATCTACCCGGTTGAGAGCCAAGTGGTGCTCAATAACCTCCGCAAAAAAGTTGGCCAGCTCGAGGCGAGTATCTCTATCAACGCCGAGCACGGAAAGGTTCGTGATCCAGGACTCGAAGCTGCCATCCAGGACGCAGAGGAGCTTCGTGACCAACTCCAGGTCGGTGCTGAACGGTTCTTCCGCTATGGCCTCTACATGACGATGTACGCTGATAGCCTCGACGAGCTCGCGTTCGTCCAGCACAAGATCGAAACCATCCTCGGCCAACAGTTGGTGTTCAGTAAGGTCGCCAGCTCACAGCAAGAGCAGGGATTGAACAGTACGATACCGCAGATGACCGACCAGCTGCAGATCCGCCGCAATATGAACACTGGTGCTATATCAACCAGCTTTCCATTCACCAGTGCCGATCTCACCCAGGAAAAGGGTGTGCTCTACGGTATAAACATGCATAACAACGGCCTGGTTATCTTTGACCGTTTCTCACTCGAGAACGCCAACATGGTCGTTTTCGCAAAGTCTGGTGCCGGTAAGTCGTTCACCGTCAAACTCGAGGCACTGCGCAGCATGATGATGGGCGCCGACGTTATCATCATCGACCCGGAAAATGAATATCAGCGCCTGGCGGAGGCGGTTGGCGGCAGTTATATCCAACTCAGCCTCAACTCGAGCGTACGCATCAACCCGTTCGACCTACCGCGCGTTATCGACAGTGATGATGCCGAGGATGCACTACGCGCCAACCTTGTGACGCTCCACGGTCTATTGCGGCTCATGCTCGGTGGCAGCCAGATAGCAGCCAACGGTGTCGCGGTCTCAGCCCTCGCTCCGTCAGAAGAAGCCGACCTCGACCAGGCCCTGATTGATACTTATGCTCGCGCTGGCATCACGAGCGATCCGCTAACGCACAACTCGCTACCGCCGACGATTAACGACCTCTATGAAACGCTCCTCCATATGGGCGGCAGT
>CBIHNH010000046.1:0-3215 GCA_966211425.1 uncultured bacterium
GAAGGTCATGACGGAACAGGCAAAACGGAGCAGGCGAAAAGGCTACGTGAGCGTCTAAAAAAGTTAGGTGTAAAGGTCTGTAATTTCTTAGTTGAGGAGCCCGATGGCGCGACAACCGAAGACGGCACATCACTAGTGCCAATCGCAACTGAGATACGCAAAATTCTCAAAAACGGCTCTCTTGAGCGAGACCCCTACGTTGATGTCCAGCTCTTCACAGCAGCACGTCGCGCCAACTGGGTTCAAGCAATGGAGCCCGCATTAGACAGAGGAGAGTGGGTAGTTACGGCGCGTAGCTGGTGGTCAACTATCGCGTATCAAGGATCGGCTGCAGGCGTGCCCTACGATGTAATAGAAAACACCTACACCATGAGTGTTGGCGGATCACGCTATATGAATCCTGACTTGGGCCTAATATTGGACGTAGACCATGCGGTTCGAGAAGAGAGGATCGCAAAACGGGGTGAGCTCGAAATACTAGATACTTACGAATCACAGCCAGAGGATTTTCAGCAGCGCATAAAACAAGGCTATATCGACTGGGCAGAGCTAAAAGATATACCGCTACTTGACGCATCGGGAACTCCAGATGAAGTCGAGGCCGCCATCTGGCGACACATCGAACCGCTTGTTACTTAGGTTCTTTTGCTTCCTGATTTGTTGCGAAATATACCGTACGAACAGGCACAATCACTTCGTCTTGGGTGTCGATGAGTTTTTGTATCTTGTGTTTTTTCGTTAGCTCTATGTGGCCAGACGAGAGTTCAATATCGGATATCTCTGAACGGGAGATGAGAAAATCCATGCGTTTTGCAACGGTGATCTTGCGACCATCCCGCTCAAAGCAGAACAGTTTGCGGTTTCGCATACCGGTTGCGTATAGCTCGTGTTTCATCGTGGAGAAGAGGAACTGGCTCGTCTTATCGGATCGATCCAGCTCTCCGTCGATCGTTCCACGCGACACTAGTCGATCGCGAAGCTCGACATACTCCGCCTTCAGCTTTTCGATCTCTTCATGGGAGCCGGCTTGTTTGGTCTCGGCTAAATCAAGGGTGTAAACATAGTCAGTGAAACGCTCGTCCATAAACAACGCATACCGGTCGGCGAGTGTGTGACGCTCCTCGAGTTCGGAACGATAGGTATTCATGAGGGAGTTTACGCGAGATAGTTCAACTTCCTCAGGCTGGGCACGGAATAGGTTAGTGGTCAGGTGTGCGTGCTTACGCATATCGATGTATTCGTTCTGTTCACGCACTAGCTCTTCGATAGGGGTTAGTCGTCGCTCTGTATCAGGCCGTGGGATAATGGCGTTAAACCGTTGCAAGACAGCATTGCCGAGACTTTGAGCAGCACCGGGCACAGAAAAAAATACATTTTTCGTTTCGTCAGCATGCTTACCGTCTGGAGTATGAGAAGTTTCTTCACTCATCAAAAGTATATTATATCAAAAAGATAAGCATCTTGTCAAGTTTTCAGGGGTGGGGAGTGGTAGCTTGTAAGCCGCCACTCCCCACAGCCCCTTCAGGCGCGAACGAACCGGGTTACGGTCGTTCAGAGCAGGGCCCCGACCTAGTCGGTGAAGGTGTCGTGCGTCATGGTGTTGTCTGTGGCTGCCGTTGGCACATCAAAGTACACGGGGGCCAACCCTTCGTCACCAGGGAACGAGAGAGTATGCGAATCGCCGAGCTGTTGAGGCGCATAGACGTCTTGCAGTTCCTTGCTGTTCATGCCGTTCACCTCCTCGTGGCGTACGGAACATACTTGGCAAGCCAGTTCGCGAGGTAGTCCTTACGAGCCGGCCTGATCTTGTCGCTGTCGTGAAGCACCTTAGCGAGCTTCTTGGCGATAGTAGACAGAGGCGCTCCCGTTGCTTCACCAGCATCAACCAGTGCCTGGTGTAGTGCGTGGCCGTTCTCTGGGCTCAACTGTGTTTGTTCGATCAGGTCAGCTATCTCGCCAACCTTCTCGTCGATGAGATAAGGATCTCTCATGCGCAGTACCTTCCTGTCAATGTGCCTGGACCAGGAAAACAAAAATCCGAGCTATCTGCTCGGTTTCATTTTCTGGGATTGTGTAACGAAACCGAGCAGCTATCGATCAATGAGAATGAGGCCCTTGACGAGGCCGCGGTTCATCACTGATTGAAAACCATACGATTTCATTGCTATAAGCGTACCGTGCGCCAAAAGGGGTGTCAAGCGTGTAACCCCTTGAAAATATCTCCTGATTTGCTATAATATCACTAACGTTACCAGAGACAGTAGCGGTCGAAAGACTTAATCAGCTACCGAGGCAATTGAATTTCTTCATATGCACCGAACGATGAACTCTGGCGATACGCCAGTTTTTGTACTGCGGTAACGAGCATCATTGACAATCCGGGCACACCTAACCAAATGCTAACCTTTTAGAAAAGGAACATTTCTATGGCTATTTCACGCGATAAGAAAGAAGCTTTGGTTGCACAGATGAGTGAGGCGTTCGCAGGCTCAAAAGCGTTTGCATTCGCGCACTACCATGGACTCAGCGTTGCTGATGTTCAGGAACTGCGTCGCAGCGCCCGAGAAGCTGGTGTCGTAATCGTCGTTATCAAGAACCGTCTCGTACGGGTCGCGATGGGCGAAGTAAAGACGTTCAAAGATACTGATACGTCACTACTCACCGGACAGCTGATCTACGCCTACAGCGTTACCGACGAAGTCGCACCCGCACAGGTGCTTCATACGTTCGCAAAAACACACCCAGCTCTCGAGCTGGCTGGTGGTTTTTCAGCCGAAGGCCTTGCGCTCAGCGGCGCTGATGTAACGGCGCTTGCCGGTCTTCCGAGCAAGAACCAGCTCATCGGCGAAGTCGTCGCACAGCTGCTTTCACCGGTACACGACGTTACGAACGCACTCTCTGGCAATCTTCACGCCCTCCTTGACGGCGTCGAAGCCAAAGCTACTGCCTAAGTATTTAGGCAGACACCCAACAAACCCGTTAATTAACTAAGGAGTCAATCATGGCTGATGTAAAGAAACTCGCAGAAGAGTTGACCAAACTCACTGTACTTGAAGTAAACGAACTCAAAACTGTCCTCAAGGACGAATATGGCATCGAGCCTGCAGCTGCTGCAGTCGCTGTTGCTGGTCCAGCTGCTGGTGGCGACGCTGCTGCCGCTGAAGACGAAAAGTCTGAATACACTGTAACCCTCAAGGATGCAGGCGCTCAGAAGG
>CBIHNH010000047.1:0-3083 GCA_966211425.1 uncultured bacterium
ATCAACTCGTCGACCCAGACGCAGGAGTATGTCTAGAGCTGCATGTAGAGCAGAGTTCTATCGCTCACGACTTCAACAATGAGCCTATCTATGTTCCACTTCGCCCAGCCGAAGAGTTGAACATAGCGGTTGCATAGCTGCTTTGTAGCAGTCATGACGCTGTAAGCGGTAGGCCATGATGGGCATAGAGCCTATCGGTCAAATAAAATATCCGGCACGTACTGTGCCGGATATTTTATTTGTCTTCGATGACTTATTTTGTCACGAAGGTGTGAGCTGTGCCGCTGGCGCCACCACGACCAGTACGACCGATACGGTGGATGTAGTCCTCGTAGGTCTTTGGCTGGTCAAAGTTGAT
Source organism: uncultured bacterium (assembly GCA_966211425.1). Taxonomy (GTDB): domain Bacteria; phylum Patescibacteriota; class Saccharimonadia; order Saccharimonadales; family Saccharimonadaceae; genus CBIHNH01. The sequence goes on from CBIHNH010000047.1 coordinate 359, forward strand.
CACGTGCGAAACGTTCGGGATGTCGAGACCGCGTGCTGCAACGTCGGTTGCGACGAGGACACGAACGCGTTCGTCGCGGAAAGCCTTGAGTGCGCGCTGACGCTGACCCTGGGATTTGTTACCGTGAATAGCTTCTGAAGGTATGCCGTCTTTTGATAGGTGATCAGCCAGGCGCTGTACGCCGAACTTTGTTTCACCAAAGACGAGAACCTTGTTGTAGTGTTCCTGCTCGAGCAGATCGCGGAGTAACTCTACTTTGTGAGTTTTGTCGCGAGCTTCGATCACAGTTTGCTCAACGTGCTCAGCGGTTTCGCTGGTACGGACAGAAACAGTTACAGGTTCACGGAGGAAATCGTTGATGATTCGCTCGATGTCCGGTGTGATCGTCGCGCTAAAGAATAGCGTCTGACGGTCGGCCGGTGCCTGAGCGACGATAGCCTTGATGTCTGTCAAAAAGCCCATGTCGAGCATACGGTCGGCTTCGTCGAGCACCAAAGTACTGACGTTGTCGAGGCTAAGTGCCTTACGGTTCAGGAGATCCTTGAGGCGTCCTGGAGTACCGATAACGACGTGAGGTCGGCGACGGATGTCACGGATCTGACGATCGATGTTGGTACCACCAACAACAACTGTAGAAAAGAGCTTCATACCGTTCGCAAAGACACGGAATTCTGCATCGATCTGCTGAGCGAGCTCACGCGTTGGTGCCATGATAAGCACGGTTGGCTGTGGGGCGGTTCGCTCGAGACGTTCGATGATCGGCAGCAAGAAGGCAGCGGTTTTACCCGTACCAGTGTTTGCCAGGCCGATGATGTCACGTCCTTCGAGAGCGTGAGGGATCGACTGGTCTTGGATCGCACTCGGTGTTTCATAGCCCTTGTGAGCGATGTTAGCCTGCAGTGCTTGGCTAAACGGAAAGTCGACAAAGCGGTGCTTTGCCTCGTAAGGAACCTCGTCTTTTTTCTTGACGGCAGCGTTAACGAACTTTGATGGGTGGATGTATGCACCAGTGCTCCGCTTTGGGCCACGGTTGTGGCGTGGGCGGAATGATGAGACACCAGCTCCGCGGCGTGTTGGACTGCCGGTTCGACGGCGTGTGTTGGTATATGGCATTGTTAAAAATGACCTTTCTGTCTTTGTATTCGCATCATCAAGTTTCTGGATCACTCCTCGTGGAGAAAATACACGTGAACTCAGCGTGAAAACACAAAATATAAATAATATGTGTATTACAGGCGGCGAATGCGTAGGAGATTCGGTGATAGCGCCGTGTCTAAGTGATTAGACGAGTGTATGGTGCGCTTTTCAAAGAAGCGACCCTGTGCGCTCATCGATTGCAATACATCTACATTAGCACAACAAAAATGGATTGTCAAGAGTAAGCACTATGCTATTTGCTCTCTAGCAGCTGCTGCATATCGAGGACTAGGCCGCCCCAGGTAAATCCTTGGGCGCCGTGACCCTTTCCGGTCAGTGGGTCATAGTACTCACGAAGTCCAGACTGTTTGATCAGTTGCAGTGAGCTCCGGTATATCCTGATGGCATCCTGTCGATACCCGTAGCGCAGGAGGCCTTGGATAATAAACCAGTTGCTCGCCATCCATACCGGCCCGCGCCAGTTCGTCCCAACCCACCAGTCACCCCGCCAATCACCGCTCGGGTCAAAACTCGGCTCTGACAACGAAACAGTCGGTAAACCATAGTTGAGCGCAAACTCGCGTTTGTTTCGGAGGAATTTCTCGACAACATAGGCAGCTTCTTCCGCCGTTGCAACACCGGCATAGAGCGGCATAAAGAGCGCCCATGTCCGAGTATGTATCCGGTGCAAACGAGGGCCGTGTACCGGTTGGTAGAGACGACGGTGCAGCATGTGTGCCCGCATCGCTAGGCGGACGTTCGTGGCTTTGACATGAGAGTAGGTCGCGATACGGTTTTCGCCGACAACCTCAGCCATCAGGGCAGTGAGGCGAAGGCTTTCAGCCAGGATGCTGTTGAACGGAACATCGTAGACCCAGTGTTTGAGGTCTGTCTGGGACTTCATGACAAATCTGCTTGCGCGCCAGTCATCAACGAGCTCGAGCCTGGCGCGAAAGTTCTCAACGAACTGGTGGCGTGGATCGCTAAGGCCGAGAACGTAGTCATATCGCGGAGAGTTATCTTCGCCTGACTCGTCAGGATTGATGACACCAACGAGGTTGATGCGTTTTGGGTCACGGCTCGCGAATAGGTAACGGTGAAAGGCATGGATAGGAATCAGCATCGATCGGACAAATTCCTCGTCGCCCGTGGCCTCGTATATTCGCCAGACAGCAGCCGCTAGAACGGGAGGTTGCGTGATCGAGCTAGTATGTCGTTTGCCCCATTTGATATCAGGAAAAGGTGAGTTGGCTATCCGCTGCCAGTAAATGATATGCGGAAACATACCGTTCTTGAACTGCCCCTTCAGGAGAAGTTTTAGCTCCTCCTTTGCGCGCTCAGGGTCGATGTAACTCAGCGTGATTGCGTGAAAGCAACTATCCCAAAACCACTGATACGGATACGTGTCCAGAGAAGGGACGGTGTAGTGAAGATTGCCGTGTTTTCGTTTGTTGAGTTCGTATTGCTCTACGATCAGTTTTTGTATGGGCCCATCCATGGTTGGCTCTAGTATACTCTGTTTCGCCCGAGAGCTAAAAGAGACTATCGATAGCGGCGTGCTTCGATGTGATAACTGCGGTGCACGACT
>CBIHNH010000048.1:0-2780 GCA_966211425.1 uncultured bacterium
AGTACAAAGACGAGCTGAACATTGACCTGTTCTTTTTCAACAAGAACGGCATCGTATACCGGACAAGCCGCAGCAAAGAACTCGATAAGCAGATGGAGCCAATCTTTATCGACGAGATCCTTGAGTTTGTGCTCGATGGCGCAGAAAAGGGGATGTTGGTTCGTGAGTTCGAAGAGGCCGAAGCCGAAGCGGACGTACTGCAACGGACACGACTAAAAAACGTTGAAAAAGCCGTTAACGTCCTGACCTGGGTCAAAACCCAGGAGAGCGAGATGGAGCTCTTTAGCGACGAAACGCATGAGATCAAGCGCATGAAAGGCGCGATCGCCCGTGTTTCGCATGAAGGCATGCCGACGTTTTATGTGATAAAACAGTTGCCGGCTGCACAGATGATGAGTGGCAAAGTAGGCTGGATGGTTAGAAATGGCAAGTTCGTACCCTTTGATGCTGACGCTGCGATCCGGGTCCCTGCGGACAACCAGCTGCTCGTGCTCGAGAGTGACATGTACGTGTTCTCGCAGTCGAAACTCAAGAGCCTGTTCGGATATGACGCAAAAGAAGCCTTTATCGCCGACCAAAAGGTTCGTGAGATCGAAGCGAACTTTCGCCTCAGTTTTGCGGAAGGCCTGACGATACAAAATCTCGTCAAAGGACGCCGGTCGACTATCAAGAAACTGCAAAAGATCGAGCCGACTTTGATGACGCAGGAACAGCTCATGAACCACGCCGAAGAAGTAGGCGTCGATCTCATGGAAGATGATAGCGGCGCGATCATCATCATGGATGAAAAAGACTTGGTCAAGTTCGTGAACTTACTCAACGATGACTATATCGAGTCACCAGTTACAGGCCTTCGCTATGAGATCAAGAGTAAGAAGCCACTCAAAGAACCCGAAGCCAAAGAAGAAGACAGCTTGCTGATCCAGCTGTAGCGCCCCGTGACTTTGTTACAATAGCTGATAGATGGATAACCCAAAAACAGACATACGTAGCACCGGGCTTGATTTTACTCCGCTAGGACTCGAGGTTACGAAAGCAGATGTTGCAGCCTACAAGGCTAAGCAGCCGCGTTCAAAACTATCCGATAAGAAGATTTTTATAGGCGCCAGCCTCCTGGGTGGAGTGCTTGTTGGTGTGATGTTGACTGGGGCTGTCATCGCGGCGATAAACCAGAACACTGGCCTAATCTTTCTGCTTTTACCGATCTGGGTGATTATGTCGCTAGGCATAGGCTTCCTCACGGTTTTCGGCTATAACTACCGCTACAAGCGCTTTGTGAGGATCGACCGATTTGCAATCGCAAACGGACTTACCTTCACATTCGATCAGCCGTCGCCGAGTTACCCGGGAATGATATTTGACGAAGGCCGTTCACGTGAGTTGAGGGAGCTGCTAAGCTTTCCAGGCAATACTGAGATTGGTAACTATGTCTACGTGACCGGTAGTGGCAAGAGCAGGTCAACTCATAACTATGGCTACGTAAGGATAAAACTTGATCGAAAGCTGCCGCACATGGTGCTCGATGCGAGACACAATAATTTTTTAGCATTTTCCAACCTGCCAGATACATTCGATAAATCTCAGACGCTGTCGCTCGAAGGGAATTTCGATACATACTACACGCTCTACGCGCCGCAGCAGTATGAGCGTGATGCACTCTATGTGTTTACGCCCGACGTGATGGCGGTGCTCATAGATAGCGGCGCAAAATATGACATGGAAGTTATCGACGATAGTCTTTTTATCTACCACACGGCTCATTTTGATCTCGACTCGCAGGCGCAGCTCCAACAGCTCGCCGCAATCATCCAGACGATAGGCGCAGAGCTCAAGGATCAGACGGAATATTATCGTGATGAACGTGTATTAGATCAAGCACAAAATATCGTGACCTCACAGGGGGCTAGACTCAAAAAAGGCGTGAACTACCTGGTCATCGGCCTCGTCGCGTTCTTTGTCGCTCATTATTTCGTCGGTATGATTTGGCCTGAGTCACTTTTCATAACCAACCTGTTGGTCGGTGTATTGATCTGGGGTTTTATCATATTTGGTATCGTTAAAAACTTTAAGAATTGGTAAGAGCTTAAGGTGTTTGAAAAGCTATGGCATCACTATTTGCGGGTTCCGTTCACGCTCCATGTGTATCGTCAATCAAGTGTGCCAAAACCACGCGCTACGCTGGTGTTTTTGCACGGTATCGGTAACGCTGGCAAGACGTGGGACGAAGTTTCGATGCTTCTCCCTGACGATGTCAATATCGTGGTTGTTGATCTGTTGGGATTTGGTGATTCGCCACAGCCCGACTGGGCTGCTTATGACGCAAAGACGCAAGCACGCTCTCTGGCGAAAACGCTACTCAGGGTTGGCTTGCGGCAGCAGGTTATTCTGGTCGGACACTCTATGGGCTGCCTGGTTGCGGTTGAGTTCGCAAAGCGGTATCCTGCGTTGGTCGCGTCGCTGATACTCTGCAGTCCGCCGCTCTATAACGTAGACCCAAATGATGATCAACGTCTCTTTATCGCACGTGATGAGCAGCTCAGACGATTGTATGAACTAGCGCTCAAGGATCCGCAAAATATCGTACGCCTTTCAAAACTGGCCAAGAAATATAACCTTCTCAATCCTGATTTCGATGTGCATGCACTCAATATCGACTCGTATGCATCGGCGCTGCGGGCAAATATCATGAATCAGACGACAACCAGCGACATCGTTCGTATAAAAAAACCTATCGAGATCCTGTACGGGACACTTGACCCGTTTGTGATCGGTGAAAATAT
>CBIHNH010000049.1:0-2550 GCA_966211425.1 uncultured bacterium
AGCCCCATGATCGCCGGTCGCAGTTCTATGAGGATCTTGCGTACCAGTTGAGATTTGAGCCCGCGGATGGCAGGATATACCGGCACGATACGACCACCGCTGACCGCCAAGTCCTTGACCTGCTCAACGCTCGGGTTGACGATCTGGTAGCGTTGTCGCTGCAGCCCGAACTCCCCAGAAACTAACCATTCGCCGCCACTTTTGAGCTGCTCGGTACGATAGCCCTGGTTAAACCAGACGACGGGGACTTTGGCGCTATCATCGACGAGAACCGCCTCGGTAACACTCATACCACGACGAACCCGTCGGGTCGTGACACCGCTAAATGACCCCTTTACCGAAACTTTGCCCGGTTTTATATGTGCGATCTTACCTACCGCTGAGAAATCTTCGTGTTTTCGAGGCAGAAAGTGTATCAGATCCCCGACTGTATTGAGGCCAGCTACCGCCAACTGTTCAGCCGTTTTTGGGCCAACGCCCTTTATAGCCGTAAGTGGCGTCGTAAGCCGGATCATTAGCGGACCAGAATAAAGCTGTTTTTGCCTTTTTTAATAAGACACGGACTGGAAAGCTCGCTATCCTCTAGAACTTTTTCACCGTTTACGCTGACTGCACCGCCAACAAGCAAACGCTTGGCTTCGCCGTTACTCGTCGCAACGCCACTCGCTACGAGAGCCTCGACAATGTGACCGCTATCAGTGGTCGGGATCTCCTGGGCTAGCGCATCGAGCTCATCGTTATTTAGGTCGGCAAACGGCCGGCCACCGAAGAGAACTTCTGTAACATTTTTTGACTGCTCGGCTTGTGCTTCGCCGTGTACGATCTTGGTTGCTTCATAGGCCAGTGCTCGCTGAGCGGTCCTGTTGGCAGCATTTTCGGCAGTGGCGGCGGCAAGCTCCTCGACAGCCTCTTTTGTTAGCAGTGTGTATACCTTTAGGTAATCGATCACGCCTTCGTCGTCGGTGTTGAGCCAGAACTGGTAGAACTTGAACGGGCTGGTTTTGTTTGGGTCGAGCCAAACGGCGCCGTCTTCGGACTTGCCGAACTTTTTGCCGGTCGCACGGTTTACGATCAGCGGTGTCGAGTAGACGTGCGCTTCACCACCCTCTAGTTTCCGTATCAGACTAACGCCAGTGATACTGTTGCCCCATTGATCAGCGCCGCAAACCTGAAGCGTCGCGCCTTTTTCGCGGAACAGATGGAGAAAATCATAGCCCTGTATGAGCGAGTAACTAAACTCCGCATAGCTGATGCCTGCACCGCCTTCGCCTATGCGACTCTGGACAAACTCGCGATCAAGCATCTGGGTTATCGACATGTGCTTACCGATGACACGGAGGAAGTCTAGGTAGTTGATGTTCTTAAACCAGTCATAATTGTCGACAATCTCAAACGCCTGTCCGTCAAAGACGGTTTTGTATTGGCCGGCGATTGCTTCTTTGTTGGCTGCGATCTCTTCGAGGGTTATGAGGTCCCGCTCTTGCTTTTTGCCGTCGGGGTCGCCGATCATACCGGTGGCACCGCCGACCAGGAGGATAGCCTTGTAGCCATGCGCAATAAAATGTCGGACCATCATAGCTGCGGCAAGATTGCCGATAGTCATAGAGTCGGCACTCGGGTCAACGCCCCAGTAGAGCGTGCGTGGCTCATTAACGGCGCTGATATCTGAAAATGTAGTCTGGTTGACGAATCCTCGCCAGGTCAGTTCTTCGGCTAAAGTCATAGTTGTTTCGGATTTCCTGTATCTTAAATACCTCTGTTAGTTAGTATACCGTAAAAGTAGTTGTGAGTGATGCATTCGTGTATACTTATGCATAAGTTTAAACACTCGAGAGGGAGTATCGATTTCTAATTATGCCGTCGAAAAAACGTAGCAACAAGGCACTTAACGTTTACGCTAACCTAAACAATCGTCGTCGATCAAACAAGGACTATCGTTCACGCCGTAAGGCCGAGTATCTCGCTACCCTCCCGAAACATCCAGTCAAGCGGTTTATGTACCGTCTTCATCCACGACGTTTCTTCGCTTATTGGTTCAGCCGAGAAGGTGGGATCATGGCGCTCAAGATCGGTGGTGTCGGTATCTTGCTCATGGTACTCATGTTCGGTGCGTTATTCGCCTACTATCGTCGTGAGCTCGACGCAATTCGTCCGAGCGAGCTAAGTAAGCGCGTCCAAACAACCGTCACAAAGTACTACGACCGCAACGGCCAACTGCTGTGGGAGGACAAGGGTGACGGTGATTACAAGCTGGTCGTCAAGTCTGAAGATATCGCTGATTCGATGAAAAAAGCGACCATCGCTATCGAGGATAAAGACTTCTACAAGCACGTTGGCTTCAGCCTAACCGGTATCACCCGCGCAGCAATCAGCAACGTCCAAGGCGATGGCGCAACTCAGGGTGGATCGACGCTTACCCAGCAACTCGTCAAACAGGTTTTCTTTGCTGACGAAGCCGGCAACCGGGGGTTGGGCGGTATCCCGCGCAAGATCAAAGAGCTGATATTGTCCGTAGAAGTTGAGCGTATGTACAACAAGGACCAGATATTA
>CBIHNH010000050.1:0-1683 GCA_966211425.1 uncultured bacterium
GCACCGATGTCGATATGGAAGTTTTGTTTTTATAAGATTGTTTTTTTCATATGGTTTACTGTATCAACTCCGAAACAAAGCGACAAATCACCTCTGTTCTGGTATAGTGAAAAACGATATGGCTACACTCAAAGAACTACGCGACGAACGACTGAGAAAACTCGATGAGCTAAAACAGCTCGGTATTAACCCGTATCCTGCGAAGGCGGAACGGACTCACACAACCAAGCAGGTCGTTGATGAGTTCGGTGATCTTGAAAATCAGGAAGTGACGATTGTCGGGCGCGTCGCCGGTATCCGCAAGTTCGGACAACTGGCGTTTATCGTGCTGCGCGACATGAGCGGCCAGGTACAACTCTTTATGAAGGGCGACACCGTGCAGCCGCTCGACGCGAGCTTTAGCCAGGTCGGGATGAGCGAACTACCGCTGCTCGATACCGGTGACTTTGTTCAGGCAACAGGTCCGGTGATCAAAACCAAAACAGGGGAGATCTCTGTCGATGTCCGACAGCTCCGACTGCTGACAAAGAGCCTCCGGCCAATGCCAACAAAGCAGGATGGCTTTACGAATAAAGAGGAGCGCATGCGCCGACGCTATGTCGACATGAACGTTAACGAAGATGTGCGCGACCGTTTTGTCCGCCGAGCCCGGTTTTGGCAGGCGACACGAGATTTCCTCAACGAACGCAGTTTTTATGAAGTCAACGTTCCCGTCCTCGAGCACACGACCGGTGGCGCTGACGCCAACCCATTCGTAACGCACATGGATGCACTTGATAACGACTTTTATCTGCGTATCTCGCATGAGTTGCCGCTGAAACGCCTCCTCGGTGCTGGCTTTGAGAAGGTCTACGACATAGGACCGCGATTCCGCAACGAGAACTATTCTGACGAACACTTGCCAGAGCATATAGCGATGGAGTGGTACTGGGCCTATGCCGACTGGAAAGACGGCATGAAGCTCCAGGAAGACATGTTCAAATATATTCTAGGTGAAACGTTCGGCACGCTCCAGTTCAAACTCGGTGACTTTGACGTCGATCTCGACAAGGAGTGGGAGCAGTGGGATTACGCTGAAACTATCAAAAAACGCTACGGTATCGATCCGTACGACTGTACGCTTGAGCAAGTTACCAAGGCGCTCAAAGACAACAAACTCGAGGTGGAGAAGGCCGAGAACAAATCACGCGGTATCGATAAGCTCTGGAAAAACATCCGCAAAGATGTCGCCGGTCCCGTATGGCTCATCAACACGCCAACGTTCATCAGCCCGCTCGCAAAGACGCACCCTGATCGCCCGGAGATGACGCAGCGTGCCCAAGTCGTGATCGCCGGTTCAGAGCTCTGCAACCTTTTCTCTGAGCTCAATGACCCGATCGACCAGTACAACCGATTTATCGAGCAGCAGAACATGCGCGACGCCGGTGATGAGGAAGCGATGATGCTCGATATCGACTTTGTTGAGATGCTCGAATACGGCATGCCGCCGGCGTGCGGCCTCGGCTACAGCGAGCGTGTTTTCTGGATCTTTGAAGGTGTTACCGCCCGCGAAGGTGTGCCGTTCCCTCAGCTTCGACATGAAATCGATGAGGTGACGAAGGCGATCTATCCCGAAGCCAAACTCTAAGAGCACCTTCTTAGTCCTCACTGCTACAATAAGCGTATGAAATATATACTGGTTCT